>NZ_JBHZGM010000010.1:0-141958 GCF_043392685.1 Metapseudomonas phytobenefica | reverse complement strand
GGGATAGAGGTAGACCTTCTGCACCTTGGCGTCGGGACGCATCATGGTGGTGAGCTCCAGTGAAAACGGGAGCTCAGCATCCAATGATCAGCAGGCTATGGGCAGGTGGGGTTTATGGAGCGGATACGACTCAACTTAAGCTCTGCATGTTTTGTGATCATTTTCTGCTGTCATTCCCGCCATGAAGAATCGACAGCGCAAAATCCTTGAGGCCATTTTCCGTACGCCGGCTACTGCGGCGGTGGTGTTCTCCGAAATCGATGCGTTGCTTCTGCATCTGTGCAGACGAGGTATTTGAGCGATAGCAGGGTTTTGTGCCCGCATGCAGGCCAGTTCCGGCTGCATGGGGTGTCCAGCCCAGCCGCGCGCGACTAATAGCCCCGATGAATTCCGGGCAAACTCCAATTCCCGCTCCCCGATCTCCCGGCCTGCTCCGCGAGGCCCCTTAAAGGGCGCCTGATAACCTTCCAGGTTCGACGGGCATTGACGCTGCAATAGCGCTCGCCGGGACAACCTATCTGCCCGATACGATAAGCCTGCCGATCCATGGCCAGTTAGGCTTCAGCCCATGCAATCGGGAATCCGCAGGTGCATGCCTAGGGGTGCTATCCGATGCCTTTACATCGGTCCTTTCTGTTCGTCCTGATGACGACCAGTGCGGATCCTCACCGTGTCGCTACGGGACAAGAACAAGAGGAAACGGCAAATGTTTGATCTGAACAAAATCGTCGAGCCCGTGCTCGGCCTTCAAGGGCTGGAAGCTGATCTGAGCGAAGAAGAACGTGCCATTCAGGAGGCGGCTCACGGCTTCGCCCGAGACGTGATGCGTCCGCTCGGCGCCAAGCTGGACAAGATGACCGCCGAAGAAGTGGTCGCCCCGGGATCGCCGCTGTTCGACTACCTGCGCCAGGTGCATGAGTCGGGTCTCCTTGACCTCGCCGCCATTGCCGGCATGGACAACCAGCAGAAAGCCCGCATCATGCCGATCATCTTCGAAGAGCTTGGCTGGGGTGACTCCGGTCTGGCCATCGCCGCCCTGGCGTCTTCCTTCCCCGCATTCGCGGCGCACAACACCGGCGATGCGGAAATCATCGAGCGATTCGGCTCGCTTCCCGGCTGCTGGCTGGCGACCCAGCCCGATCGCGGCAGCGATGCCGCCGACATGGACGGCAGCATCGTCCAGCCCGGAACCCGGCAATCGCGCGGCAATCTGTATGCGCGGGTAGTAGGAGACGAGGTCATCGTGCAGGGCCAATCCTCGGCCTGGGTTTCCTATGCACCCCTTGCGCAGACCACCCTCGCTTACATTCCTTGCGACTACGGCCAGGGCCTGGAGCATGAGAATGGCCGTGGGCTGAACCACATCGGCATACTGATTCCGCTCGACCTGCCGGGCGTCTCCAAGGGCAAGCCGCTGGAGAAGCTGGGCCAGCGTCCACTGCCCCAGGGGGAGCTGTTTTTCAATGAAGTGCGTGTGCCGAGGAAATACGTGATCGCCGAGGGCGAAGCGGCCATGACCAGCTTCTTCAGCGCCCTGACGTTTGGCAACATGGAAATGGCGGCGACCTTCACCGGGGTTGCTCGCGCGGCCTACGAACATGCCTTGGCCTATGTGCACGAACGCAAGCAAGGCGGAACACCGATCATCAATCACCAGAGCGTGCAACTGCGCACCTTCGACCTGTGGCAGAAAGTCGAGCTGTCGCGCGCCATCACCCAGCGGGTGTTTGCCTACAACTACTGCGACAAGGGCCCGCACCTGGCCGCGTCGATCACCAGCAAGACCTATGTCACCGAGACCGCCTTCCAGGTGGCCAGCGAAGCGCTGCAACTCTTCGGTGGCAACGGCCTGACCCGCGAGTACCCGATCGAGAAGCTTCTGCGTGATGCACGGGCATCGATGATCGAAGACGGCGAGACCAACACCCTCAAGCTCAAGGCCATGCACTGGCTGAGCCGCGCTTACCAGCGCAACCACTGACCATCCGATAGCCCTCCGAAAAAACTTCCTCGGGACTGCCTAAGTGCGGCCCCGGGGAGACGGCTGCGCCGACGAAAGCCGGCCGTCGCGGCACTCTTGCACGGGAGCACAGTTGCCATGCGCATCATCGAACACTTCGATAACGCGGTCCGTTTCTATCCGAACAACCTAGCCTTCGTCGACGTCGGCAACGACGCGGGGGCGCTCACCTATGCCCAGGCGGCAAACGTGACCCAGGCCATCGCAGGCGCGATCACCCATAACGGGTTCAACGAAGGCGGCCATGTGGGCATCCTGGCGCCCAACTGCAGCGTCGCGTTTCTCGCCCTGCTGGGCGTATTCCGTGCCCGCTGCGTCTGGCTACCGGTCAATCCGCGCAATACGGTGGCGGCCAATGCGGAGCTGTTCAGTGACTTCGACGGCGAGCTGCTGTTGTTCCACAGCGTCTACGCCAAGGAAGCCGCGCAACTTAAAGCGAGCTGCCCCGGCCTGCGTGAACTGGTGTGCATCGATGGCGATTGCGGCGTGGGCATCTCCCTCGCGGCCTGGTCGGAAGGCGCGCCGCCGAGCTACACCCCGGAACCGGGTAGCGGCAGCCTGGACGACATTTTCGCTCTCTATCCCACCGGCGGCACCACCGGGCGTTCAAAGGGCGTGATGATCACCCATCGCAACGTCCACACCTTCTTCAGCAATTTCTACGCGCATTTTTCCTACCACGACGATACCCGCCACCTGGTGGTGGCGCCGATGACGCATACCGCAGGGCTCAGCGGTTGCCTGCACTTCGCCCGTGGCGGCACCAACGTCATCATGGCCGTGGCCCAGCCCGAGGCCATTGTCGATGCGATCGAGCGCTATCGGGTGACCCATCTGTTCCTGCCGCCGACCGTGCTTTACATGCTCCTGGCGCTGCCGGAGATCCGTCAGCGCGATTTCAGCTCCCTGAAGCACTTCCTGGTGGGCGCCGCGCCGACCTCGCTGGAGAAACTGAAGGAAGCCGTGCAGGTTTTCGGCCCGGTGATGTCCGAGGCCTTCGGCCAGTCCGAAGCACCGGCAGCGATCACCGCCAAGGCGCCCTGGGACTACCTGCAGGCCGATGGCTCGATCAATGAGGCACGCCTGCAATCCATCGGCCGACCGTGTGTGCTCAACAGCGTGGCCATCCTCGATGACGAAGGGGTAGAAGTGGCGCGCGGCGAAGCGGGGGAGGTCTGCATTCGCGGGGATCTGGTGACGCCGGGCTATTACAAGAACGCGCAGGCCACTGCCGAGGTGCGCACTCATGGCTGGCACCACACGGGCGATGTCGGGGTCATGTCCGAGGACGGCTACATCACTATCGTCGACCGCAAGAAGGACATGATCATCACCGGCGGTTTCAACGTCTATCCGAACGAGATCGAGCAGGTGCTGACCGGCCACGAGGCCGTGCAGGATTGCTCGGTGATCGGCATCCCCGACGAGAAGTGGGGCGAAGCGGTGAAGGCCATTGTCCAGCTCAAGCCCGGCAAGGTCTGTGCGGAGGAAGATCTGATCGCCCTGGTCAAGGAGCGCCTTGGCAGCGTCAAGACCCCCAAGAGCGTCGACTTCATCGAACAGCTACCGCGCAGCCCGGCCGGCAAGGTGCTGAAGACCGAGCTGCGCAAGGCGTACTGGTCGGACAAGGCTCGCGCGGTGAATTGACCAGCCGCTCCGTCGCAGCCCCCCAGCCAAGGGGGGCGGCCTCCAGCCGCAGCTGACCTATGGTGGCGCGGACAACGCTGCGTCACCGGACCTGCTTCCCCAGCTGTCCCGGGCCCCATGCGCAGTGACTGATACTCGCACTGAGCACTGGCGGAGAGCAGCCGAATGAAAGAGGTCACGCACAACTCATCGATCATCGGCGCCTACGCCATCGCGATTGCCGAAGCCCTGGAAAACCTGGGTATCGTCGCGGAGGACATCTTCCACACCTGCGGCCTGTCATTGCCCACCACCACCGATCCCCTGGTCCGCATCGACAACCCGACTATCTCGCGACTCTACGCCGCTGCGGTGCAGGCCAGCGGCGATCCCGGTTTCGGCTTGCGAGTCGGAGAAACGATGCGCCCGGCCAATCTGCACGCCATGGGCTTCGCATTGCTGTCCAGCATCTCGATTCGAGATTTTGCCCAACGCCTGAGTGCCTTCTACCGGGTCGTTTCCCAAAACGCCGATATCCGTTGTGAAGAGCATGGCAATCAGTTCCTGCTGATCAGTGCCAGCACAAAAGGGACAGACACCTGTTTCGAGACGCAGGATGCCTACATTGCCCTGGTCACCAACCTGCTGCGCACCATCTCCGGCAATCGCTTCCAATTGAGGAAGCTCGAACTGACACGGCCACAACCGGAAGGCCAGGCACAGAGGTATCGAGACTATTTCCAGTGCGATATCGAATTCGATCGGCCTGAGATCATCATGGTCATGGACGTCGCACAGGTAGACAAGCGGCTGCCCGGTGCCAACGAGGAGCTCGCCCTTGGCCATGATCGAACGGTGATGGAGTATCTGCAGCGGATCGACCGCAGCGACATCGTCAATCGCGTACGGTCGCTCATCAGCGAAGCGTTATCCGTGCGGGCCCTGAACAAGGACCGGGTGGCCGAGCAACTTCACATCAGCACCCGCAACCTGCAGTTGAAGCTTGCTGCGCGGGACACCAGTTTCCAGGAGATTCTCGACAGTACCCGCCGCACGCAGGCCCTGGCGATGATGTCGCGCAGCTCGGTTTCGGTAACCGAAGCGGCCTTCTCCCTCGGCTACACCGAAGTGAGCAATTTCACCCGCGCCTTCAAACGCTGGACAAACCAGTCGCCGCGACAGTACCGCCAAGACCTCGGGCTGGAGCGCTGAGCCGGGCGGCTCTGTACTCCAGCCCACCCTGGCAGGTCAGTACTTTTTCAGGATATGCACGAAGCCGGCGCTGCCCAGGCCGCCGTTGTGCTGCAGCGCGACCCGGGCCCCCGGCATCTGCCGTGGGCCGGCCTCACCGCGAAGCTGCCAGGTCAGCTCGGTCAACTGGGCCAGTCCCGTCGCACCCAGCGGATGCCCCTTGGCCAGCAGGCCGCCCGAGGGGTTGATCACCCAGTCGCCGCCATAGGTGCCGCGCCCGGCTGCGACAAAGGCGTTCAGCTCGTCCTGCCGGCACAGCCCCAGCGCGACATAGGTGGCCAGCTCGTTGCTGGCGAAACAGTCGTGCAGTTCGATGACGTCGACATCTTCCGGGCCGATGCCGGCATCCTCATAGGCTTTGTGCGCCGCATCGCGGCTCAGGGCCTGGAACATGACATCCATCACGCTGCCTTCGAAGAAACTGCTGCGGTCGCTGCTCCAGCCGCGCCCGGCCAGGCGTACGTCGGCGCGGATGCCATGGGCACGGGCGAACTCCGGGGTGCAGACGATCACGGCGGCTGCGCCGCAACTCGGCGGGCAGGCGTAGTTCTTGCGCAGCCCACGGAAGAGGGGAGGTGTGGAAAGTATCTCTTCGACCGTCAGTGGCGTGCGGAAGATGGCGTTCTCATTGTGGGCGGCGTGCCTGCGGGAATTGACGCAAACCGCCGCTAGGGTCTGCTCGGTCACCCCCATCCCGAGCATGGCATCGACCTGGGCGCCGAACATGCCGACCGCCGGCGGCACGGCGCGCTCCTCGGGGCTCATGTCCATCATCCTGAAGATGGCCTGCTCATGCCGCGCGATCGGGCTCGGCTTGTCGGGGAAGAGCATGTTGATTGCCCCCGGCGCCATCTGCTCGAAGCCCAGCGCCAGTGCGCACTCCACCTGCTGCCCCTGGACTGCCTGGACAGCCAGGGCGAAGGCCGACGAACCGCTGGCGCAGTTGTTGTTCACGTTGAAGATCGGGATGCCGCTGATATCCAAGCGGTAGAGCGCCGCCTGCCCCGCGCAACTGTCGCCGTAGACGTAGCCGCAGAAGGCCTGCTCGACCAGTGCGTAGTCGATGCCGGCGTCCTTGAGCGCCGCGCGTGCAGCTTGTTCGCCCATGACGTCGTAGCTTTCCGATTGACCCGGCTTGCGGAAGGGCACCATGCCCACCCCGGCGATTACGATTTCGGTACTCATAGTGACCTCTTGGCTGTTCGTGGACGCTGGTTCTGGCTGCGTGCAACCGAGTATCCACAAAGCCTCGTGCCGTGGAGCCCGCGCGTGTCGAGCTGATAACAAGTCAGGCCTCCAGGGACAAATCCGTCTGCCGGGCGCCTGCAATCTGCTCGTTTCGGGATAAGCGTTCTGCGTGGAAGGACAAGTCCGGGGGCCGGGCGCGGGATTAACGTCAGGGCCAACAAGAACGCCAATGTGGCCTGTGTGAGGAGAATCAACGTGGATTTCACTGGAAAGGTTGTCATCGTGACCGGCGCGGCCGGCGGCATTGGCCGTGCTTCGGCGATCCAGTTTGCGCGCCTCGGCGCCAAGGTGGTGCTGGCGGATGTCAATGAACGAGGCCTTCAGGAAACCCTGGAGCTGATCGGCGGCGAAGCCCTGGTGGTGCTTACCGACGTGGCCGATGAGGCGGCCTGCCAGGCCATGGTCGACAGCGCCATGAACACCTTCGGACGCGTTGACGTGCTGTTCAGCAATGCCGGCATCTCCGGTGCGCGTGCGCGGACCGCCGAGTTGGCCCCGGCGGAGTGGCGCCGGGTCATCGACATCAATCTCAACGGTGTCTTCTACTGCGCCCATGCGGCGATTCCGGCCATGCTCGCCAGTGGCGGCGGCGTGATCATCAACACCGCCTCTGTCGACGGTCTGGTGGGTATGTCCACCCTGTCGCATTACACCGCGGCGAAACACGGTGTGATCGGTCTGACCAAGGCCTGCGCGCTGGAGTACGGCAAGCGGAACATCCGCAGCGTTGCCATCGCGCCCGGCTTCATCCAGACCTCGATGACCACCGACAACCTCAGTGAGAGCGAGCGTGCGCTGTTCGCCTCGCTGGCCTCCCACGTGAGCCGCGCGGGTCAGCCGGAAGACGTGGCCAACCTGGTGACCTGGCTGGCTTCGGACCAGGCGGCTTATGTGAATGGTTCGGTCCACACGGTGGATGCGGGCCTGATTGCCGGATTCGCCCTGCCGGAATGACTCCGCGCGGCCGCTGTCGTCCCCTGGTGGGCGTCGGCGGCCGCTTTTGCTTCGCATACTCCTCGACGCTAGGGGGACAGATGTGCGGCGCTGATTTATTCTCGTGCGGCTAGCCCCTGGAGAAGGGCCCACGCACATCAGGCTGTTGCAATGCTCGGAAACCTTTCCCGCCAGGAGACAGCCTGGATGAAGTGGCGGGCCGGCGCATCGCGTGCCACGCTGAGCGGCGGTGCAAGATCGCAAAGTGCCTAGGGCATGACCTTCTCCCCATAACAAGAAAATGCCCAGGCATTGGAGTCGTCGGCCATCGCTGGCCCGGCCCGATCACCCAGTGCACGGGACCGCAGAGAGGCATCGCCAACGTGGATCGGATAGAGCCCGAACTGGTTCTCAAGACAACGCCGCCCCGCAATCAGAAGGGTACTCAGATGCGCGAGCGGCTCAGCATCGATTCGCCCGATCTGGCTGACCGCTTGGCCATTTCGGTGCACGCTCCGGCCGGTTTCGGCAAGACCCTGCTGCTGGCGCAATGGCGCCGCGAATTTCTCTCCCGCGGTGCGGTGGTCGCCTGGCTGACCCTCGATGCCCATGACGATGGCAGCCGCTTCGTCCATGGCCTGGCCGCCGCCATGGCGCTGGGCAGCGGGCGGCAGTCTTTTGCGGTGAACGCCGGGCGGACGATGCCCCCTGCCAGGGACGGGCTCGACGGCCTGACCGATTGGCTGGCGGAAGTCGCCGACCTCGGCGTGGAAACCGTGCTGATCCTCGATGAGGCCGATACGCTGCCCGAAACCACCACCCGTTATTCGTTGACCTATCTCCTGCACAACGCACCGGCCAACCTGCGCGTGATCATGGCTTCGCGCAGTCGTCTGAAGCTGCAGGTGGCAGATTTGCTGGCGCGCGGACTGTATGTCGGCATCGCGGCCGATGCCCTGCGTTTCCGCGTCGAGGAGACCGTGGCGATACTCGCCAGTCGCTTTGGATCGCGCATTGATCCAGACGGCTGCGTGCATCTGCACGAGATAACTGAAGGTTGGCCGTTGGGCCTGCAACTAGCGGTTGCCGCCATTGAGAAGAGCAGCAATCTGATAGCCGCCATTGACGAGCTCTCGGCCTGTTCGGGCGATATCCAGCGTTACTTCGTCGATAGCCTGGTCGCCCAGTTGCCGGTCGAGCAGGTGGAGTTCCTTACCTGTATTTCACTGCTGGACATGGTCCATCCATCGCTGTGCGCGGCGCTCACCGGCGATGAGCGCGCGGATCAGCTGTTGCGCGGCTTGTGCGCGTCGACGCCAATTTTTGCCGAGGGGCTCGACAGCGACTGGGTGCGCATCCATCCCCTGGCGCGGGAGTTTCTCCAGGCACGCTTTGCTGGTCTGTCGGCCGAGCACCGCCAATTGCTGCATGAACGGGCGGCCAACTGGCTCGAGGAACACGCATTCTTTGAGGAGGCTGCGCGCCAGTTCCTGCAGGCCGGCCAGGCGGAGCAGGCTTATCGAAATATCGAACGCTGCCTGTACGAGATCACGATACGTGGGCAGTTCGGCCGGGTTAAGGACTGGCTCGACGAACTTCCCGCCGAGGAGGTGGAGTCGCGCCCGAGGATGTGCGTGGCCGCCGCGTGGGTTCTTGCGCTGAGCGAGCGGCATGTGGAGGCGCTGCGCCTGGTGGACCGTATCCAGCAGGACCCGGCCGCCGACGAGGACATGCGCGGGGAAGCAACGGCCATCGCCGCCGCGGCCTATTACTTTGCCGACCGCCCGGACGAGTCGTTGCGAATCGCCGCGCCGTGGATGGAAAAGCTGCCGGCCGGCTCGATCAAGCTGCAAGCCATGCTCGCCAACCAGGTCGCCGTACTCCTGCTGCTCCAGGGGCAGCCCGAGAAGGCGCGGCGGGTCTACCAGCGGACCCCCAACTACCTCTGGACGCCACAGCTCGATGCCATCCGTGGATTCGGTAAATGGGTGTTCGGCATGTCGTATCTGTGCGAGGGGCGCATCCAGCAGGCCGAAGCCGCGTTTCGCGACAGCCTGGCGCATGCCGAAAAGGACATCGGGCGGCGCAGTTCGGTGGCGGTGATCCTGGCCTGCGGCCTGGCCACGGCGTTGCTCGAACGAGGTGAGGTTCAGGAAGCGACCACGGTGCTGGCAAACCGGCTGGATGTGATCGAGCGCCTCGCGTCGCCGGATGCGATCTCAATGGGTTTTCTCACCGCGGCGCGGCTGGCCGCATTGCAAGGGCAGCCGCATCGTGGCCACGACCTGCTGGAAGCCTTGTCGGCCTTAGGCGAAGAGCGCGGCATCCCACGCTTCTGCATAGTCGCCCTCGGCGAGCAGATCCGCCTGAATGCATTGCATGGCCGGGGCGACACCTGCCAGGCACTGTGGCGACGATTGGAGAAATGGATACCCGAAGCGGTGCGCCAGGGGCACGGGCTGCTCGGATCGGAGCTGGGCATCTCGGTCGGCCTGGCCAGGGTCTATGTCCACCTTGCGGCGCGGGACTGGCCGGCCATGCTGTTGGAGCTGAACATGACCAACGAGATCGCCGAGCGCTTGCGTCGGGGCCGCGAAGTGGTCCAGTTGAAGCTACTCAAGGCGTTGGCCCTCAAGGAATCCCGGCTGGACGGGCTGCCTAGCCTGAAGGAAGCGATCAGCCTCGCCGATGAATACGGTTTGCGGCGCATCGTTCAGGACAGCCACCCTGACCTGGCCCGCTGGGCAGAGCAGATTCGTCTCGACGGCACCCCGTCACCGACGGAGAACCTAACTCCAGCGGCACAGCCTGCGCGTCTGGAGGCGGTTCCCATGGCCGTGTCGCCTAGCCGCCTGCTCACCCCCAAGGAGCGCGAAGTCCTCCAACTGCTGGCGCGCAATCTGTCGAACAAGCAGATCGCCCAGGCGCTGAATGTCGGCGAGGAAACCGTGAAGTGGCACCTGAAGAACCTCTTCGGCAAGTTCCAGGCCGGCACCCGCAAGCATGTGGTGGATCGCGCCTACATGCTGGGCATTCTCGAATCGGCAGGTTGACCTGGCCACTGTGGGAGCGACTTCAGTCGCGATGCGGGCCTGACGCGACGATTCGCGAATGAATTCGCTCCCACAGTAGGGTGCGCTGTCCGCATCAGCGACTCGTGGGGGGCGGGCGGCGGTGCGCATGGCGCACCCTACAACCGCGCTCGGTGGCCCGGATGCCATCCGGGGAAATCCAACCGCCGCTCCTGGATTTCATCCGGGCTACTGTTCTCTCCTGCCTCCTGCACAAGCCCCCGAAATCCATGCCCCCCAGACACCACCCATACCCCCTGTCGTTGGGGGTGGCCGCTTGGAGAACTACCCATAGTCTGACTCGCAAGTCGAGGCACTGCTCCCCTAAAGGCGGGCGGGGTGCCTCTTGTATCGGGTCGCGAACGACTTTCCGCTGAATGCGGGTAATCGAGGGGTAGGGTCATGGCAGATAGCGTGCTGGTCGCAGGGGTGGGGATGACGCCGTTCGTTCCGCTCGGCACTCGCGACAGTACCGCTGCGCTGGCAGGCCGGGCGATTCGCGCGGCGCTCGAAGATGCCCGCATCGACTACGACCTGGTCGACCAGGTGTTCACCTCGTGCGTGCAGTGCGAGGCAGGAAGCGGCGAGCGGGTACTCGCCCACGTTGGCCTGACCGGCGTGCCGATCTTCAATGTCAGCGATGGCTGCGCGTCGGGCAGTAGCGCCCTTCAGTTGGCGCGCCACGCGGTGCTCTGCGGCGAGGCCGAATGTGTCTTGGTCCTGGGCTACGAATGCATGCCGGCAGGCGTGACCAACCGCGCATTCTTCGGCATGGATGAATACCCCAGCGTGGAGTGGGACAGCCTGCACCATCGCAGCGACCCCTTGGCATCCCTTCACCGCCGGCAGCATCCGGCGGCGCTGTTCGCCTCCCAGACCAACTGGCTGCTGACCCGCATGGGGATTGCCGAAAGCAGTTTCGAGCAAGTGCTCGGCCATGCCCGAGGCCAGGCCAGGATCAATCCCTATGCCGTGCTGAATCGCTCGTCCTGCTTCGACGGCTGGCTCGCTCCCTACCTTTGCCCGCCGGCCTGCGGAGCTGCGGCGGTGCTGCTCTGTTCACGGAGCTTCGTGGCCCGCTACGGCGCCCGTCGCGATGTGGCCCTGCTGAGCTGCGCGCGCAGCAGCGACACAACCTCGGAACTGGAGTCTGCCAGCGTGCTCGACGTGCTCGGGCGCGCCGCCACCCGCCGGGTGGCGCAAAAGGCCTACGAGCAGGCCGGTATCGGGCCCGACGAGATCGAAGTGGTGGAACTCCATGACCAGAGCGTCGGTGATTTCATGATCAACAGCGCCGCCCTGGGTTTTTGCCGTGAGGAGGAGCTGGACCAGTTCGTCCTGCAGAACTTCAGCACGCGTGGCCGCCAGGTCGCGGTATGTCCCTCGGGCGGCCTGCTGGGACGCGGCCACGCGCCCGGCGCCACGGGGTTGGCGCAGATCACCGAGCTGGTCTGGCAACTGCGCGGCCAAGCCGAGGGCCGCCAGATCGCAGGCGCGCGTACCGCGCTGCAACACAGTTCGGCACTGGGCCGATCGGTATCGGTAACTGTCCTGCAACGCACATTGGGCTGAGCGGGCATGGGACGCGTGAATGTCGTTTGGTGAAACAACAGAGAAGGTGAGCAAGCTAGATGAATAACAACAATAAGACCTGTCACACGAATCTGCACCGGGGCCTGCTGGCGACCGCGATCACGGCAGGGCTCGGACTCTCGCCGGTGCACGCGTTCCAGTTCGACACCGGGAGCGAAGACTGGGCCGTGCGCGTCGACAACACCCTCAAGCTGAACTACGCGCAGCGGGTGGAAAGCGCCAACTCCAAGCTGGCCAATTCCTTCAACAACAATGACGGTAACCGCAACTTCTCCGCCGGCAGCGCGGTGTCCCAACGCATCGACCTGCTCACTGAACTGGACGTGATCTACAAAGAGCAGATGGGCTTCCGGGTCAGCAGCAACAGCTGGTATGACCATGCCTATGACAAGGTCGGCAGCGCCAACGCCGCGACCAACCAGCTCAATGACGGTCGCCCGGATTCCCGCAGCCTGAGCGGCTATGCCGACCGTTACTACAACGGCCCTTCCGCCGAGATTCTCGACGCCTTCGTCTTCGGCAGTGTGGAGTTCGGTGAGCAATCCCTGCTCAGCGCCAAGCTCGGCAGCCATACCCAGTACTGGGGCGAAGCCATCCTCGCCTTCGCCCACGGCAACAGCTACGGCCAATCCGGCCTGGATATCTCCAAGGCGCTGGCGGTGCCTGGCACCGAGGCCAAGGAGCTGTTCATCCCGCGCAATCAGCTGTCCGCCAACCTGACGGTGACGCCGGAATTCAGCCTAGGCGCGCAGTACTTCCTCGACTGGGACCCGTCGCGACTGCCGGAGTCCGGCACTTATCTCGGCTTCAACGACGGCATCCAGCACGGCGGCGACGACCTCTCGCTGATCGGCGGCGTCAACCCGTTCTTCGGCGCGCCGGGGCCGATCGGCGCCAACCAGTTCCTGCGCCTGACCAATGGCCACGCTTTCACCCCGGACAAGCGTGGCGACTTCGGCCTGATGGCCAAGTGGAGCCCGGAATGGCTCGACGGCACCCTGGGCGTCTACTACCGCAATACCTCCGACGTGCTGCCGAACCTGGCCCTGCAGCCTGTCACCGTCGGGCCTGTCCAGCTGGTCTCCGGCAACATCGGTACCTACAACCAGTTCTACGTCGACGACATCGACGTTTACGGCATCAGTCTGTCGAAAAGCATCGCCGGGGTCAGCGTTGGCTTCGACCTGAACTACCGCGAAAACATGCCGCTGGCCAGTGTGCCGGCCACGGTCAGTCCGGCGGGGGCGGCGGCCGGGCTGCCCGGGTTCATTTCCAGCTTCGACGGCGACAACGCCGTGGCCCGGGGCAACACACTGCACGCGGTGCTAAATGGCCTGGCCACCTTCGGCGACACGCCGGTCTGGGACTCCGCGTCGCTCCTGGTGGAACTGGCCTACAGCCGCTGGCTGGACGTGACCGAGAACGAGCAGCTGTTCAAGGGCGAGAGCTGGTACCGCGGCGTCGACAAGGTGACCAAGGACAACTACGTCCTGGGTATCAACTTCAATCCGACCTGGTACCAGGTCCTCCCCGGCATCGATATGTACCTGCCGGTCAACTACAACGTCGGCCTCAAGGGACATTCCGCCGTGCAACTGGGCGGCAACGAGGATGCCGGCAGCTACTCGGTCGGGGTTGGCATGGATGTGCGCAACCAGTACCGCTTCGACCTGAAGTACGTGGACAACTTCGGGCCCTTCGACACCTGCGACGCGGCAGGAACCGCCCCCGCAGGCGGCATCCAGGGTGAGGGCGCAACCCCCGGCGCTAACGGCATGTACAACTGCACGGTGGGGCAGCCCACGGCATTCGCCGGCGTTCCGTCGCAGCTCAAGGATCGCGGCATGGTCACCCTGACCTTCAAAACGACCTTCTGATCGAACCACTGCCTGATCGCAGGAGAATACCGATGAAATTCGTCAATACACTGCTGGCCGCCAGCCTCTCGGTGGCCATGACGGGTATCGCCCACGCGGCGGTATCCCCGGAAGTCGCCGCGAAGCTCGGCACCACCCTGACCGCGGTTGGCGCGGAGAAAGCGGGCAACGCCGATGGCAGCATCCCCGAGTACCAGGGCGGCCTGACCACGCCGCCGCCCAGCTACCAGCAAGGCAGCACTATGCGCCCCGATCCCTTTGCCGGCGAATCGCCGAAGCTGGTGATCGATGGCAAGAACGCTGCCGAGCAAGCGAGCAAGCTGACTGCGACGACCCTGGAGCTGCTCAAGCGCTTCCCCAGCTTCCGTGTCGACGTCTTCCCGACCCACCGCACTGTGGGCCTGCCGCAGAAGCTGCTCGACAACACGGCGAAGAATGCCGTTGGCACCCGCATCGCCGAAGGTGGCCTCGCCCTGGAGAATGCCCTGCCAGGTGTGCCCTTCCCGATTCCCAACGACGGCAATGAAGCCATGTGGAACCACCTGTTGCGCTACCAGGGGCATGCCACCAGTCTCAAGTACGACTCCTGGAACGTCGACTCCTCGGGTCACGCGACCTTGGCGACCACTGGCAACGTCTTCATCGAGTACCCGCTGTACGACCCGAGCCGCAACGAACCGGCGAAGGCCAGCGATCTCTTCTTCAGGACCAAGATCAGCTACACCGGACCGGCTCGTCGTGCCGGCGAGGCGATCCTGGTGCAGGATGCGGTCAACCCGCTCAAGCAACCCCGTCGCGGCTGGCAGTACCTGCCAGGGCAGCGTCGCGTGAAGCTGGCGCCGGATATCGCCTATGACACGCCGAACCCCGGTTCCTCCGGCAGCTCCACCTATGACGATGCCTGGGTGTTTAACGGTGCGCTGGATCGCTACGACTTCAAGCTGCTGGGCAAGAAGGAGATGTACGTCCCCTACAACACCTACAAGCTGAACTACCACGAGAAGGCGGCCGATATCACCACGCCGAACCACGTCAATCCCGACCTGGTGCGCTGGGAGTTGCACCGCGTGTGGGTGGTCGAGGCGACGCTGAAACCCGGCAAGCGCCACATCTACAGCAAGCGCACCTTCTACCTCGACGAGGACAGCTGGATCGCCTTGGCGTCCGACGAGTATGACGCCAACGGACAGCTCTACCGCGGCTCCTTCGCCCACCTGGCGTTCAGCTACGACGTGCAGGCGCCCAACTCGGACAACCACATGATCTACGACCTGGTTTCCGGCAGTTACAACATCACCGGCATCTACGGTCCCCATGGCGGCCTGAAGTACATCCAGCCCTTGTCGAAGGCGCAATGGTCGCCTGAATCCCTGGCCGGCACGGGCATCCGCTGATGCGACACCTTTGAGCGTGGTTTTCGTCACCGTGGGGCGTGCCCTCGGTGGCGTATTTTTTGAGATGCAGCCGATGAATATCTACAAGTGGATGGTGCTTGCCGCGCTGGCCCTGGCAGTGGCGCTGCCTTTCACCCGGCAGGTGGTGGCAGGGGAGTTCGCGGATACGCTGGACACCCCCGCGCTGCACAGCAACCTGGCCGTCCAGGGCCCGCTGACCGGACTGGCAAGTGCGGGTGAGCGTCTGGTGGTGGTTGGCCAGCGCGGGCACATTCTTTATTCCGATGACGCCGGGCGGCGCTGGCAGCAGGCCGAGGTGCCGGTCAGCTCCGACCTGGTGGCGGTGCACTTTCCCAGCGCCAGCCAGGGGTGGGCGGTCGGCCACGATGGCGTGGTCCTGCACAGCGCCGACGCTGGGACTACCTGGACCCGGCAGTTCGACGGCCGCCAGATAGGCCCACGGATGCTCGCGCATTACCAGGCCATGGCCGCGGCCGAGCCGCAGAACGAGGCTATCGCCGCGCTGGTCGCCGAAGCGCAGCGGATGACGGAGGAGGGCGCGGACAAACCCTTCCTCGATGTCTGGTTCGAGAACGAGCGGGTCGGCTATGTGGTCGGCGCCTTCAACCTGATCTTCCGTACCGACGACGGCGGCCGCAGCTGGACGCCCTGGATGGAGCGCACCGAGAACCCCGGCGCGTTGAACTTCTATGGGTTGCATGCGGTGGGCGATGACCTCTACATCGTCGGCGAGCAGGGCCTGGTGCTGAAGTTGGATGCGGCCAGTGGGCGTTTCAAGGCTGTGGTAACGCCCTACGAAGGCTCCTATTTCGGCGTCATCGGCAAGCCGGGGATGGCCCTGGTCTACGGCCTGCGCGGCAACCTCTATCGGAGCCTCGACCGTGGCGCCAACTGGCACAAGGTCGAGCTCGGTCTGCCGGTTAGCATCGTTGCCGCCACCCTCGACCCCGCTGGACGGGTCGTCCTGCTCAGCCAGGCCGGCCATGTGCTGGTTAGCACCGACGACGGTGCCAGCTTCGCCGTGCAGCCGCAGGATGCCCTCGGCCCGGTCTCGGCAGTGTTAGCCAGCGGCGACTCGCTGGTGCTGGTGGGAACCCGTGGCGTACGCCTGCTGCCCCTCCAATGAGCCAACCCGACTTTCAGAGAGCCGCCAACCATGGGCAACTACGAACTCGACACCATGCCGGTGATCCAGGAGCTGAAGGGCTTCGATGCGCGCTCCGGCAATCTGTTGGAGCGCCTGATCTTCAACAACCGGCTACTGGTAGTGCTGGCGTGCCTGCTCGCCACCCTGACGCTGGGCTACTACGCCGCCACGCGCCTGACCCTCAGCGCCAGCTTCGAAAAAATGCTTCCGCAGAGTCATCCTTTCATCAAGAACTACCTGGATAACCGCCAGTCCCTGCGGGGGCTGGGCAACTCGGTGCGGGTCGTGGTGGAGAATAGCGGCGGCGATATCTTCGACCCGCGCTATCTGCAGGTGCTCAAGGAGGTCAACGACGAGCTGTTCGTCACGCCGGGCGTGGACCGCGCCTGGATGAAGTCGCTGTGGACCCCGGCCGTGCGCTGGACCGAAGTGACCGAGGAAGGCTTCCGTGGCGGCCCGGTCATGCCGGACGCCTACGATGGTTCGGCGCAGGGCATGGAGCAACTGCGGATGAACATCGCCCGCTCCGGCATCGTCGGCAGCCTGGTGGGCAACAACTTCAAGTCGAGCATGATCTTCGTGCCGCTGCTGGAGAAGGACCCGGTCACCGGCAAGGCCATGGACTACCACGCGTTCTCCCGCACCCTGGAAGAGAAGCTGCGCGACAAGTACGAATTCGACGGCGCGGCGCGGGTGGCGGGCGAGGAGGGCACGGGGCCGATCAAGGTCCGCGTCATCGGTTTCGCCAAGCTGATCGGCGACCTGCTCGACGGCCTGGTACAGGTGATGATGTATTTCGGCGCCGCCGCGCTGATCGCCACCGCCATCATCTACTTCTACACCCGCTGCGTGTGCAGCACCGCGCTGGTGATCTTCTGTTCGGTGATCGCAGTGGCCTGGCAGCTGGGGCTGGTGGCGCTGCTCGGTTATAACCTCGATCCCTTCTCGATCCTCGTGCCGTTCCTGGTCTTCGCCATTGGCGTGTCCCACGGCGCGCAGAAGATGAACGGCATCATGCAGGATGTCGGGCGTGGCACCCACCAGCTGGTGGCGGCGCGCTACACCTTCCGCCGGCTGTTCCTCGCCGGGCTCACCGCGCTGCTGGCTGACGCCGTGGGCTTCGCCGTGCTGATGCTGATCGATATCCCGGTGATCCAGGACCTGGCGATCACCGCCAGCATCGGTGTGGCGGTATTGATCTTCACCAACCTGGTGCTGCTGCCCGTGCTGCTGTCCTACTTCGGCGTCAGCCGCCAGGCCGCCGAGCGCAGCCTGCGTGGCGAGAACGACGAGCTGCGCGGCAAGGGCCTGGGAGCGCTGTGGAGCTTGCTCGACCGCTTCACCGAGCGCCGTTGGGCCGGCGCGGCCCTGGTAGTGGCCGGCCTGCTCGCCGTGCTCGGCTTCGTGGTCAGCCTGCAGTTGAAGATCGGCGACCTCGACCCCGGTGCGCCGGAGTTGCGCCCGGACTCGCGCTACAACCGCGACAATGCCTACATCACCTCCAACTATTCGCTGTCCAGTGACCTCTTCGCGGTGATGCTGAAGACCCCCACGGAGGGGTGCCTGAAGTACGAGAGCCTGGTGGAGGCCGATCGCCTCGGTTGGCTGCTGCAACAGCAGCCGGGTGTGCAGACCACGGTGTCGCTGGTGAACGCCGTGCGCCAGATCACCGCCGGCTCCTACGAGGGCAACCCGAAGTGGCTGACCATCGCGCGCAACCAGAACGTCCTCAACTACGGCGCCCAGCAAGCGTCGGTAAATAACCCGGAACTGTTCAACAACGACTGCTCGATGATGCCGGTGGTGGCCTACCTGACCGACCACAAGGCCGAGACCCTCGACCACGTGGTGAAGGTGGCCGAAGGCTTTGCCCGCGAGCACAGCACCGAGGACCGCCAGTTCATGCTCGCCGCCGGCAGCGCCGGGATCGAGGCCGCGACCAATATCGTCGTGCGCGAGGCTAACCGCACCATGCTGCTCTATGTGTACGGCGCGGTGATCCTGCTCTGCTTCATCACTTTCCGCAGCTGGCGCGCGGTGGTGGTGGCGGTGGTGCCGCTGATGCTCACCTCGATCCTCTGCGAAGCCCTGATGGTCTGGCTGGGCATGGGTGTGAAGGTGGCCACGTTGCCGGTGATCGCGCTGGGCGTGGGCATCGGCGTCGACTATGCCCTGTACCTGCTCAGCGTCCAGCTGGCCCAGCAGCGCGCCGGACTCTCCCTGGGCGTGGCGTACCGCAATGCGGTGGCCTTCACCGGCAAGGTGGTGGCGCTGGTGGGTATCACCTTGGCCGCCGGGGTAGTCACCTGGGCCTGGTCGCCGATCAAGTTCCAGGCCGACATGGGCATCCTGCTGACCTTCATGTTCATCTGGAACATGGTCGGTGCCCTGGTGTTGATCCCGGCGCTCTCTCACTTCCTTCTGCGCAAGGTTCGCTAAGGAGGCGAAAAAGCCCGGCACGCAAGCGCGTGCCGGGTTTTTTTGATGGGCTTCGCTTCGCTCTAGCGGGAGCGCCGTAGCGTGGGCTTTGTGTAGGAGCGAGCTTGCTCGCGAATGGTCTCGCTCGGATCGTTCGCGAGCAAGCTCGCTCCTACAGCTACTGCAAACCTGGCGATTCTCAGCCTTTCGTCCCCAGCGGCACCAGCAGCGGTCCCGAAATCGCCTGCATGATCAGCGAGGCTGGTTGGCCGTGGCTGACCAGCTTGGCCATGGTGTTCAAGTAGGGCGTCAGGTGGCGGAAATACTTCTTGTACGCCGGGCACAGGTAGTTCAGGCCGGGTTCGCCATCGGGCGTGGTCATGAAACGGTTCTTCGGGCATTCGCCATGGCAGGCGAAGCGGTAGTCGCAGTCGCGGCAATAAGCCGGCAACGCCTCTTCCTTGGCCGCGCCGAAGGCCTGCTGCGCGGGGGAAGCGAGGAGAGTGGCGGGATCGTCAGTCTGGATGTTGCCCAGTCGGTACTCCGGGTACATGTAGTGATCGCAGGAGTAGAGGCTGCCGTCATGCTCGACGATCGCCGCCTTGCCACAACGCGCGGCGAACAGGCAGACCGAAGGTGGCAGCTGGCACCAGGAGGCCAGTGCCCATTCGAAGTTCATCACGTGGACCTGGCCGACATCCTGGCGCACCCATTCGTCGAAGATGGCGATCAGGAAGTCGCCATAGCGCTCGGGCTCGACTGTCTGCGGCGTGACCGGTGCCGACTCAGGCAAGACACGCAGGCGCAGCTCTGGCGGTGTGGCGAAGTGCAGGCCGCGGCCCTGCTCGGGGGCGGAGGGCTGTCGCTCCACCACTGGATTGAACTGGATATGCCGCACTCCCTCAGCCTTGAGGAAGCGGTAGACCTCTAGCGGGTAGCGGGCGACCTCGCGGGCCACTGTAACCAGCACGTTGAATTCGACCCCGTACCTTTGCAGCACACTGAGACCTCGCATCACCTGGTCGAAGCTGGAGCGACCGCGCTTGTCCGGACGATGGAGGTCATGCACCTCCTGCGGGCCATCGAGGCTGAGACCGACCAGGAAACCCTCGCGGGCGAGGAAGTCGCCCCAGTCGTCGTCGAGAAGGGTGCCATTGGTCTGCAGAGTATTGCGGATGACCTTGCCGCCGGCGAAGCGGCGCTGGTAGTCACAGGCGCGCTGGAAGAATTCCAGGCCGAGCAGGGTCGGCTCGCCACCATGCCAGGTGAATTCCACTTCTGGGCCGGATTGTGCCGCGATGTAGCGCTGCACGTAGTCGCGCAAGACCTTGTCGTCCATGCGGAAGTGCTCGCGAGGTGGAAACTGCTGCTCCTTCTCCAAGTAGAAACAGTAGCTGCAATCGAGGTTGCAGATTGGCCCGACCGGCTTGGCCATGAGGTGCAGGCCCTGGGGCATGGGTTCGGGATTGTGCATCGTTGGGTCACCGCTGTGCCGACCGCCTGGCGAGCTGCCGCAGTCCGATGCAAAAGACTAGGCGGCAGTTGCTCGGCGGCCACCCCCCATGGCCGGGGGGATGGGCGAACGGCTGACCGCTCCCGGCCAGGCCGGGGCGGTCATGAACGCGTCAGGGGGTATAGGCGATGCGCACCTGATTGACCTTGCCGTTGAGCGCGAAGGGCGCGCGCTCGAAGTAGTCCAGGGTCACCGGCGAGCCCAGATCCACGGCCACATCGAAGGTTTCGCTGGCGGTGAAGGTCAAGGGGGGCGTGAAGGGCGTGGCGCCCTTGGCCACTTCCCGGCCATCCAGCAGCAGGCTGAGGTTAGCTCCCGCGCCGGGTTTGGACGATGCCATACGGGTCAGCACCTCGATGCTGGCCTTGCCTGCTGGCAGGCGGTCCGCCGAGCGCAGGATGGTGCGGGAAATCGCTAGCGAGTTGTATTCGTAGACCAGGTAGCCGTCGTCCAGGTACAGGCTCACGCCGCCACCGATACCGCCCATGGCGTAGAGCACGCCGCTGGCGTTCGCCGGCAGGTCGGCCTCCACCAGCACCTTGTTGTCCTGGTTGCGCAAGTTGGGCGCGGCGAACTCCGGCAGGCGCTTGACCCGGTCGCTGAAGGTCCATTCCCGTTGATGGGTGGCAATCCGCTCGTTCGGGTGGAGGAGAGGGTAGAGCCCGGCGCCGATCGGGTAGACCTTGTTGGACCTGGCCTGGGCGTCGAACTCCGCCTTCAGCTCGGCCAGCTTTTGCGGGTTGCTGGCGGCCACGTCGGTGGCTTGCGAATAATCCTTGCTCAGGTCGTAGAGCGCCCACAGGTCATTGGCTGGATTCCAGCCCATGACCTGGGAAAAACCTTGCACCCAGGGCTTGCGTGGGCCGAACACCGAGGCCATCCAGCCGTCCTTGTAGATACCGCGGCTTCCGAGCACTTCGAAGTACTGCGCGGTCTTGCGCGACTTGGCCTCGGCGTCGGCGAAGCTGTAGCGCATGCTCACGCCGTCCAGCGGGTCCTGGGCGATGCCGTTGACCTGCTTGGGCGGGGTGATGGCGAGGATGTCGTAGACGGTGGGAGCGATGTCGTTGACATGGTGGAACTGGCCCCGGACGTTCTGGTCCGCCTTGATCCCTTTCGGCCAGGACACCGCTAGCGGCGTGCGCGTGCCGCCGAAGTAGCCGGCGACCAGCTTGGTGCCGGGGAAGGGACCGGAGCCAGCCCAGGCCCAGGCCGCGTTGTACATGCTCTCCAACTTCGGCCCTCCCAGGGCCGGGAGGCCTCCGTACATGCCGTCGAGCACCTTCAGTTGCTGCTCCTTGGGCACCGGGATGCCGTTCTGCGCCAGCAGCTCGTTGATGGTGCCTTCCATGCCTTCGGCCGAGGCGCCGTTGTCGCCCAGCACGTAGAAGATCAGGGTGTTGGCGCGCTGGCCGGAGCGTTCCAGCTCGTCGATGATCTTGCCGGCCTGGGTGTCGGTGTGTTCGAGGAAACCCGCGAACACCTCCATCAGGCGCGCCTGGTAGCGCTGCTGCTCGGGGCTCAGGCTGTCCCAGGCCGGCAGTTCGGCGGGGCGCGGGGTGAGCTTTGCATCGGCCGGGATGAAGCCGAGGGCCTTCTGACGGACGAAGGTCTGTTCGCGATAGACATCCCAGCCGGCGTCGAACTTGCCCTTGTACTTGTCCGCCCATTCGGCGTTCACCTGATGCGGACCGTGCACGGCGCCGGGCGCCCAGTACATGAAGAAGGGCTTGTTCGGCGCGTAGGTCTGGTGATCCTGCAGCCAGTCCACCGCCTGAGCGGCGAGATCCTCGCTGAGGTGGTAGCGCGGATCACGGGGCGGTTCAATCGGCGTGGTATTACGGTACAGACGCGGTTCGTACTGCGAGGTCTCGCCGGCCAGGAAACCGTAGAAATGCTCGAAGCCGTAACCGGTCGGCCAGGTATCGAAGGGACCGGCGGCGGTGGTGTGCAGTGGTGGTGTGTTGTGCCATTTGCCGAAGGCGGCGGTGTTGTAGCCGTACTGCTTGAGCACCTCTGCCATGGTCGCGGAGCTTTTCGGAATCTCGCCCGTGTAACCGTCCCAGTCCGTGGCCAGTTCGGCGATCACGCCGTTGCCGACCCGGTGATGATTGCGCCCGGTGAGCAGCGCGGCGCGGGTGGCGGAGCTGATCGCCGAGGTATGGAAGGCGTTGTAGCGCACGCCGCTGTCGGCGATGCGGCTCAGGGTCGGCGTATGGATACTGCCACCGACGGTATCAGCCTGGGCGAAGCCGGCATCGTCGAGCATGATCACCAGGATGTTCGGCGCATCGGCCGGCAGGTGCGACTGTTGCTCGCGTTTCTGGTGCCGGGAATCCTGCAACGTCGGCTTGGCGTCGCTGGCCGAAGGCGTCGGCGGGAATGGCAAGGTGTCCTGCGCGCCAGCGATGGAGCTGATGGAGCTGGCGAGCACCAGGCTCAGCTTCACGCTGAAGTGCCCGGACAGTGGCAGCTTCTGGGTCATGGGCGGGTCCGTTCTTGTTGTGTATGGCACTGGCGAGTGGGGCCTGCGCACCAGGCGCGGCCCCCACGACGATCAGATCGAGAAACTGGTGATGTCTCGGGCTTCGATGCCATTGGCTGCGCAGAAGGCTCGGTAGCGCTCGACCCCGGATTTCCAGTTCTCGATGGCGAAGAGGTTGTCGTTGTCGTCGAAGTACAGCAGGTCGCCCTGGGTGATGTTCAGGGTGATGATTTCGTCGCCGTACTCAGGCAGCGTGGTGGGGGTGTGGCTGGTGCCGGCCGTTTCGAACACCACGCCACCCTCGCGGGAAACCCAGTCGTGTTCCAGATACTTCCAACCGCCCTTGATGGTGTAGACGATGACCGTACCCGAGTGGTGGTGACGGGGCAGGGTAGTGCCGGCAGGCGCCTTGAGCAGTGTGATGGTCTCGCCGCGCACCGGATCGCACTTGATGTATTTGAGCAATACCTCGTTGCTGTAGGGCGCGAATGGTACCCAGGGCAGGTCTTCGTCGTTGATGGCGGCGGTATCGATGCTTTCGTACAACATTTTTGTCGTTCCTCGGGATGGGTTGGAATCGGTCGCCCGCCTGGGCGATTACCCGGACGTGCTGGGCGTAGCCTCCAGGCATCACCCCCCCAACGAAGAGTAGGGTGGGTGGCGCCGGGCTCCGGGTGTGGTTGCGTGCGGGGTTCAGGTCCTGCCGTGCAGTGCTGGTGCCGGCAGGGCGGTCTGCTGGTAGTAGCGCCAGAACAGCAGCGCATAGACGATGTCGCCGATTGCCAGCGCGGCCAGGGGCCAGTCGAGGTTTCCCGCCAGCCAGTGGCCGTGGATGACCACGACTACGAGCAGCTTCAGGACCATCCCGAGCGGGATGTACGGGCGGTAGCGCAGCGGGTCGCGGGCGATCATCCAGTAGGCCAGGGCGAAAACGACAACGACCCCCATGGTGATCTGGATGAACAGGGTGGCCGTGGGCGTTATCTCCAGTCCCATCAGCCCGGCGACCGGCTCCATGGCCACCAGGAAGGGCAGCCCGGCCAGCAGGTTGAACCAGGCGGCGGAGAGAAACAGCCAACGAACATGACCGTCGGACATGGGGTATTCCTCGGCAGGAGACGGCGGCAGGGCTCGCCGCCGTCAGATCGGCGAGATCAGAGCTTGCTGACGGTGGCGCGTGCCAGGCCGCGCTCTTCGCAGAAGCCCAGTAGATAGCGGTGGCCGAAGGCCTTGGAACCGGAGGCGAAGCCGACCCTGGCGACCTCGCCGTCGAGCAGCTTGATAACGCCTGCGGTCTGCAGCGCACCGGTGGTGATGTAGGGAGTGGTACCGAACACCTCGGCGCGCACGGCAGAAAGCTGGCCGCGGCCGATGGCGGTATCGACGGTGCGCGTCAGGGTGGTGCGCTCGCGCGGTGGCATGCTCGGGGTGGTCGCTTCGACAATGCCCTTGAGCACCTGGTCCTGGGCTTCGATTGGCAGGTGCTTGTACTCGGCCTCCCACTTTTCGCCGAGCGCATGGACCATCTTCATCGCATCGTTGTCGTAGAAGCCGACGCAGGAGACGCAGGAACGCACGCGCGGATCGTTCTCCAGGTAGATCGGTAGCGAAGTGCCGCCCCAGGGCAGAGCAAATACCGGTTGCATGAAGTGCGGCGAATGGATCTGGAACGAAGCGCCAACCGGGTGCGGCACCAGTTTCTTCTCCCAGAGATAGCAAGGCACGGCGCGGTACATCTCGAAGATCGACGCAGTGGAACCCACGGTCACCCCGGCGCCCACGCCGCGAGGGCCACGGCACAGGGCCGAGGTTTCCAGGGCGTCGATACCCGGCTGTTCCAGTGCGAGCTCGGCTGCGATTTCCGAAAAGGTGTTCATGTACGCAAGCGAAGGGGAAACCAGCAGCCCAGCCTGGCGGTAGAGCTCGCCGAATTGATCGCGGACTTGCCTCACGTAGGCTTGCTCGCCCGTGGTGTCGAGGTGGTGGCAGCCAGCCTTGAGTGCGGCTTCCACTGCAGTCAGGCCGAATTTGGAGAAGGGGCCGACGGTGTTGCAGACGACCTTGGCACCCTTGAACGCCTCGACTAGCGATTCGACATTGTGCTCAGCCTCGATGATCTCGTAGGTGGCCGACTCCAGGCGTACCACGCGTTGCGCCATCATTTCGCGCACCCGCCCGGCGTTGCGCGCCACGGCGGTGAAGGGAATGTTCTGGTCGATCAGCCAATCCATGGTCAGCATGCCGGTGTAGCCACTGGCGCCGTAGACAACGACGGGGTACTTAGCCATTTAGTGTGTTCTCTTGTTCTTGCTGTTGTTGAAGGAATACGGGGCAGGGGAGCGATGCTGGTCAGTGAAGGGACGCAAAACCCACTGCGGGCGGGAAGCAGGCAGTTCGGTTTACCTGGCACTCATTTGCGGAAAGGTGCCGGGACGGTATCCACGTGGCGCCGAGGAAGGTGGCGATTACGACCAGTGAGGCGACGGCCGATAGCACGATTGTCGTTTTCATCTTCTTCACCTGCTGTTCGAGCAATGACTGAGCTCAGCAGGTGCGGTTCGCCGCGCCGGGTGGAGTCGAATCCAGCACCTGTTGACTGGATTGAAAGATAGAGAGCGGGTGTTTTTTGACCCCCCCCACGCCGAGGGGGCGCATGGACGCACGCATCCGGCGCGCGAGTGCTGCCGGAGATGTTTCCGCAAGCGCAGATTGCAGTGTCTTCTCGAACGCTGAGGGGGGGCTCAGCGCGAAGCTTGCTCAGTTGGGGTTGTAGAGCTCCATGCGGACTTCAACGTACTCGACGGAAGTTCACCGAACGCCCTGCGATAGTCCATGGCGAAATTGCCCAGATTACCGAATCCGCACTTATAGGCGACCGCGGCTATGGTCGTCCCCGGTTGGCCGCTCAATAGCATCTGGCGTGCGTGGCGAAGGCGTACCTGCTTCACGAAGCCCATCGGAGAGTAACCGCGATTTTTCTTGAAGGAATGGAACAAGCTGCGCACGCTGACATTGGTAAGTTGCGCCAGGCGTTCCACTGTGATGGGCTGGTCCCAATGAGCCTCGATGTACTCTTCCGCAAGCCGGACTGTTCTGGGTGCGATATCGCGGTGCTGACCACTCAACAAGTGACTGAGATTATGGCGGCTCGTCTTGAGGAACATGACGATCAGCGCCTGCTCAATCTCACTCAAGGTGGTCAGCGGAATACCGGCCTCGCACTCTTCGGCCTCCCCGATGAGAAAGCACAACAGCCGCCACCATTGTCGGCCGAGCGGATTCTCGAAGTCGAAGGCCGGGTCGAAAATGACCCTCCCGTTGACTTCAGCTCCGACTAGGCAGGCGAGCTTTCGCTCGACTACAGAGGCGTCCAACAAGACTGCAAACTCCTCGAAGTCCGGACCGGAGTGCAACTCGGTCCGCTCACCCGGTGATGCAATCAAGCCTTGTCGTCCGGCAAGGCTCACCTTCTTGCCCTGCGTTTTGCCCCAGCCGGTTCCGGCAACGGCAATCGGTATGGCGTAGCCGGCCGAAGTGTCGGGGTAATAGGACTGATCCACTGCGCTCCCAAAGCTCACATAGGAAATTGCCATATCGTTGAGCTGGCAATGGTTGGCGCGGGCGCGAAAGCCCTTGTAGTCATCAGCGACGGAAAAATGCAGCTCACCGTAGAAAGGGCTGGCCGCCACTCTCATCTCTTCGACGTCGTCGGTCCGGATGACCGCAAATCGATCGAGTGGTTTCCTTTCCATCTGAGTATCCATTGGTGTCCCCAGCGACCTGACGCTGCCGTCTGCAACCGGATGGCAACCTCCGGCGCGAATCACGTGTTACGCACACCCTTTCACAATTCGGGCAAAGTTTGCACTCGAATGGTAGACGGGGTCTTTTCCCCGGCGAAAGAATATAGCGGCTAGTTGCCACATGCACAGCACCCCCTCGAATCAAGACGGAACGTGCTTTTGACCAGCCCCAGGAACACGCGGTTTCTACGATAGCGGCTCGGTTGTACTACGCTGGCAGAGGGGTACGCACTGTCCCCATAGTTCAAAAAGGGGAGTTCATAAGAGTGACGGGGCTACGGGTAGCGCAGAAGGGGTAGTTGCGCACACCGAATCGGACTGGAGCCTCCTTCACAGAAAGCCCGGTTTTTTTCAACGCCGGATTTCTGACCGGTTTTATACCTATCTTGCGTCTCTTCAACCCGCTATCCGCTTACTTCGACACGTCCTGGCGATCAGGTGAAATCAAAGTGGTGAATCAGGAGAGACACATGGCTGCACGTATCGCAAACAAGGATAAATGGATGACTCCACGTCTTTACATGGCAGTTTCAGCAGCCCTCATGATGTTGCCCGGCCAACTGCTGGCGGGAGGCCTGATGCTCTATGAGATCGGCACGGACAACGTGGGACTGGCAAATGCGGGAGCCGCAGCTAGAGCCCAGGGACCCGCCACCCTCGCCAGCAACGTGGCGGGTATGGCCTGGTTGCCCGGTACGCAGATCACCGCTGGCGCCCAGGTGCTGCACAGCAACCTGGACTTCGAGTTGGACGAAAACACCAACGTCGCAGGGGGAGACAGCGGCAACGCGATGGAGTGGTCCCCAGGCGGGAGCTTGTTCGTGACCCGGGAAATCGGCGATGGCTGGACGGTCGGCTTTGCCAGCTACGGTGACTTCGGCCTCAATCTCAATTATGAGAATGACTGGAGCGGCCGCTACTTCCTGCAGAACGGCGAATTGCTCGGTATGTCGCTCATGCCGGCACTGGCCTATCGCCTCAACGAGCAGTGGGCATTCGGCGTTGGCCTGCGTGCTTTCTATGCCACGCTGGATACCCAGTTGGCCGTGAACAACGATCCGCTGGGACTGCTCCAGCGCCCGGACGGCCAACTGAAATACCGGGACCATGATTGGGGCTATGGCGGCAATCTGGGGGTTGTCTATGCCCCTGCTCCCGGGACGCGATTGGGCCTGAGCTACACGAGCGAGATCGACGTCGAGTTCGAGGATGGCCTGGACCTTCAGGGTGTCGGCCCCGTGACGACCCGTTTGCTGCGCGATCGCGGACTGCTGGACGCCGCCACCCGCATCGATATGCAGGTGCCACAAACCCTGACCTTCAGCCTCTACCACCAGCTCGACGAGCAGTGGGCACTCCTGGCCAGCGCCAATTGGCAGGACTGGTCCAGGTTCGGTGAGGTGGGCGTCGATCTGGACAGCAACCAGCCCCGCTCAGCAACGCTTGAGGCGAATTATCGCGATACCTGGCATCTCTCTGTCGGCACCCAGTACCGGTTCGACCCTCGGTGGATGTGGAGTTTCGGCGTGGGCTACGACAGCTCGCCGGTGGATGACGAGGATCGCACGCTCACGGTGCCGATGGCAGAAACCTGGCGCTTCGGCACGGGCCTGACGTATGCATTGGATGCCCAGACCGAGATGAACCTGAGCTATGAAATGGTCTGGCTCGGGGACATGGAGATCAGCCAGGAGAAGTCGCTCCCACTTGATGCGCCCCAGCGGGTTTCCGGCGAATTCGACAATGCCTGGATCCAGGCGCTCAGTGCCAGCGCTACCTGGCGCTTCTGAGTGTTGTGAGTGGTGGTCCGTGACGCGGTTGGATGCACAACGCATGCATGTACAGGGACTCGTAGAACCTAATGTCCAACAAGGAGAGAGCACGATCATGATGAAGACCAGGACCCTGATGGCAGGCAGCCTCGTGGCTGCCGCAGTACTACTGAATGGCTGCACCAGCAAAACGGTCAGCCAGGAGCAGTATTCAGGGTTTCTTCCCAGCTACGACGGGTTGAAAACCGTCGAAACCGCCAGCGGCCAGAAGGCCCTGCGCTGGGTGGATCCCGCGTTCAATGTGGCCAACTACGACAAGCTGATCTTTCAGCCGCTGCGCTTTTACCCCACCCCGCAAACGACAGATCGCATTGGGCAGCAGACCTACGACGAACTGTTGAAGTACGCCAACGCGCGCCTGGGCGAGGCGTTGTCCAGCAGGTTCCAACTGGTGGGCTTCTCCACCGGGCCTCGCACCCTCGAGTTTCGCGGGGCCATTACCGGCGTCAGTGCCAACACCGAGGGGCTCAAGCCCTATGAGGTCATCCCCATCGCTCTGGTGGTGGCCGGCACCATGGCCGCCACCGGCGAGCGCGACCAGGATACCGAGTTGTACCTGGAAGGGGAGCTGATCGACACCAGCACCGGCAAGGCCGTGATGCGCGTCGTGCGCAAGGGCTTTGGGAAGACGCTGAGCAATGACCGCCAGGCTATTGGATTCGCCGATCTCAAGCCGGTTGTCGACGAACTCACCACCGACGTTTTGAAGTTCCGTTAGCCCTGCAGGGGACTGTGCGCGAGTAAGTGATTCGATATCCAGACCGCGCTGTGTTCCTGTGCGCAAAAACCGTCTCATAGCCAAGGAGAATGCATATGAAAATTGCATCTACAGCCATGCTGGCTGCCGCTATCAGCCAGGGGCTAGCCGGCCATGCATCGGCTGCCGATCAGGACGAACTCCTGCAGATTGCCAAGGACGCCTACGTCTACGGCTATTCGTTGATGACTACCGAGGTCACCCGTGTGCAGATGACCAACGTAGACAAGGTGGACAACGAACATGCCCCCATGGGGCAGTTCTTCAACGTCAAGCGTTATCCGCCGGCGGGGTACCGCGGCGTGTCGGCACCGAATGCCGACACGCTCTACTCGATTGCTTGGGCGGATTTGAGCGAGCCGCAGGTATTCAGTCATCCCGACATGGGCGATCGTTATTACCTGATGCCGATGTACAACTTGTGGATGACCATCTTCGACTCCCCTGGGGCGCGCACCGCAGGCGGCGCTGCGGCCAACTATCTGCTGACCGGGCCGGGCTGGGAGGGCAAGGTGCCCGAGGGTATGAAGCAGATCAAATCCGCCACCCGAAAGATGTTGATTCTGGGGCGCACCTACGCCGATGGCACCGAAAAGGATTACGAGGCCGTCAATGCCCTGCAGGCGCAGTTGAAGCTCACCCCGCTGTCGGCCTGGGGTAAACCCTATACGCCCAAGGCTCCAGCAGTGGATCCGAATCCGGGCTTCAGCATGACGGCCAAACCGCAGGAAGTGATCCTCGGCATGAGTACCGAGACCTATTTCAACAAGCTCGCCGAACTGATGTGTGAAGCGGCGCCTCCCGCCGCTGAGGACGGCGCTATCCTGGTCCGCATGGCCAAGCTTGGCATCGAACCCTGCAAGCCGTTCAAACTCGGCAACCTGGACTCGGCGCTGCAAGCGAAGTTGAGCGACCTGCCAGAGGTCGCCCTGAAGGAGATCGGGGCCAACCAAGGCACCCTGGGACACAAGGTCAACGGCTGGACCTACACCAAGGGGCTTGGTGTATACGGCACTGACTATATGAAGCGTGCCGTAGTCGCAGCCTTCGGCTGGCCCGCAAACGTGGAGAGGGACGCGGTGTATCCCTACACCGAGGTGGACAGCGACGGACAGAAACTCAACGGCGCAAACAAGTACACCCTGACGTTCCCCAAGGGGCAGACGCCCCCGGTGAACGGCTTCTGGTCCATCACCATGTATGAGATCGACAAAGGTTGGTGGTTCGTGCCGAACCCGCTCAGCAAGTTCACCGTCAGCGCGCGCAACGATCTGCAATACAACGCCGACGGCTCGCTTACGCTGTACTTCCAACACCAGTCTCCCGGCAAGGACAAGGAGGCCAACTGGCTGCCGGCACCTCAAGGTGATTTCCTGCCAATGATGCGAATGTACTGGCCGAAGGAGGGCAACCCCTCGATCCTGGATGGTAGCTGGACTCCGCCGCAGATCGTCCGCGTCAATTAGCTGCCTTGGTGAGATGCCCCAATGCAGTTGGCATTGGGGCCCATTGGGCTACTCGTTGTTCGCAAGCCTGATTCGGAGGGGGCGGTAATCCCCTTGTCTCACCTTCGGCACTCCCAGATACCACGCGGCCGCGTATGTCATGGCCTCATCCTAGTACAGCGTCGGCGCCCCGAGGCCTGAGCTCTGGTTGCTTTCCCGTCTTGTTCAACGTCATGCCCCCCGTTGCTGGGGGTGGAACCTGAGCCGTGGCTTTTTATGTTCTGCAGAATGCTGTCGCGCTTTGCTGGTGGCCGCCCCTAGTGAGCGCGACCAGGATGCCGAGCTGTATCTGGAAGGGGAACTGATCGACACCAGCGCTGGCAAGGCCGTGCTGCGCGTCGTGCGCAAGGGCTTTGGGAAGACGCTGCGCAACGACAGTACCGATCTCAAGCCGCTCATTGATGAGTTCACCACCGAGGTTTTGAGGTCTTGAAGGGGGGGAAGAATGACCCCGGTCAGTGGCTGTACCGATTGTGTGACGCCCATATAACGTAGAGCCGCTGAGCCGTCTCAGCGTGTCTTGTCAGATTGCCGAGAGAATGAAAGGGAGTAAGTTCCGATGACGACCAAATACAGGATGTGCATGGCCGCGTTGGCCATGCTGAGTTGCGCATCAGTTGCCGCAACACAGGACAAGACACCGGGTTACAACTACCGGATTCCCGACAAGGTCATGACCCCGGACTCCGTCGAAACCCGCCTGGGTACATTGCGTTTCTTCGACGGAATGCCGGATGCGGCGACGGTCGAGGCGCTGTATGACAACCTCGACCTGATGCGAGGCGTGGAGACCTTCCTCAATGGTATCCCCGCCACCTCCATTGAAGGGCTGCGCCTGGGTCACCTCAGCATGGGGGTGGATGCCTCGAACAAGGCACTCATCATGGACAAGTTGCTGGATTCGGCTCCGCTGATGCTGACCGGCAATACCGACACGGTCTATTTGTCGGTGTTCCTGAATCTCGAGAAGGACGGTGCAACCGTTGTCGAGATTCCACCAGGTTCGGGCCCCGGCACCGTCAACGACGCGTACTTTCGCTTCGTCACGGACATGGGCGCCCCAGGTCCCGACCGCGGCAAGGGGGGGAAATACCTGATCCTGCCACCGGACTACAAGGGGGATCTCGCTCCGCCAGTGGGCGGTATGGAAGCTGTCGTCGAAGGTGAGAAATACTTCGTTTCCAGGTCGACCAGTTACGTCAACTGGCTGATCCTGCGCGGCTTCCTGGTGGACGGCAAACCCGATGCCGCCACCAAGATGTTCGAGAGCGGGGTAAAGGTCTATCCGTTGTCCAGCAAGGGCAATCCTCCGAAGATGGAGTTTGTCAGCGCCTCGCGGAAATTCTTCAACACCATCCACGCCAACAACTTCAAGTTCTACGAAGAGCTTCATACCGTGATCGATCGCGAGCCTGTGTCGATGCTTGACCCGGAGCTGCGTGGGCTTTTCGCTGCAATCGGTATCGAGAAGGGCAAACCCTTCGCACCAGACGCGCGGATGCAGAAGATACTCACCGAGGCAGTCGCCATCGGCAACGCGACCGCCCGGGCAATCAGTTTCCGACCGCGTTTTAAAGATGCCCCTCTCCATCCGGGTAGTGCATGGACCCATGCATTCATCGGCGGCGACTATCAGTGGCTCTCAGACAAAGGTATGGGCGGCCGCAATCTGGATGCGCGGACGCTGTTCTTCTACCAGGCCACCGTCAACACCCCGGCCATGGTGTTGAAGATGGTCGGGGCGGGCTCGCAGTACGCCTATGCGGCGACTGACAGGAAGGGGGCCTACCTGGACGGCAGCAAGACCTACCGGCTGAACATCCCCGCCAATGCACCTGCCAAGAACTTCTGGTCCATCGTGGTCTACGACCCGCAAACCCGGTCCGAGCTGCAAACAGGCCAGACGTTCCCCAGCAAGAACAACAAGCGCGATGACCTGATCGCCAATGCAGACGGCTCCATTGACCTGTATTTCGGCCCGCAGGCGCCGGAAGGCAAGGACGCTAACTGGATCCAGACCGTACCTGGAAAAGCCTGGTACACGCTGTTCCGGCTGTACGGTCCGCTCGAGCCCTGGTTCGACCAGACCTGGCGCCCTGGTGAAATCGAAGAGGTGAAATAGAGACGCCGATAGCCGTTCACCTGAATACGCAGGGCAGGGGGCGCGTCATCGTTAGGCTTTCCCCTGTGCCTGCGGTTCTGGTGGAGTTGCGGTAGTGCTCGACAGCACTCCAGCGGGGGCGTCATCCGGGCCAGTATGCTGATTAGATTTGATTCTGAGGCGCAACCGCCAAGGTATGGCCGTTATCTTGGTGCCTGGTGGTTGAAGCACTGGGTCCAGGCTTTACGTGCCATTGCCGTGAGCGGAGCAGTTGTCCCCGAATGATGCAGACCTCGGCAAGCTCCTCCCTGACTTTGAAAACCAAGGGAAAAAGCAGCATTGCCAGGAATTTCCATGCGACCTGTGCATAGCAGCGTGCGTTTGACACGTTGGCATCGTGCTGGCCGCGACCGTACGAACGATCAAATCACCAATTCGAAGCTCGATAACAGCCTCTCGGTCTGGGTTAGCTCCTGCTGAAGCAGTTTGCGCAGTATGGGGCGGGTTCCTTAGTGATGCTCGTTGGCGCTGCGCAGCCTCTAAGACTGCCGCCTGATCCAAATCCCAAAGGTCAGCGATGAAATCAGCGGTCGATTACCTCAAGTCTCGTGGCGTACAGGTACTGGATACTCCATCGACCTTCACCGAAGGCCCGGCCAAAGGACTGACGTGGGTGTACTTTCTGGCGCCCTGGGGTCTGCAGCTGGAACTGGTCAGCTTCCCCGATGGGATGGGTTATGAGAGAGGATTGACGCGTCTTTTGTGGAATCCGCGCACGCCTGAGCACTGATTCGGCGCAAGTGCCCCGGCCGGCCCCGCCTGGAGCCGGCCAGGGCACTTGAGGTCATCGCTTAGCTGTCCAGGGCGTTGGGCGGAACGATGTGATGAAGTTTCATCCAGCGATAGAGGGTCGGGCGCGACATACCCAACTCACGCGCTGCAGCGCTGACATTCCAGCGCTGTCGGCGCAAGCAATCTTCGATTGCACGCCCATGGGATGTCTGCTGCTCTAGGCCTGAAATAGAGCTCATGACCTGCCTTGGATTGACGCTCGGCAGGCATTCTTCGGGCAGGTCGTTGACCGTGATTTCATCAGTCTCGGCGGTGGCCAAGGCAAATTGCAGCGCATTGCGTAACTCGCGAATATTGCCTGGCCAGGCATAGCCGAGGAGAGCACTCATGGCGTCGCCCCGGATTCGAGCGGGACGTTGGCGTTGATCACAGAGCTCTCTGAATATGCGCTCTATCAGGTAATTCTTGTCGGCCCGTTCGCGCAGTGCAGGCAGGCGCAGGATTGCGCCATTGAGTCGGTAGTAGAGGTCTTCGCGGAACTCGCTTTGTTCGATCATTTGCCGCAGGTCGCGGTGACTCGCCGCGATGACACGGATATCGACCTTGATCGGCTTTTCGCCGCCCAGCGGCATCACTTCCTGCTCGGCAAGCACGCGCAGCAGCCTTGTCTGCAGGTGCAGTGGCATGTCACCGATTTCATCCAGGAAGAGCGTGCCGCCATCGGCTTGCTGGATCAGTCCTCGCATACCCTTGCTGCGTGCCCCAGTGAAGGTGCCGGGCTGGTAACCGAAGAGTTCGCTCTCGATCAATGATTCGGGCATCGCAGCGCAGTTGATGGCGATGAAGGGGGCTTTGCGCCTGTTGCTGCTGTCGTGCAGGGCGCGGGCAAGGCGCTCTTTGCCTGTACCGGTTTCGCCATTGAGCAATACGTTCAGCGGCTCGCTGCACAGTCGTTTGGCACGTGCCAGCATTTTGCGCATGACCGGGTCGTCATCGGCCAACTCGTCCAGTGGGCAGCGTTCCTGATTGGTGCGCTGGGCCTCGGGGGCGGCAGACGCACGGCTGGGTTCCATCAATGCGGCAAAGAACAGGGCGTTCTGTCGGTGAGTGCGGAAGGCGCGCACCTGGTCGGAACTGGCGTGAGGAATGCTGAAGATATCTTCAGGCACGCAGTCGAACAGATCCTCGATGCCGACTCTGCGAGCCAGCGCCGACGGCCGCTCCGCCAACTGCAGGCCACAATCGGCGAGCAGCCCCCGGGCCGCGGTGTTGGCTGCCAGGAGACTGCCGTCCCCGGCAAGCGCCAGCAGATACTGACGATTGATCAGGACGAACTCGCGGGATCGGTCGAAGCAGAGGATGTGCTCTGTACGGTAGCGACGCAGGAAGTAGGCATCTTCGATCATCCGCGCGTACTGCTTGACCAGTTGCAGGGCAAATAGCTGCGACTCCTTGGACGGGGGCGATTTCAATGCCGAGATATCGAGCACCGCCAATAGCTGTCCCTGGGGATTGAAGATGGGGACGGCGGTACAGGTCAGGGTGATGTGGTGAGCGCTGAAATGATCATGATGGTGACAGGTCAGCGGCTGCTGCTCCTTGATGCAGGTTCCCACCGCGCAGGTCCCGGCATGGTCTTCACTCCAGTCGGCACCCAGATAAAGGCCGGTTTTGCGATGTGCCGCTTCATCCAGCGGATCACCGAGAAACTGTACGGTGATACCCCGGTTATCGGTAAGGAGTATGACGTAGCCGAGTTCGGCGATGTGCCGGTACAACTGCTCGACACCGGCCCGCGCCACATTGATCAGCTCGTCTGCATGGTCCTGGTGTTCTCGCAATACCTGACGCGGGACGAAACGCGGAAGCGCTGGCTTTGCCGGATCCAGGCCGTAATCCTGGATACAGCGTTTCCAGGAGCGGGTGATGATGGATTCGTGCCCGGCACCGTCACTGGCATAGGACAGTACGGTGTCGATATGCAGGCTGGGGGTCGAAATGATGCTCATGCGGCCTCCCGGACTCGAGGGTGAGGCGCCCGAGATCCGTGACGATCTTGTTCTTGTTGACCGGTTGCACAGAGAGCTGCCTGGCACCAGTGCAATCACCTTACGAGTTTAGCCCTCCGGCGTCACCTGCCTGTTAGTCGGGGTCAGACGCATCTTTCTTACACCTGTAATACCCCGAACACTCGAAGGAGAGCATCGGGCTTTCTTCTCGTGGCTGAGAAATCCTTTTGATTCATAGCCTTGAAGGATCATTCAACGGTTTGGCACGCATTCTGCGCCGCGCTACCTCGGCCCCCACCGGGGTACTACAACAAGAAACGAGGATGCTCGATGCTGCCTTACCTGCAACGGACCAGCGTGACTGGTCCCTCGTCACTCGACAACCGAACCTGGGCCGCTGCGTGGGGCCTCGTACTTCTGGCCGGCGGACTCACTGCCACATGGCCGGCCAGCGCGTTGGACCTCGATGCCGGCGACTATGTGGCCGCGCCTGCCGGCACCACATTGGGCCTGCTCTACCTGCAAGGGGCCGAGCGTGATCGGCTGTACCGCGCGGGGCACAGCCTACCCGACGCGCCGGGGCTGGACTCGGAGATCGGGATATTGCGCCTGGTCCACTATTCCGACATCGGAGGCTTTCGTGTGGCGCCTCAAGTGCTGCTGCCATTCGGGCGCCTGGACGGGCGCCAGGGCTTGGGTGACTCCAGTGGCCTGGCCGATCCGATCCTGGCCATGCCTCTCTGGCTGATCAATGAACCGGAGCGCCGCCGCTACTTGGGCATTACTCCCTATCTGTTCCTGCCCTTGGGCGAGTACGACGCCGATGACGATCTCAACCTCGGCGAGAACCGCTGGAAGCTGAACGTGCAAGCCGCCTACGTTACCGGGCTGACCGAAAACCTCTCCCTGGACCTGGCCGCCGATGTGATGTTTTACGGGCGCAACAACCATTACGGCAGCGGCCGTTGGACCCAGAGGCAGAAACCCAGCTACCAGTACCAGGGCTTCCTGCGCTACCAGTTGACCCCGCAGGCGGACCTGCGCGCCGGCCTGTCGTGGCTCGATGGCGGCGCCAGCCGCGTCGATGACCTCCAACTGGATGATCGCCAGGAGACCGGCAAGTGGAACCTCGGCTTCTCCTGGTTCTTCCTGCCGAAGACCCAGGTCGCGGCCACCTATGGACGGGATTTCGCGGTGGAAAACGGCTTTCGCGAAGAGCACAGGTTGAACGTACGCCTGATGCAGGTGTTCTGAGCGGTCTGGACGGTCCGTTCTCTTGGGGCCCACGGGCCCCTTTTTTAGGTTCTTCTCGTCGCATCAGGGGAGGAATCCATGACAACCAATCGACTTCCATACGGCTGTAAAGCGATTGGAAGGATGCTTACAGGTGTAAAGCCTGCGCTTTACAGGTCCTGCCTCCAGGATGTCTTTCTCGTTAAATAAAACCCTTTAAAAACATGGTGTTATAGACATTCCGCGGCATTGGCACACAAGCTGCTCCATGGCTATCGAGGGGCCGAAAAGGCACCCGGACGAATAACAACAACGTCGCCACACCTGTTCCCACCTTGCAGGCGTGCCGGCAATAGCCTGGAGCTCTGCCATGCATGACTCTTCCTCTCTGAGCGGCCCTCTGAGCCGCCGACGCTTCCTCAGCCTATCGGGTCAGTCCGCGCTGATCATCGGCGCCACCGCCGTCGCCGGGCAGCTCATCCCGGTCAAAGTCCTCGCCGATGACGTGCTGCCCCAACTGCCCGCCGGCCTGCTGCGCATGGGTCGCGACATCTATCCCCACGACCGCCTCGGCGATGCGCCTTACGCCAAGTCGCTGTTCGAGCTGGTTGGCAAGAAGCCGGACCTGGTTCGTGAAGGCATCAACGCGTTGCAGGCCCGCGCCCGAGCCGTGCATGACCGAGCCTTCGAGGACATTGCCAACGAAGACGACCGCGTTGCGCTGTTGCGCGAGATCGAAACCACCCCCTTCTTCCGTGAAACCCGCAGCGCGCTGATGTTCGGCCTCTACGACAACAAGACCCTGTTCCCTCTGTTCGGCTACGAGGGCTCGTCGGTGGAGAAGGGCGGTTACATCGCGCGTGGCTTCAACGACCTCGACTGGCTCTGAGCGGTCACTCCCTTCGCGGCTCCATCCATTCCAACAATGAGGGTTAACCCCATGGCAGCGAAATTCTCCCAGGACGACAGCGACGTCGTCGTCATCATCGGTTCGGGTGCCGGCGGCGGCACCCTGGCCCACGCCCTGGCCCGGCAAGGTATCCGTACCGTGGTACTGGAAGCTGGCAAACGTTACGAGATGTCCGACATCGAGAACGATGAGTGGGCCATGTTCAACAAGATTTCCTGGCTCGACAAACGTATCGCCACCGGCGGTTGGGACGTGGCGCGCAACCATCCGAATCTGCCGGCCTGGATCGTCAAGGCGGTCGGCGGCAGTTCGGTGCACTGGGCCGGCGTCGCCCTGCGCTTTCGCGATTTCGAATTCCGCATGCGCACCGAGAATGGCGAAATCAAGGGCGCCAACATGCTGGACTGGCCGATCAGCTATGAGGAGCTGGAGCCCTGGTACGTCAAGGCCGAGAAGCACATGGGGGTGACCGGTCCGAGCACCGGGATGCCGTACCACCAGTGGCACAACTCCTTCAAGGTACTGGCCGCCGGGGCTCAGCGCATTGGCTACAAGGAAATCCAGTCCGGGCCGATGGCGATCAACACCCAGCCGTACGACAGCCGGCCGGGTTGCATGCAGATCGGCTTCTGCATGCAGGGCTGCCGCATCGGCGCCAAGTGGTCGACTCTCTACACCGACATCCCCCGCGCTGAGGCCACCGGCAACTGCGAGGTGCGTCCGCAGAGCATGGCGCTGCGTATCGAGCATGACGCCCGCGGCCGGGTCACCGGAGTGGTCTACGCCGACGCCCAGGGCCGGCAACAACGGCAGAAGGCCAGAGTGGTGTGCGTCGCCGGCAACTCCATCGAGTCGCCGCGCCTGCTGCTCAACTCGGAATCCTCGATGTTCAAGGATGGCCTGGCCAACTCCTCTGGCCAGGTGGGGCGCAACTACATGTGCCACACCACCGCCGGGATCTATGCGGTTCTTCCCAAGCCGGTTCACATGTACAGGGGGACCACCTGTGCCGGGATCATTTCGGACGAGTCGTACAACAATACCTCGCGCGGATTCGTCGGCGGTTACCGACTGGAAATCCTCTCTCTCGGCCTACCGTTCATGTCCGCCTTCCTCGACCCGACCCCGCAGGGCTGGGGTCGTGCCTTCACGGCGAAGATGGAGCGCTACGACCACATGTCCGGCGTCTGGCTGTGCGGCGAGGACCTGCCCATGGAGAGCAACCGCATCACCCTCCACGGCACCGAGAAGGATCAATACGGGCTGCCGATTCCGGTGGTGCACAAGGACGACCATCCTTTCGACAACGCCATGCGCGATCACGGCGTGGAGCAGACCCGCAAGTGCTACGAGGCGGTCGGCGCCACGGAAGTCATCCGCCTGCCGTCCTACCCGGCCAGCCACAACATGGGCACCAACCGCATGAGCGCCAAGGCCGCCGACGGCGTGGTGAACAAGTGGGGCCAGAGCCACGACATCCCCAACCTGTTTGTCTCCGACGGCAGCCAGTTCACCACCAGCGGCGGGCAGAACCCGACGTTGACCATTGTCGCCCTGGCCCTGCGCCAGGCCGAGCACATCGGTTCGCTGATCAATCAGCGCGCCCTTTGAGGAGCCGACCCCATGACCACACCCAGTAACGACCAGCGCCGCTGGATGCTCGAGCAGATGCTCGTCAGCCGCTACCTGGAAGAGTCCATCGAACGCATCTACATGGAAGGCAAGACGCCGGTCTTCAACATGGCCAACGGGCCCATCCCCGGCGAAATGCACTTGTCCAACGGCCAGGAACCTTGCGCCGTGGGTGTCTGCGCCCATCTGACGGCCGAAGACATCGTCACCGCCACCCATCGTCCGCACCACATAGCCGTGGCCAAGGGCGTCGACCTGGACGAGATGGTCGCCGAAATCTTCGGCAAGAAGACCGGCCTGTCCGGTGGCCGGGGCGGCCACATGCACCTGTTCGACGCCAGGGTGAATTTCTCCTGCTCCGGCATCATTGCCCAAGGCATGGGCCCAGCCGTGGGGGCCGCACTGTCGCGCCAGTTGCAGGGGAAGTCCGGCGTCGCCGTGGCCTATCTGGGCGAAGGCGCTGCGAACCAGGGCGCCTTCCACGAAACGCTGAACCTGGCAGCGCTGTGGAAGCTGCCGGTGGTGTTCGTCATCGAGGACAACGCTTGGGGCATCTCGGTGGCCAAGGCCGCTTCCACCGCCATCGAGCGCAATTACTTGCGTGCCGCCGCCTATGGCATGTCCGGCGTGTTCGTCCCCGGTAACGACGCCGACGCCATATTCGCTGCCGCCGGTGAGGCCATCGCCCGTGCCCGCGCTGGGGAAGGGCCGACCCTGATCGAGATCGAGACCCACCGCCTGGCCGGCCACTTCATGGGCGACGGCGAAACCTACCGCCCGGCCGGCGAGAAGGAGGCCCTGTTGGCCAAGGACCCGATCCCCGCTTACCGCCAGCGCCTGCTGGAGCTGGGGGTGCTGGACGAAATTGCCGCAGCCGACATCGACGAGCGCGCCCGCAGCCGTGTAGATGCCGCCGTGCAGTTCGCCCGCGACAGCGCTTATCCGGCACCGGAAGAAGCGTTGGAAAGGGTGTTCGTGTGAACGGAACTCGGCATAACAACGACAAAACGGAGACCGATATGTACCGACAACCAACCATGAAGGCGGCAGTCTGGCACGGCCGTCGCGATATCCGCCTGCAGGATGTCGCCCTCCCGCCGCAACCACAGGCCGGCTGGGTGCAGATCCGCGTCGAGTGGTGCGGTATCTGCGGCTCGGACCTCCATGAATACCTGGCCGGTCCGGTATTCATTCCCACCGACACAGCCCATCCGCTCACCGGCCTGAAGGGCCAGTGCATCCTCGGCCATGAGTTCTGTGGCGAGATCGTCGCCTTGGGCGAGGGCGTCTCGCATTTCGCCGTGGGCGAGCGCGTCGCCGCCGACGCTTGCCAGCACTGCGGCCAGTGCTGGTTCTGCCAGCAGGGCCAGTACAACCTGTGCGAGAACCTTGCCTTCACCGGGCTGATGAACAACGGCGCCTTTGCCGAACGTGTCAACGTTCCCGCCAACCTGCTGTACCGCTTGCCGGAAGGCTTCCCCACCGAAGCCGGTGCGTTGATTGAGCCCCTGGCGGTGGGCATGCACGCAGTGAAGAAGGCGGGCAGCCTGCTCGGCCAGACGGTGGTGGTGGTCGGCGCCGGTACCATCGGACTGTGCACCATCATGTGCGCCCGCGCCGCCGGTGCGGCGCGAATCATCGCCCTGGAAATGTCCACGGCGCGCAAGGCCAAGGCCCTCGAAGTAGGGGCCACTGAAGTCATCGACCCCAGTCAGTGCGACGCCATCGCCGCCGTGCGCGAGCTCACCGAGGGCTACGGCGCTGCCGTGTCCTTCGAGTGCATTGGCCACAAGGCCACCGCCAAGCTGGCCATCGATGTCATCCGCAAGGGTGGCCGTTGCGTGATGGTAGGCATCTTCGAGGAGCCCAGCGAATTCAACTTCTTCGAGATAGTCGCCACCGAGAAACAGGTCATAGGCGCGCTGGCCTACAACGGGGAGTTCGCCGATGTGATCGCGCTGATTGCCGACGGACGCCTGGACGTCACCCCGCTGATCACCGGGCGGATCGAACTTGAACACATCCTCGAACAGGGCTTCGAGGAACTGGTGAACAACAAGGACCAGAACGTGAAGATCATCGTCAGGCCGAGCGCGCCTGCCGCTGCCCGTCACTGATCCCATAGACGGAGGAATCGAGAAATGTCCGCAGCGATCAAAGAACGCAAACTCACCATCGCCCGCGCCATGGCCGAGGCGGTGGCCCAGGAAATGCGCCTGGACCCGCGCGTGTTCGTGATGGGTGAGGATATCGGCCAGCTCGGCGGGGTGTTCGGCAATACCCGTGGCCTGCACGAAGAGTTCGGGAGCGCGCGCATCCGCGACACGCCGATTTCGGAAACCGCCTTTATCGGCGCCGCCGTGGGCGCGGCTTCCGACGGCATGCGGCCAATCGTCGAACTGATGTTCGTCGACTTCTTCGGTGTGTGCATGGACGCCATCTACAACCTGATGGCGAAGAACACCTACTTCTCCGGCGGCAAGGTCAGCGTGCCCATGGTGCTGATGGCCTCCACCGGCGCCGGCTATTCAGACGCCGGCCAGCACTCCCAGTGCCTCTACGGCACCTTCGCGCACCTACCGGGGATGAAGGTGGTGGTGCCGAGCAATGCCTATGACGCCAAGGGTCTGATGACCGCCGCCATCCGCGATGACAACCCGGTGATCTACCTGTTCCACAAGGCCCTGCAGGGCATGGGCTGGCTGGGGACGGAGAAGGGCGCCACGGTGGCGGTGCCGGAAGCCCCCTATACGGTGGAGATCGGCAAGGCCAAGACCGTGCGTGAGGGCCGCGACGTCAGCATCGTCAGCCTCGGCGCCGGCGTGCACCACGCACTGCGCGCCGCCCAGCAACTGGAGCAGCAGGGCGTCAGTGCTGAAGTGGTGGACCTGCGCAGTCTCGTGCCGCTGGACCGCGAGCACGTCATCGAGTCGGTGCACAAGACCGGGCGGCTGATCGTGGTCGACGAGGACTACCACAGCTTCGGTGTCAGCGGCGAAATAATCGCCAGCGTCGTCGAGCACGATATCGGCATGCTCAAGGCGCGGCCGCAGCGGGTCGCCTTCCCCGATATCCCGATTCCCTTCACGCCGCCCATGGAACAGTGGGCACTGCCTTCCGCCGCCAAGATCGTCGCGGCCTACCAAAACCTGAAGAACGAGGAATAACACCATGTCTAACCCAATCCTGATTCCAACCGACCTCTGGGAAGGCGATGCCGAAGCCGTGATCACCTCCTGGCTGGTCAGTGACGGCGCCGAAGTTGGCCAGGGCGACCTGGTGGCCGAGATCATGTCCGAGAAGGCGCAGTTCGAGATCGAGGCCCCGGCTTCCGGTGTGCTGAAGATCCTGGAAGAAGAAGACGCGGTGGTCGCCAAGGGCGCGACCATCGGATTGCTGGAGTGAGCCATGGGGCAAATGCAGACTCCAGCTGCCGGTACCGGTAGCACCGTGCCCTTGAAAGGCATGCGCAAGATGATCGCTGCGAAGATGAGCGAGAGCCTGCAGACCGCAGCACAACTCACCCACCATGCCGAGTGCGAACTGACTGCCCTTCAGGCTAAAAGAGCGGAGCTGAAGGCGGCGGGTAGCGTGGTGTCGCTTCAGGACCTGCTGCTGTTCGAGATCGTACGAACCCTGAAGGACCATCCGGGACTCAATGCGACCCTGACGGATAATCAGATCACGCGGCACGGTTCGGTGCATTTGGGGTTGGCGATCCCGCTGCCGGACGATCTCCTGGTGGCGCCTGCACTGTTCGATGCCGATCAGCTGGATACGGAGGGCCTGGCGCTGGCACGCCGGGCCCTGGTGGACAAGGCACTGTCCGGAAAACTCTCGGTGAAGGAGCTAACGGGTGCCACGGTGACCGTGATCAACCTGGGGCTGTCGCGGGTGCGTTTTTTTACCCCCATTCTCAATGTTCCCCAGGTCGCCATCATCGGACTAGGAGGCGTCCAGCGTCGTCTACAACGGGACACCGATGGTTCGTTGGTGGAGCGCGATTTCATGGGGCTGTCGCTGACCTTCGATCACCGGGCTGTCAACGGCGCACCTGCCGCGGACTTCCTCGATGACCTGTGCCAGCGAATTGAAGGAGGCGAACTGTCATGAGCCAGATCTGGCGTGTCAGTGTCGAGGCTGGCCTGGAAGCTGAGCGGCAGCTGTTCGACCGTGTGCACGCCGGCGAGGAAGAGTGGGGCGTGTTGTTATGGCGGCCCTCTGATTCCGCCTTGGTCATGCCTCGCAGGCTAAGCCGGCTTCCGGGGTTCATGGCGGCAGACATCAGCTGTGCCGCGTTGGGCTGGCCCATCGCATTGCGAGACACCGGTGGCGAACCGGTACCGCAGTCACCTGCGGTGCTCAATGTGGCCTTGGCCTATGTCGTGTCGCTGGAGGACGACGAACAGTCGCGGATAGAGGCTGCCTATCTGCGACTGTGTGAACCCATCTGCCAGTGGTTGCGCGGCATGGGGCTGCTACCTGGCCTCGGGGAGGTTCCCGGCGCGTTCTGTGACGGTCGGTTCAACGTGACCCTGGGGCGCCGCAAGCTGGTGGGAACCGCGCAACGTTGGCGGCGGCGTGCAGCGGATAATCGCCTGGTGGTGCTGGTTCATGGCGCAATCCTGTTCGAGGACCAGCGAGAGGCCATGGTCGATGCGGTCAATCGTTTCTACCAGAGCTGTGGTCTGGAGCAACGATGTCGAGCTGCCAGCCACGTGTCTCTGGAGGAGTGGTTGGCTCCAGCGTGGCAGGAAGCGAAAAGCCTCGCTGACTGGTTTGAAGCTCCTTGGGAGGCGTGGTCACCCGACAAGGGCTCTGGCGATCAGATAGCTTTCTGTTGATCCGTCGCCTGGTTTCCAAGCAAAGCACGATCCTCTGAAGACGTTCCTGTCGTAGTGGGAGCAAGGAAGCGCCTGCTATGGGCCCCGGCCAGGTATAAGCGGTGCAGGCAGCGGAGATCGTGCTGTCGGGCTGTTCCCTTGGTCCCCAGCGCCTACTGGGCGCGTTGTGCATCGAAGTTGGCCGTGCCACTAAAGGGCATTCTCAGTTCTGGTGTTTGGGGGCGCCTGTTGTGTTTCCCGCGTTTCGGGAAGAGGGGAGTACCCGTTGGTAAACGGCAGCTATCGGCCCAGGCTGTGTAAAAACGTGGCCAGCGCCCTTGCTATGCTGCCGGCGGGTCTCATAGCGGGGGTACTCCATGAAGCGTTTCATCCAGGGCGAATGTCGAGGACAAACCACGCTACTGCCCGAGAGCTTGGATGATTACGTCACGGACACCAATCCGGTGCGGGTGGTCGATGTGTTCGTCGATGAACTCGACCTCGGCAGGCTGGGCTTCGACGGTATCGTCCCGGCAGAAACCGGTCGCCCCGCTTACCATCCCAGCGTTCTGCTGAAGATCTATATCTACGGCTACCTCAATCGCATCCAATCCAGTCGCCGGCTTGAGCGTGAGGCTCAGCGCAACGTCGAATTGATGTGGCTGACCGGACGTCTGACCATGCATAGCGACGGTCGGGGTCAGGCCGTCGCTGACCGGCCAATTGCTGTCGTTCGAGAACGTCAATCTCTGCCGATGCCCATCAATAGCTTTGGGTCGGAAGCTGCTCGGCACCGAGGACAGCTTTACGGCAGCGGCGACAACAGACATAGAGGGGGGAGGTCGCTCGTGAAGTCTGCCCCAATAGACCGTGATAATTCACAAATGGGTCGCTTGGGGCTGAGTTGTACGAAGCTTTTAGTGTTTCTGCATCGAGTCTTCGATCTTGTGCGGATGCGCATCCTTGGTTTGACCCGGTGCATTCTCGATGGCCTGCGCATCGTCGTTGCCCATGGAGTTGCGCAGGCCTTTTATCGTCTCACCCAGATCCGATCCCAGTCCTTTCAGGCGCTTGGTACCGAATAGCACGATCAGGATCAGCAAGATGATCAGCAGTTTCCAGATACTGATGCCGCCTATTCCCATGATGGTTACTCCGTAGTGAAGGTCTGGAGGACAGCCCCGATTACAAGGTGCCTGCGGATCGGGATTGCGCGTGCACTGAACGCTGTTGGCGGTTATCTGAAGGCTGGATTAGCCGATGGCCTGGGTGACTAGCGCGAACTGCCGGACACCAGCAACGGGTATAGGCGGGGTTCCGCGCGCCATCTGTGCGACGCAATCGACGTACCGCAATCCCGCATCGCTCAACCAGTCGCCGAGCCCAATATCCGCCAAGACATCCACGCGCACGAATTCGCCCTGGACGTGGTCAAGCAGTTCGGCGATCAGATGTTTGGCCTGTTCCGGCGTCTCCGCGACAATTGGGCCGATGACGTGGCCACGGCCGAAGGCGCGGAGCATCGCGAAGGCGCGCAATTGGCCATCGCGCTCTATGACGGCCGTCCGCTCGATCACGTCTTGAAGATCCTGGAATACACGGGTTCTGTCGAGGCCGCTGCCCGCATGAGCCAGTTCAAGAACCTGTGGCCACTCCTCGACGCCGGCAACTCTGCAGTGCTCACCAGCCGCCAGGGCAGGGCGCCCAATGTATTGCACGTGACCTTGGTGCTGATGAATCACGCCGAACTCGACAAAGCCCTGACTGGCATACAGTGGCACGCCAGCGAGGGTGGCGTTAAGTATCGCGGTAGTCGAGCCGCAGGCCTGTAGCGCCTGTTCCATTAATTTGCGCCCGATACCTTGACCCTGATACTCGTCGCTAACGATGACCAGGCCGATGGTGGCGTAGTCACCTTGCCGGCAGCTGAAGGCTGTTCCGATCAGGCGACCAGCATCCTCCGCAACGAACCCTTCAGCGACGCGCTGCAGCATGGCCCAGTCGTCGAGGCGATGTGGCCATTTGAGCTGCACAGACAAGGCGTGGGCTGCCGGCACGTCGGCGGCGGTCATGGGGCGATAGGTATACCGATGATTCTGCGAGTTGGGCATGACAGGTCTCCGTGGATGGGCCGCACGGCTTTGATTGCGGGTTAGATGGAGCCTGTATCCCACCTGCGCCGAAGCGTGGCAATAGGCACCGGCTAATTCGGCATATTCGCCAAGCGGACCGTTCTGCAGGCCATAGTTACTGCTCGAACGGTGGCGGGAATCGGCAGTAAATGCCGGGCGAGATTTTGCCTTCGTGGCTCGTTGTTGTAGCTCTCCAGGAGGCCTTCGTCGTCGAGGGCACTCCTGCCACACCACTCGACATTGGACTTTTTGAATCGGCGCTGGGCAACAGCTGTGCGAATAGCCCCTTCCACTACGCAACCACCTTCACGTGCGCTTCCGGGCATATAAAAAAGACGCCCGGTTGGGCGTCTTAAGGCAAAGGAGCGTGGAGGATGCCTTGAAAATAATGGGCCAATCCTTGGCAGAACAAGACGGCGGTGATTACAGGATGCTCAGCGGGTACTCGATGATCAGGCGTACCTCATCGACATCACTGTCGAACGAACTGGAGCGATGGGTGGCCTGGCGAATGCGGAAGGACAGGTCTTTGGCGGCGCCTTCCTGGACCACATACTTGGCTTCCAGGTCGCGCTCCCAATGATGCTCATCGTCGGCTCCGGCGCGGAAAGAGGTGCCAGTCGGATCAGCTTTGGTGAAGTCGATCTGATCGCCTTTGATGTAGCGCGCCATCTGTAGTGGTCTACTGATCCCGGACAACCATTTAGGCGAAAGCCCTCGCCGTGAGGGAGGTGTCTGATGAGCAAGCAACGACGTACGCTTGCCGCCGACTTCAAGCGAGAGGCCACAGCCCTGATGTTGGACCAGGGTTACAGCCATATTGAGGTTTGCCGCCCACTGGGAGTGGTGGGCCCCCAATGGCGTTCCTCTCCGAATGTTTCGCCGGCGCCATGGCAAGCCGGCTCCCGGCCTGGGCCACGGCACGGCGATTACCGCGCCGGGCCAGGGGAAAGCCCTCAGCGCGTGTACGGGCCCTGCATGACGACTGCTTGGCCGCTGACCCAACTAAACCAGGCGGATACGCCGAGCCAAGGATCGGTGCGTGCGAGTATGTCCATGAGGTTGACGTTCAGCGTGACCGTGAGGTCCGTCATCATGGGTTGTGTCGGATAGTACTTGACGGCGTGGCTCGTGCTCCAGATGAGTGCGAACTCGTAGTACGGGCCTTCCACGTAGGTACCGTCGGGAGCCCGTGTGATCGTGAGCGGGATGTAGTCACCGTATAGCGCCTGATTGCCACTGAACTGAGCAGGGGCGGCCCAGCCGACTCCCCAGAATAGCTGCATCAGGGTCTGGTAGGCCTGCAGCATCAACCCATTGGCCATCGTGCTGGCCACCGAGGCCTGGTAGTCATTGCTTCCGTTGCTACCGGGGATCGGCAGGTTGCCGTTGTCGGAATAGCTATAAAAGGCAAGCAGCCGCCCATGATCGCCGACGATGTTCGTGTAGAAGGTGTCGAGGGCGGTGAGGCTATTCTCGAAGGAGTTCGCGACGTTCTCCCAGTACTCGCCGATGGAGGCTGAGGTCAATGTTCCGCCAAGGCCACTGGTGACCACACGGATGACATCGGTCACGGCGGTGACGGCAAGGTCCAGCGCAGCGCCGCCGGGCAACATCCCCAGCAGACCGTAGCCTAGGTCCTCAAGCAGCTGGCCAAAGTCGACCAGCGCGGAGTCGCCCACCTTGGCCTGCATGTTGGAAATGGCACCGTTGATCAGCGAATCCGCCGCCGTCTGGGCGGCGTTCAGTGTCCCCTTGGTGTAGTCGTAGAGCGATTGCAGTTGCTCTACCGCGCCCAATTCCTGCCACACGGTGTAGATGATATGCAGCCAGTCGTCGGAGGCTACGCCCGCAGGGGCGGTAGGCGCGGAGGGCGCGAGCGTGTAGTTACCGTTGGCGTCGAACGCCAGCCAACTGCCCAGTTCTCCTGCCACGGTGTTCGGCGACCAGCTCGGCGAGGCAGCCAGCGCTCGAGGATCGAGCGGGTCGTTGGAGTTTGGCCCGTTGATGATATTGCCGAGCACGGTGCAGAGCGCCGAATAGGCGTTGTTGTAGTCGGGCCAGCCAGTCTTGGGTTGGTCGGCGATAGATTGCAGCAGGTCCGCTGTCGGCTGCTGCGTCGCGAAGCGGATGACGATGTCGTGGGTATAGATGAAGTTGGCCTGGTAGTCGGCTGAGCAGAAACCGAAGGTGGCCGCGCCGCAAGCACTGCCGTAGCGCATGGCCCAGCGGTTGCCGGCCACCGCCAGGGTGCGCATGTCGGTGTCCATCAGGTTCGGATCGGACGCGGGCTCAAGGATGCCCTCGGAGATCTGGTCCATAAGGGCGGCACGTCCGGCCTTGAGGACCTGGATGCCGGAGGTGTTGCTGAAGGCAAAGACGCCCCGGTAGGTCTGGCCGTCCTCTATCGCCATTTCCCAGCTCGGGATGCCGGCCACGTAGGGGTTACCGTTGGCATCGTTCTGCGACAACGCATAGGCGTGGGCTGCGGCGGCCCAGCGTCGCTCATCGGGGTCGCCGGTCTGGTTCGTGGTCAGAGTCAGTGGTGGCTCGTTGTGGTAGGCGTTCGCCAATGCCGCATTCAGCTCGTCGTCGGTGGGTTGGAGAACGGTGACCTGGGTTCCCACCGGGAACAGGAAGGCGCCGACGACCGGATGGCCGTTGTTGTCGATGCCGGTTTCCCACGAGGGGATGGCGAACACGTAGAGCGGATTGCCATTGTCATCCTGCTGGCTCAGTGCCCAGCGGAGGATGCCGTTCGCCCAATAGCGGTAATCGATGAAGACGCTGGTTTGGGGGACGTCGATGCCCGAGAGCATCGCAAGCACCTCGCTCTGCAGGATGTTCTGCCAGACCACGGCAACTGCAGTGCTTTGGATGGTGCCTGTTGATGGCGGCAGGGTGGAGAGGTGGGTAGCCAGGGATGGCCGTTGTTCAGGGGCGAAATCGCTGGAATCGAACATGGTAGATCTCCCTATCTGCGGATGAAGGCGAGCGACTTACGTGATGCCTTGCAGGCGCTGAAACTACAGCGCTCGGAGAGTTTAGCCAGCCTCACTTGCGTTGCCAGGGCGCCCGGTCTCGATCTGATAGCCGGTATTGGCCGCTCCTGGTTGGAGTACGCCTGGTGGATCCGGCACGCTCGGGTGAGGTTTCGAGAGCGATTACTCAGTGGGTGTTTGCCTTCAACAAAAGATCAGGCCCGGCCTATGAAGTCCGGGCATATTGCATAGGTGTAGTACGACGCGCCTTGGCTCAGCGAATTCCTGCATTGCGCAGGGCTGCCGGGGTCAGGTCGTTCATGCTTGTCTTCAGGTCGAAGGTGATCCCGCGCTTGGCCTCGTTGATCAGGTTCTGTACCAGGTAGCGTCCCGCGATCAGATCGTAGAGCGTGACCGCGGCGTAGTAGCTGGCGCCCTGCTGGTAGTGCAGTACCTGGTGCCCCTCGGCGACGCGCCAGAGTTGCCCGCGGCCGTCATAGTGGTCGACCTCCACCAGGGCCCAGGTGTCCTCGTCGAAGTACATGTGGCGCTTGGCGTAGATATGCCGTTCACCTGGCTTGAGAGTACCTTCGACCTCCCACACGCGGTGCAGCTCGTAGCGGGACAGGTCCTGGTTGATGTGACCGGGTTTGACGATGTCGGCGTATTTCAGCTTCGGCGACCACAACCGGTAGCTGTTGTAGGGAATGTAGATTTCTTTCTTGCCGACCAGCTTCCAGTCGTAGCGATCCGGGGCGCCGTTGTACATGTCGCCATTGTCGGCGGTGCGCATGCCGTCGGCGGCCGTGCCCGGGCCGTCGTAGGCGACCTGCGGGGCGCGGCGCACGCGGCGCTGGCCGGCGTTGTAGGCCCAGGCCATGCGCGGTTCCTTGATCTGGTCGAGCGTCTCGTGGATGAGAATTACGCCGCCGGCCAGGCGCGCCGGTGCGAGCACCCTCTGCTTGTAGTAGATGAGGATGTTGGCTGCATCCTGCGGGTTCACGTCAGCCATGTTCTGCGGGAAGGCGAAGGTTTCCTCCATCTCCACGACGGTGTAGGCGCCGTTCACCTGCGGGGTGATCTGCGACACCAACTGGCTGCCGTTGGTGCCGCGATAGCGGGTTTCGTGGTTCCACACGACTTCCACGCCGCTCTTGGGGATCGGGAAGGCGTAGTAGCGCGACTGCTCGAAGTTCTTCAGGCCATTACCGTTGTCCACCGTTTCGGTGGTCACCGCGCTGCGTTTCGCCGCGTCGTAGACCGACTGTGGTGCGGCTGCGCTGCGGTGGGTGGGGTAGACCGGAATTCGGTAGGTATCCGGATAGCGCTTGAACAGGGCCTGCTGGCCGGGTGTCAGTTTGTCCTTGTACTGCGCGACGTTGGCGGCCGTGATGACGAACAGTGGCTTTTCATTGGCGAACGGATCGCCGAGAAAGCCGTTGGCGTCCACCGGCGCTGCGCCCGGCTTCAGGCCGCCGGTCCAGGCGGGGATGCTGCCGTCGGCATTGCCGGCCTTCTCCGCGCCAAGCGGGGTCAGGGTAGTGCCCAGTTGCGCCGCCTCCTGCGGGGAAACAGCGGCCATGACTCCGGTGGCCAGCAGAGACAGCGCCAGGGCGCTGGATTTCAATACAGAGATGGATTTCATGCTTGGTTTCCTCTGCCAGGGTGGATCAGAAGTTCACGCCGAAGCTGAGCGCGATGAAATCGCGATCGCCGTTGGTGTTGAAATGGCCGCCAAAGAAGTCGGTGTAACTGAGGCTGGCGGTGTAGGTGTTCAGGTAGTCGGCATCCACGCCGATGCTGACTGCCTTGAGGCCTTCCTCGAAGTTGGGGCCATTGCCCTCTACGTCGTGTGACCAGGCCAGGTTTGGCGACAGGTTTATGCCGGCGAAGACGTTTGCGTAATCCAGCTTGGCGCGTGCACGGTAGCCCCAGGAGTGGGTGGTATAGAAACCGTGGCTGTTGCACTCCTGCTGCGGGTTGCTGGCAGAGGGGGTGCCCGGATTGCTGCCGACGCACAGGCTGGTGCCCGCCGGAACCAGTTGGCCCGGACCGAAGATCGGGTTGCGGCCGAAGCGGATGTCGCTGCCGTCGGTCCTGCCCAGGCCGTTGATGCGGTTGTAGCCGACCTCGCCGACCAGGGTCAGGCGGCTGGCGCCCCAGATCTGGTCGAAGAACTGGGTGGCGGTCATCTGTGCCTGGAATACCGGCATACGCTTGTAACCGGGCAGCGCGCCGCCGAGGACGACGGGCGTTTCACCGCTGACGAAGATCGGAGAGACCTGCTGGCTGAAGGTCTGTAGGTCGGTCTGCTGCAGTGCCGCCAGGTTCGCGTCGGTGGTATTGATCTGCAGCGGCATGTTCGGCCGATAGCTGACTTCGCCACCCAGTGCTGTACCGCCGACGTTGGTCTGGAAGCTCAGGCCGTAGAGGCGGATGTCTTCCGGATAGTCGATGAAGAAGCGCGCGCTGCGGAGCCGGTCGATCTGGTTCTGCCCGATCGCGCCCAGCACGGCCTGCTGCGCCTGAGCGGCGGTGCCGCCGGTCGCGATCACCTGGCCAGCGATGGCCTGAACCTGCGCGGCGGTGATGGGCGCAACCTCGGTCTGCCTGAAGCTGATGTACGGATTGCGGCTGTGGTAGTTCATCACATAGGCGCCGAACTCGGTGTCGTTCAACTCCGGCACGAACCAACGCAGGGCGATGCCGTATTGCCCCCCGTCGCGCGCGTCGTTGTCCTTCAGGCGCGGTTCGTAGGCGTTGCCCCTGCCGGTCGCGACGGCGCCGATGCCGCCCTGGTTGGCAAGTGGGTCTCCCTGCGCGAAGTCCGGTCCAGCGCCCACCAGTCGATCGTTGCAGCCTTGCGCTACGGCATCGCTGCCGAAGAAAGTGCCGCAATTGTCGACGACGGTCTTTTCCCATTCGAGCTGGTAGAACGCCTCGGCGGTGAGGTTCTCGGTCAGGCCCTGCGACACGTAGAACATGTTCACCGGGATCAGGCCTTCCTTGATCTCGGCACCGGGGCGGCGAAGCGCCGCGACGTCGATCGGGTTGATGCTGTTGATCGAGTTGCCGATGAAGGTGCTCTCGCCCCAACTCACTACCTGCTTGCCCAGGCGGACATTGCCCGGCAGGTCGCCGAGGTTGTAGTTGTGATACACGAAGGCATCGAGAAATTCGGCACCGGACGCCTTGGCCAGGTCGTCGCGGCCGCTGTCGTCGATGTCGTAGAACAGGCGGTGTTCGTCCTTCAGCTCGAAGTCGTACCAGTACTTGCCGCGGATGAACACACCACTGTCGCCGTACTTCAGCTCAAGGTCGTGCACACCCTTGAAGATCTTCGAGAAAGTTTCTCCCTTCTTGAAGTTCAGGCGGTTGTCGTCAGCCGTGCGGGTCGAGGATTCGCCCCGCTTGCCAAGAATATTGGCGCTGGAAATGAAGTCCGGGTCCGGGCCGCGCACTGCCCAGCTGGCACCTATCGAAAGCGATGAGTCGAAAGTCCCTTCGATCTCCCCAAGGGTGAAATCAATGGCGTGAGCCTGGGCAGTCACGCCCATGGTCACCGCGGCTGCCAGTCGATGCAGGCGGAAGGCTCGGGATCTTGTTGTTTTCATACGGCGCTCCAGCAGTGGAAATCGGGGCGGCGAACAGGCAGCTGGCCAGCGGCCGGAGTGCAGGTGAGTGGGGGCAGCGGGATGGGTGGAGCGATAGCCACGTGCGGATACTCCTCAGCAGTTTTTGTTGTTTTTGTAGGGGGGCTGGGGCCGATGCTAGGCGTGAGGGCGAACGGAGCCGCCACTCGGGGTGAGGGGAAAGAGGGGGGAGGGGGCTTTGGGCACCGGCACGAGCGCCGCTTTCCCTGAGGCGGGGAGGAGGGGCGCGGTGCCAGGTCAGATTCGTTTTTCCGGCAGCTTCGGACTAACTCTCGCCGAGCAGGAGGGCAGGGTGACGGACTTTTCCTGGCCTACGACTGCTTCGTCTGCTGTCTGGCCGCGACTATCGCTTCATAGCGGCCTGATACACCGAGCTTGGCGTAGATGTTCTTCAGGTTCCACTTGACGGTTTCCAGGCTCAGGTTGAGCGTCTGGGCGATGCGCTTGTTGGACATGGACTGTTCCAGCAGGCCGATGATTTCCTGTTCCCGCCGGGTAAACATCGGCGATTCGCTCGTTCCTGCCGACGCGGTATCCGCCAACCGCTGGGGACTGGCGAAAGCGGGCAGGGGCGATGCTGCAAGCCGATGGCGATAGCTGTCCAGAACCGGATCATCCTCGCAATCGAGCTGCGCCAGCAGCGTCTGCAAAGCCGGGCTCTCATCCAGCAAGGTTCTCACCAGGCCGAGGCGCTCGCTCTCCCGCAATGCGCCACGTAGTCGTGCATGGGATTCTTGCCGTTGCCCCAGGAGGTCCCGCGCCAGTGAACCGAGCAGTTCCGCCTGGATTTTCCATCTGCCTCGGCCGTAGCGCTCAGCAAGCTGCGCGAGTACCTGCGAGGCGTCGAGGGCGAGGGCCGGCTCCTGGCGCGCCAGGCTGACACGTGCGCGGGAAAGGGCCGCCAGCGCGGCGATTTCGTGGTCCTCCATCGAATCACCGGCATGACGGTGCGCCAATGCGTCGAGGCTTGCTCGCTGACTTTCGCATTGCCGCCAGTCGCCGCTGGTCAGGAGGATGCGCACCTGTTCGCAGAGGTTGTGCGCGAGCGCGCGATCGAACCCTTTGGCGCGCAGCTCCGTGGTTTTGGGTGCCAGGTACTCCAGAGCTGCCGCAGGCGACTCCTGCAGATACTTCAGGCGAGCGGTGGTGATCATCGCGCTGCTGAGCACGATAGAGGGTGAGACCTGGAGCAGATCGAGGCGGCCGCTCAGCGCCTCGCGGGCATCGTCGATGCGGTCCAGTTCATAGTGGATCTCGGCCATCATCACCGCACAGTGGCAGGTGCTGATCGAGCGTCGACCATGGATGTTTTCCGCCTGATGCAGCAGATCCAATGCGCGAGTTGCGGTATCGAGGATATTGCCTGCCAGCAGTTCTCCATAGGTGGCGGTGCCGATCGCCAGCAGTGCCAGTTCGTCCTGGCTTGCATAAAGCGAATTCGCCGCAGAGTCGTTGATGTAGTCCCGCACGCGCTGATGCTGCCCCTGGTGAGACAGGCAGCTGAGATACAGGCAGGCACGCATCTGCTGGTGGAAGGGATGGACGAAGACATGATCGCGCAGCGGTTCCAGGAGTCGGAAGGCGAGCGTCAGGTCATCGCGCTGGAAGGCGATGGCGGCCTTGACCAGTTCGATATGTGGCGCCAGCGCGGCGCTGCCATGGTCGGTCTGCAGTGCATTCAGCCAGGTTTCCGCCTTGCTGGTGAGCATGGTCATGATGCAGCTCCAGGCACCCTGCAACAGGACATTCGGGTGCCGCGCCAGGCGCTCCAGAGGGACGCAATCCAGCCAGCGCATGTACTGGCCGAGATTGCTGAGGTTGTGATGAGGTGGCTTCGACCGGCTCAGCAGGCTGACCAACACATCGAGATCATCGCTGAGTACCGCGTGGCGGATAGCTTCGTTCACCAGGCCGGTACTTTCGAACCAATCCATGGCGCGCCGGTGCAGTTGCTTCACGTCGAAGTTCGAACTGGCCAGCCGCTGCTGCAGAAATTCGGCGAACAGAGGGTGAAAGCGATACCACTGGTGGCTGTCTTCCATGTCCACCGGCAGGATGAACAGGTTGCGCGCCTCGATGGCTGCAATCAGTTCCGCCGCGTCGTCCGCCTGCGCGACGTGCCGCGCCACGTTGACATTGAAACGGCGCAGGATGGCGATTTTCTCCAGGAAATCGACCAGCGCGCCCGGTAGTCCGCTGAGCACGTCCTCGGTCAGGTAATCGCCCAGACCGGCTTTGCCGGGCAGTAGCCGGAGAGTCTTCGGATCCGTCCGCGGAGCGGATTTGAGCGCGATGGACATCAACTGCAGGCCGATCGGCCAGCCATCGGTGGTGTCGTGGATGGCGTGTGCCGTTTCCGAGCTGATCTCATCATCGAGGTAGGTCTTCAGGAAGTTCAGCGACTCCATGAAGCTGAAGCACAGATCCGTGCAGTCGATCTCGCAAAGCTCGGCCATCGCCCGCAGGCGCCCCAGTTTCAGCTCCGGACTCACGCGGGAGGCAAGGACGATGTGCAGGTTGGCCGGGGAACCGTCCACCAGGCGCTGCACCAGTTGCGTGCCAAGCGGGCTGTTGGCGAACTGGAAGTCGTCCAGCATCAGGTACAGCGGCGTGTCGACCCGCGCCAGGGTGTTGATCAGCACGGAGGCCAGGGCCTGCAGCCCCGCATGGGATTCGCGCTCGATCAGCAGCAGGAGGTCGCTGTCCAGCGGCAGGCCTGCCTGCTGCAAGGCACCGATCAGGCTGGCACAGAAGGTTTCCAGCCTGCAGTCCTCTTGCACCAGGGACAACCAGACGACGCTTTTCCCGGCCTTGATCAGGCCCTGCCGCCACTGTGCCAGCAGGGTGGTCTTGCCGAATCCCGCCCCACCGGTGACCAGGATCAGACGAGAGTCCTGGGCCTGCTGCAAGCGCATGAGCAGTGGCTTGCGCAGCAGCGCATGGCTGCTGAGGCGTGGTGGTGAGAGGCGGGTAGTGACCAGGAGCGGGGTGAGGGTCATGGGCAGGGCAATCTCCACCAGCTCATGGTATCGGCAGGGGTGGGGTGGGCCGTTTTCCTCGTCATGAGTGGGTACGACCAGGAGCTGGAAATCTAGTGTCTTGTCGTTGTTCGGTTCAGCGACCGTTTGCGGGATGAAACGCTTGGAGCCCACTTCCGCGCAACTGGTTTTTTCCGTGCCTGGACCGTGCGGACCACTTGCAAGGGGTGGAACCAGGCCTGTTCCGAATGCCTGGAATTCACGCAATTACACGAGAGAGATCGAAATGTCGGGTCCACTGGCTGGTGTGAAAGTTGTCGAAATGAACGCGATCGGTCCGGCACCGTTCGCCGTGATGATGCTTGCAGACATGGGGGCGGATGTCATACGTGTCGACCGTCAGGTCGCCAACTTCCTGAACGCTGACGGCAGCGTGCTCGGCCGTGGTCGTCGCAGCATCGCCATCGATCCGCGCAAGCCTGGAGCCACTGAGGTGCTGCTGAAGCTGATCGAGGGTGCCGATGTACTGGTCGAGGGCTTCCGCCCCGGTGTGATGGAGCGTCTGGGGCTTGGACCGGACGTGTGTCTGCAACGCAACCCGAAGCTGGTCTACGGCCGTATGACGGGCTGGGGCCAGGAGGGGCCGCTCGCTCACGCCGCCGGTCACGATCTCAATTACATCTCCCTGAGCGGTGCACTGCATGCCATGGGCCATGCCGATCGCGCACCGACTCCGCCGCTGCATCTGGTAGGCGATATGGGCGGTGGCGCCATGTTCCTCGTTACCGGCGTTCTCGCTGCGCTGCTGGAGGTGCAGAAATCGGGCAAGGGGCAGGTGGTGGATGCTGCCATCTGCGATGGCGCAACCCTGCTCAGCAGCATGTACTACGACCTTCGCCAACAGGGGCAGTGGAGCGATGAGCGCCAGGACAACATGCTCGATGGCGCAGCGCCGTTCTACGGTTGCTACACCTGCGCCGACGGCAAGTACATCTCCATCGGGCCGATCGAGCCGCAGTTCTACCAGCTGCTGCTGCAACTGTGCGAGATCGACGATCCGGCTTTCCAGGATCAGTGGGCGCGTCAGGAATGGCCGGCACTGCGCGAGAAGCTGGAGAAACTCTTCCTGAGCCGGCGCCGCGACGAGTGGGTGAAGCTGCTGGAAGGTACCGATGCCTGCTTTGCGCCGATACTGGGTTTCGGCGAAGCGCCGTACCACCCGCACAACAGGGCGCGCGAGGCGTTCATCGAGATCGACGGCGGGCTGTATCCGGCCCCGGCCCCACGCCTGAGCCGCACGCCCCTGCGCGCTGGGACGGTGGTGGAGAACGGCAGCCATACGCTGGAAATCCTCCGCGAGGCGGGGTTTGGTGAGGAGGAAATCGCCGGTTTGCGGGCCAATGGAGCGATTGCCTGATCGTCCTTCTCACCCGCAAGGGGATATCCCGCTCTGCAGGATTGTGCGGGACGCGTAGTCATCGCTTGCGATGCCCTTCGTGGGAGAGGGTGATTCCAAATGGGAAGTGCAGAGATGCATTTCCCATTTTTTTTGCTCCATTCCCGGCGTGGGCTTGCCCTCAACCCTGGCCCTTTTCTCGGAGGGAGATGGGGTGGTGACAGTCCACCCCACCCCAAATCCCACCCACCCTGAGCGGGTACAGCGCCTGGCCGATTCGCAACGATAGCTGCACGAACGCTTGGGTCATCACTCGCGACCGAAGCACCTTCAAACCTGCTGTGGAGTATGTGATGTCGCAGAAAGCCTACGTTGCCGGAGTTGGCATGATCCCCTTCGTCAAGCCGGGAGCCAGCGGTTCCTACATCGATATGGGCGCCGAAGCCACCCGACTGGCGCTGAAGGATGCCGGACTGGACTACAACCTGGTGCAGCATGCCTATGTCGGCTATGTCTACGGTGACTCCACTTGTGGCCAGTCGGCGTTGTACGAAGTGGGCCTGTCCGGCATTCCGGTGGTCAACGTCAACAACAACTGCTCCACCGGTTCCAGTGCGCTCTGGCTGGCGCGCCAGGCCGTAGAAAGCGGTGCCGTGGAATGCGCCCTGGCCTTGGGCTTCGAGCAGATGCAGCCGGGAGCGCTGAAGGCCCAGTGGGAAGATCGCCCGCCGGTGATGGGCAAGGGCCTGGCTGTCACCGAGCAGCTGTGCACCGATGCTGACGAAGTGCCGATGGCGCTGAAGATGTTCGGTGGCGCCGGCCGCGAGCACATGCAGAAGTATGGCACCCAGATGAGGACCTTCGCCGCCATCCGCGCCAAGGCCAGCCGTCATGCCGCCAACAATCCGCTGGCACTGTTCCGCAAGGTCGTCACCACCGAAGACGTGATGAACGACCAGGTCATCTGGCCGGGCGTGATGACCCGGTTGATGGCCTGCCCGCCGACTTGCGGTGCTGCAGCGGCGATCATCTGCACCGAGTCTTTCGCCCGCAAGCACAGCCTGCGCACCGACGTGGTGATTCTCGCCCAGGCACTGACCACCGACCGCTCGGTTGCCTATGACTCGGGTTCAATGATCCAGGCCGTCGGCTTCGACATGGCCCAGCGCGCCGCCCGGGAAGTCTACGAGAAGGCCGGCGTCGATCCGCACGATATTCGTGTCGCGGAGCTGCACGACTGCTTCGCCCACAACGAGCTGCTGACCTACGAGTCCCTGGGCTTCTGTCCGGTCGGCGGTGCCGAACGTTTCATCCTCGATGGCGACAACACCTACGGCGGCCAGGTGGTCACCAACCCGTCCGGCGGCCTCCTGTCCAAAGGCCATCCTCTGGGCGCCACCGGCCTGGCCCAGTGCTACGAGCTGACCCACCAGCTGCGTGGCACCGCCGAAGCCCGCCAGGTCGAAGACGTGAACCTCGCCCTGCAGCACAACCTCGGTCTGGGCGGCGCCTGCGTCGTGACCCTCTACGGCCGCGCCTGAACCCATGCGCGCGCTCCCTCGGGCGCGCACCTTGACGCATTCTGATAGGAGAGAAGTGAAATGGCAGACAAGAGTCTGATCGGCCGCTCCCTCGGCGTAACCCACGCCGAAGTGGAGAAGGGTCGCCTGCGTTTCTTCGCCAAGGCCATCGGCGAGACCGATCCGGTCTACACCGACGAAGCTGCCGCAAGGGCCGCCGGCTACAAGTCGCTGCCGGTACCACCGACCTTCCTGTTCTGCCTGCAAGGCGAGGGGCGGGACCTCGGCGAGTTCCTCGATCTGCTGGGCTGGGACCTTGGCCGCATCCTGCACGCCGAGCAGGAATTCATCTACCACAAGCCTGCAGTTGCCGGTGACGTACTGAGTTTCGACACCACCATCGCGGACATCTACGAGAAGAAGGGCGGCGCCCTGCAGTTCGTGGTGCAGAACACCCGCGTGACCAACCAGGATGGCGAGCACATCGCCGACATCCGTTCGTCCCTCGTGCAGCGCTGAGGAGCCCCTGATGAGCAACGTTCAATTCTCCGACATCCAGGTTGGCGACGAGATTCCGCTGCTGAAACTGGACCCGATCAATCGCACCACCCTGGCCCTGTACTGCGGCGCTTCGGGTGACCACAACCCGATCCACATCGACATCGATTTCGCCCGCAAGGCGCGCATGCCCGACGTATTCGCCCACGGCATGCTCTCCGCTGCCTACCTCGCCCGCCTGCTGACCAACTGGGTTCCGCAGAAACAAGTGCGCCGCCTGTCGATGCGCTTCACCGGCATCACCCAGCTGGGCCACGTCCCGACCTGCACCGGCAGGGTCGTCGATAAGTTCGAAGCGGACGGCGAGAAGCGAGTGCGCCTGCAGATTCGCTGCGGCAACCAGCACGGTGAAGAAAAGATCGCCGGTGAAGCCGTGGTCGCCCTGGCCTGAATCCCATTACAACCAACAAGAATCGAAGGATAAGCAAGATGAGAAAGCTAGAAGGTAAAGTCGCCCTGGTCACCGGATCCGGACGTGGCATTGGCCGTGAAGTGGCCCTGCAGCTGGCTGGTTACGGCGCCAAGGTAGTGGTCAACGACCTGGACGCAGCTCCGGCTGAGGAGGTGGTTGCCGAGATCCGCAACGCCGGCGGTGAAGCCGTCGCCTGCGTGGGCAGCGTGACCGCTGTCGACTTCGCTGATCGTTTCGTGCAGACCGCCGTGCAGAACTATGGTGGCATCGACATCATCGTCAACAACGCCGGTTACACCTGGGACAACGTGATCCAGAAGATGTCGGACGAGCAGTGGTACGCCATCATCGACTGCCACCTGACTGCACCGTTCCGCATCCTGCGCGCTGCCCAGCCGATCATCAGTGCCGCTGCCAAGGCCGAGAAGGCCGAAGGCCGCGAGGTCTTCCGCAAGGTGGTGAACATTTCCTCCGTCGCTGCTAACGGCAACGCGGGCCAGGCCAATTACTCCTCGGCCAAGGCCGGCATCCTGGGCATGACCAAGACCCTGGCGAAGGAATGGGGCCGCATGAAGGTCTGCGTCAACGCCGTCGCTTTCGGTTTCATCCAGACCCGCCTGACCCAGGCGCTGGCCGGTGAAGACAGCAAGACCGTCAATATCGAAGGTCGCGAAATCAAGGTCGGCGTGCAGCAGTCGATGATCGACGCCGCCAGCATGACCATCCCGCTGGGCCGTCCGGGTACGCCGAAGGAAGCTGCTGGTTCAGTCGTCATGCTGTGCCTGCCGGAGTCCGACTATGTTTCCGCCCAGACCATCGTCTGCGGCGGCGGCATCGGCTCTCTCTAAGAAGGCGACACGCAGGAGCCAGCCATGCCCGGGAATGCCGCGGTGCAAAAGCTTCGCGGGCAAAGCTCCCTCCTGCGCAAAGATGCCAAGCCCGACTCAGGTGCTGGGCAACAACAAGAATTTCGAGGTATTGGCGATGTTGGAAAACTACCGCTCCCCCTGGATGGACTCTGAAGTCGAGGCATTCGCCGATAGCGTCCGTCGTTTCGTCACCGACACCCTGGCTCCCCGCGAAGACAAGTGGCGCGAGCAGCACCAGGCTGATCGCGAATCCTGGCTGGCCTGCGGCGAGATGGGCATGATCCTGCCCGACGTGGACGTCGAGTACGGCGGTTCGGGCGGCACCCCGGCGCATCTGGCGGCGGTCATCAATGAACTTGCCTATGCCGGCGTTAGCGGTCTTTGCCTGGGTATCAACCATATCGTCGGCCACTACATCCTCGATGACGGTACCGAAGAGCAGAAAAAATACTGGCTGCCGAAGATCGCTTCCGGCGAATGCATCTGCTCCGTCGCCATGACCGAGCCGGGCACCGGTTCCGACCTGCAGGCCGTACGCACCCGCGCGGTGAAGAAGGGCGACAAGTACGTCATCAACGGCGCCAAGACCTTCATCACCAACGGCCAGCTGAGCGACATGGTGGCCGTGGTCGCCAAGACCGATCCGAATGCGGGTTCCAAGGGCATATCGATCTTCCTGGTCGACACGCGGCTACCGGGCTTCCGTCGTGGCAAGGTACTGGACAAGGTCGGCATGCCGTCCTCGGACACGTCGGAAATGTACTTCGATGACGTTGAGGTACCGGCCGACTGCCTGCTCGGCGGCGTGGAAGGCCAGGGTTTCTATACCCTCATGAAGCAGTTGCCCTACGAGCGCGCGCAGATCGCCATGGGCGCCGCGGCCCAGATGGAGCGAGCGCTGAAGCTGACGGTGGAGTACACCAGGGAACGCAAGGTGTTCGGCAAGCCGGTGCTGGACTTCCAGAACACCCGCTTCAAGCTGGCCGAGGTCAAGGCCACCGTGCTGGCCGGCCGCACCTTCTGCGATCACCTCATTCAGCAATGGATCGCGGGCAGGATGGACTCCACCCTGGCCTCCATGGGCAAGTTCTGGCTGACCGAGCGCGCCAGTGAAGTGACCGATACCTGCCTGCAGTTCTTTGGCGGCTACGGCTACATGAACGAGTACCCCATCGCCAGGATGTGGGCTGATGCGCGCGTGCAGCGCATCTATGCCGGCACCAACGAAATCCAGCGCGAGCTGGTCAGCCGCTCACTGTAAGCGTACGAGCCGGGGGAGCCTGCATTCGGCAGGGCTCCCCCGACTCCAGGGCGAGAGTCGCTAAACTGGATTCAGAGGCAGCCGCGATGAAAGAACCACAGTCGAAGCCGTCCGACCGACGCTTGCTGCATACCCGCCAGGTCAGCTGCAGCGGATACCTGCGCGACGATGGCCTGATCGATATCGAAGGTCGCCTGTTGGACACCAAACCGCACGACGTGGAAGACGTCTACCGAACCATTCCTGCGGGTGATCCGTTTCACCGGATGCGGGTGGTGATGACAGTCGACAGCGATTTCGTCATCCGCAACCTCTCCGCCTTCACCGACGCGGCGCCGACGCCCTATTGCGCTGGCATCACCACGGCCTATGCGGCGCTGGAGGGAGTAAAGGTCGGGCCTGGATTCAGGAACGTAGTCGCTGAGCGCCTGGGTGGCGATAAAGGCTGTACGCACCTCACCGAACTGCTCGGGCCGATGGCTACCACGCTGTACCAGAGCACCATGCACATGTGGGTCGAAGCGCAACGGCAGAGGGTCGAGTCCGATGCCAGCTACGAGCCGCCCACGCCCTTCGTGATCGGCAGCTGCCACGGCTATCGCACCGATGGCGAGCCAGCCCGGCGACTACAGCAGCGCTGGGGCGAATGGCGGGGAGGGGCGATGACCGCTGCCCCGGATGACAGCCAGCCCCGGTGAGCCCGGACTGACAGCACTCCCACAAGAACAAGATCGGAGTTTTCTCATGTACTTCACTCAAGGGTTGCACCGTCAACTGCAACAGCGTCCTAAGGCGACAGCCATTCGCTGTCAGGGCCATTCGGTCACCTTCGCCCAACTCGGCGATCGCGTCGCCCGCCTGGCTGGCGCGCTGAAGACGCTCGGCGTGGTCAGCGGTGAACGCGTGGCGATGTTGTCGATCAATTCGCAGCGCTATATCGAGTACTACCTGGCGATTCCCTGGGCCGATGCGGTGCTCAATCCCGTGAACATTCGCTGGAGCGTGGAGGAGATCGTCTATTCCCTGGACGATTCGGCAACCTCCGTGCTGATCGTCGACGAAACCTTCAAGGCGCTGGCTGGCCAGATTGCCGAGAAATCCCGAACCATCCGTACACTGATCTATGCCGGCGACGGCGAGACGCCGCCAGGCATGCTCAATTACGAAACGCTGATCGCCGACCATCAGCCAGTCGAAGATGCGCGGCGCGGCGGCGACTCGCTGCTGGGCATCTTCTATACCGGCGGCACCACGGGCTTCCCGAAAGGGGTGATGCTCAGCCACCGCAATATCGCTTTTTCTAGCCTGGCCCTTCTGGCCGGGCTGGACTACGGTTCGCATACCGTCTACCTGCATGCCATGCCGATGTTCCACTTGGCCGACCTGGCGGCGATGAACGTATTGTTCATCAGTGGCGGTATGCATCTGGTGTTGCCGACCTTCAATCCGCTGGAAGCGCTGCTGCTGATCAGCCAGGAAGGGGTCACCGATACGCTGCTGGCGCCGACCATGATCCAGATGCTGCTGGATTGCCGCGACACCAATCCGGCTGCGGCGGAACTCGACCTGAGTTCCGTGCGCGAGATCAGCTACGGCGCATCGCCCATTTCCCCGGCGCTGCTCGACCGGGTCCGCCGGACCATTCCGACCGCCGAGCTGGTCCAGGGCTACGGCATGACCGAACTCGCCCCCGCCGTGGCGGTCCTCGGTGCGCAATACCACTGCCCGGAGCATCAGCTCAGCGGCAAGATGTACTCGGCCGGGCAGCCGGTCAGCTGCGTCGAGGTGCGCATCGTCGACAGCGAGGACCGCGAGGTGCCGCGTGGAGTCGCGGGTGAGATCGTGGTCAAGGGGCCGAACGTGATGCTCGGCTACTGGAACAAGCCGGAAGCGACCGCCGAATCGTTGCGCGGCGGCTGGATGCATACCGGTGACGGCGGTTACATGGACGAGGATGGTTTCATCTACGTCTGCGACCGCATCAAGGACATGATCGTCAGTGGCGGCGAGAACATCTATTCCGCCGAGGTCGAGAACGCTATCGCCAGCCATCCGGCGGTGGTGCAGAGCGCGGTGATCGGCATCCCCAGCGACAAGTGGGGCGAAACGGTGCACGCAGTGATCGTCCTCAAGCCTGGCGCGAGTGCCACCCAGGAAGAGATCGTCGCCCACTGCCGCGAGCGCATCGCCGGCTACAAGTGCCCGCGCAGCCTGGAGTTCCGCGACAGCCTGCCGCTTTCCAGCGTCGGCAAGGTGCTGAAAACCGAACTGCGCAAGCCTTTCTGGGAAAACCGCATACGCGGCGTCGCCTGACCAACCGGGCTGGCCGCAAGCCGCCCCACATCATCCCCAACAACCGCCCCGTGCCTCGCGACAGAGGTGCGGCGGGCAAGATTTGCATCGGCGCTCAGGAGTTGCGAGATGAAAAACCTGCAAGGCAAGACCGCACTGATAACCGGAGCGGGTCGTGGGATCGGCCGTTGCGTGGCCCTGAAGCTGGCCGCCGAGGGCGCCCGTGTGGTGCTCAACGATCTGGACGCGGCCCCAGTCGAGGAGGTTCTGGCGGAAATCCGCGCGGCCGGTGGCGAGGCAATCGCCTGCATCGGCAGCGTTACGGCGGAGGATTTTGCCGAGCGTTTCGTGAACATCGCGGTCGAGCATTTTGGCGGAATCGACATCATCGTGAACAACGCCGGCTACGGCTGGGGGGCGGTGATCCAGAAGGCCACCGACGAGCAGTGGTACGCCATGCTCGACTGCCACATGACGGCGCCATTCCGCATCCTGCGCGCCGCCCAGCCGATTATCAGCGCTGCGGCGAAGAAGGAAGCTGCCGAAGGCCGTGAAGTGTTGCGCAAAGTGGTGAACATCTCGTCCATCCTCGCCGGTGGTGGGCCGGGACAGGTCTGCTACTCGTCGGCCAAGGCAGGTCTGCTTGGCATGACCAAAACCCTGGCCAAGGAATGGGGCCGCCTGAAGGTCAACGTCAACGCCGTTGCTTTCGGAGTCATCGACACTCGCCTGACGCGCATCGAAGCCGGTGCCCAACGCGGCACGGTAATGGTCGACGGCCGCGAGCTGCCGACAGGCCTGAGAAATGGCGAAATCGACGCTCTCACGGCGTTAATCCCGCTGGGCCGCGGCGGCAGTGCCGAAGAAGCAGCAGGCGCGGTGTATCTGCTGTGCGCTCCCGAGTCCGACTATGTTTCCGGGCAGACGCTGGTCTGCAGCGGCGGTTACGGCAACGTATGAGAGGGGGAGCGATCGTCATGCAGAGCAATTACTCCCCCTCATGGATGACCGAAGAAGTCGAGCAATTCGCCGACAGCGTGCGCCGCTTCGTCGTCCAGACCCTGGCGCCGCAGGAAGAGCAGTGGCGCGAGCAACATCATGTCAGCCGCGATGCCTGGCGGGCGATGGGCGAGATGGGGATGATCCTGCCGGACATACCCGCCGAGTACGGTGGCTGCGACGGCACCGCGGCCCATGTGGCGGTGGCGAACCTGGAATTGTTCCGGGGTACCGTCAGCGGCGCCGGAATCATGATGAACCACATTGTTGGCCATTACCTGTTGGCCGATGGAACCGAAGAGCAGAAGCGCACCTGGCTGCCCAGGATCGCCTCCGGCGAGGTCATTTGCTCGCTGGCGATGACCGAGCCGGGCACCGGCTCCGATCTGCAGGCCATCCGCACCCGTGCGCAGCGGCGCGGTGACAGGTACGTCATCAATGGTGCCAAGACCTTCATCAGTAACGGCCAGACCAGCGATGTCGTGCTGGTGGTCGCCAAGACCGACCTGGAAGCCAAGGGCTCCAGGGGCATCTCGCTGTTCATCGTCGATACCCGTACTCCCGGCTTCAAGCGTGGAAAGTGCCTGGAAAAGATCGGCCAGGCCGCGGCCGATACCTCCGAGATGTACTTTGATGACGTCGAGGTTCCCGCCGATTGCCTGCTTGGCGGCGAGGAGGGGAAGGGCTTCTACACGATGATGAAGCAACTGCCCTACGAGCGTGCGCAGATCGCCTTGGTGGCCCTGGCCTCGATGGAGCGCGCCCTGGAGCTGACCCTGGAGTACACCCGCGAGCGCAAGGTATTCGGCAAGCCAGTGCTGGACTTCCAGAACACCCGCTTCGTACTGGCCGATGTGAAGGCCACGGTGCTGGCCTCGCGGACCCTTTGCGACCACATGGTCCAGCAATGGGGCGACGGCCGTCTCGACTCGACGCTCGCCTCGCTGTGCAAGTTCTGGCTCACCGAACGCCAGAGTGAAGTGCTGGACCGTTGCCTGCAGTTCTTCGGTGGCTACGGCTACATGAACGAATACCCCATCGCCCGCATGTGGGCGGATGCCCGCGTGCAGCGCATCTACGGCGGCGCCAACGAGATCCAGCGCGAACTGGTCGGCCGCTCTCTCTGAACCGGGGGCACCCGTGGCGACCTCGGCCGCCCACGGCTCGACAAAAACAAGAATGGAGCTATCGCATGTACATCACCCAGGGGCTGCACCGACACATGCAGCAGCGCCCCAATGAGCGGGCAATTCATTACCAGGGATGCAACATCGGCTTCGCCCAGTTCGGCGAGCGCGTCGCCCGTCTGGCCGGTGCGCTGAAAAAACTGGGCGTAACCAGCGGCGACCGCGTGGCGATGCTTTCGCTCAACTCGCAGCGCTATATCGAGTACTACCTGGCCGCTCCCTGGGCCGACGCGGTGCTCAACCCGGTGAACACCCGCTGGAGTGCGGCGGAAATCGTCTATTCGCTGGACGATTCGGGCACGAGCGTGCTGATCGTCGACGACGCCTTCAAGGAACTCGGCGCCAGGGCGGCCGCCGAATCGAAAAGCGTGCGCACGCTGATATATGCCGGCGACGGCGATACCCCGCAAGGCATGCTCTCGTACGAGACGCTGCTTGCCGATGCGCAACCGGTGGAGGATGTGCGGCGCGGTGGTGATTCGCTACTCGGGATCTTCTACACCGGCGGCACCACGGGTTTCCCGAAGGGCGTGATGCTCAGTCACAACAACGTTGCTTTCTCGGCAATGGCCTCCGTGACCAAGGGTGTGTTCGGTGACGGAGAGCGTTTTCTGCACGCAATGCCGATGTTCCACCTGGCCGACTACTGGGCCATGAACGGCCTGTTTTTCAGCGGCGGCTCGCACATCGTCCTGCCGTCCTTCGTGCCGCAGACGGTGCTGGAAACCATTGCCCGGGAGCGTGTCACCCAGACGCTACTGGCGCCGACCATGATTCAGATGCTGCTGGACTGGCGCGACGGTCACCCGCAAGCAGCTGCGCTCGATCTGAGCTCGCTGTCGATGATTTGCTACGGCGCCTCGCCGATCACCGCTGCATTGCTCGAACGTGCCCGCCAGGCCTTCCCTTCGGCCGAGTTCTTCCAGGGCTACGGCATGACAGAGCTGGCGCCGCTCGCCACGACCCTGCCGGCTGAGCATCACGTCGGCAGCAAGATGTACTCGGCCGGACGGCCTGGAGCATGCGTCGAGGTGCGCATCGTCGACAGCGAGGATCGCGAGGTGCCGCGTGGCTCGCTGGGCGAGATCGTTGTGCGTGGGCCAAACGTAATGCTCGGCTATTGGAACAGGCTGGAGGCCACCGTCGAAGTACTGCGCGACGGCTGGATGCACACCGGCGACGGCGGCTACATGGATGAGGAGGGCTTCGTCTACGTCTGCGACCGACTGAAGGACATGATCATCAGCGGCGGCGAGAACATCTATTCCGCCGAGGTCGAGAACGCCATCGCCAGCCACCCGGCGGTGGCGCAGAGCGCGGTGATCGGCATCCCCAGTGACAGGTGGGGGGAGACGGTGCACGCGGTGATCGTCCTCAAGCCCGGCGCGAGCGCCACCCAGGACGAGATCGTCACCCACTGCCGTGAATGCATCGCCGGCTACAAGGTGCCGCGCAGCCTCGAGTTTCGCGATGCGCTGCCACTGTCCGGTGTTGGCAAGGTGCTGAAAACCGAATTGCGCAAACCGTTCTGGGCAAACCAGAAACGTGGCGTCGCCTGAGTCGAACCCCTTGAGCAACACCGAGGAAAAACCATGAATCAGATTCCTTCCACCGATTTCCAGAGCATCGCTTACGAAAAGCCGGCGCCTCATGTTGCGCGTATCAGCCTCGACCGCGTGGACAAGCGCAACGCCCAGGACACACGCCTGCTCTACGAGCTGAATGCCGCCTTCGATCAAGCCAATGGCGACGACGAGGTGAAGGTGATCATCCTCGCTGCCAAGGGTGAGCATTTCTCGGCCGGGCATGACATCACCGAGGAAAACGCTATCGAGAACATGGCCGAGTTTCAGACGGTTGGCACCTGGTGTGGCTTCGGTTGCTGTACTTCCGGCACTGAAGCGCAGATGACCCGTGAGAAGGAGATCTATATCGGGTTGTCCGAGCGCTGGCGCAACATCGCCAAGCCTACCATCGCCCAGGTGCAGGGCAAGTGCATCGCCGGCGGCCTGATGCTGGTGTGGCCGTGCGACCTGATCGTCGCTGCCGAAGATGCCCTGTTCATGGACAACACCGTCGCCATGGGCATCTGTGGCGCGGAGTACTTCGTTCATCCATGGGAGATGGGGCTGCGCCAGGCCAAGGAATTCCTCTTCACTTCCGGCTGGCTCACTGCCCGGGATGCCTGGCGCATGGGCATGGTCAACCACGTGGTGGCGAAGGAGCAGCTGGAGGATTTCACCCTGGCGCTGGCGATGAACATCGCGCAGAAGCCGATGTTCGCCCTGAAGCTGACCAAGGAGGCGCTGAATGCCGCGCAGGACGCTCAGGGCCGGGTCTCCGCCATGCAGACCGCCTTCGCCCTGCACCAGGTCTGCCACAGCCACAACCTGATGCGCTTCGGCATGCTGGTCGATCCATCCGGGGCGCCGCGCATGACCAGCGCCGCAGCGGCAGCGGGCAGCACCGCCGCGAAGCCGAATGCCAATGACAAGGGCGTGGCCAGGGCCTGACCGGTCAACCAACCGAGAACCACGACAAGCAGACCATCGAGGAATCGATCATGAATTTCCAGGCGATCACCTATGCCCGGGACGGTGCGGTTGCGGTCATTACGCTGAACCAGCCACAGACCCTCAATGCGCTCAACGAAACGATGCTCAACGAAGTACTCGCCGCGCTTGCGGAGGCACGTCGCGACAAGACGGTGCGTGCCTTGCTGCTGATAGGCAGCGGCAGACTGTTCAGCGCCGGAGCTGATCTCGGCGCTCTCACTCAGGCGAACGATCTGGGACTCAGTCGCGGAGAGAACGTCGGCCGGATGATGCATCAGGTGTTCAATCGGGTGACTCGCGAATTGCGCGAAATGCCGGTGCCGGTGCTGGTTGCGCTGAACGGCGGTGTGGCCGGTGGCGCGGTGGGAATTGCCCTGGCGGGCGATGTCATCGTCGCCGCGCGCTCGGCCTATTTCTACCTGCCCTTCGTGACGAAGCTCGGCCTGATTCCCGATCTCGGTGCCACCTGGTTCCTGCAGCGCACCCTGGGTGCGGCGCGAGCGCTGGCGCTGTCCCTCGCCGGCGAACGCTGGTCGGCGGAACAGGCCAGGGACTGGGGAATGCTGCATGCCTGTGTCGATGACGACGCATTGCCTGCGGAGGCGATGAAGATCGCCCGGCAACTGTCCCGACTGCCGGCCAACGGAGTGATCGAGGCGCGCCGGGCATTCGATGCAGCCAGTCGCAACGATCTTTCCAGCCAGCTCGCCTACGAAGCGGAGCGCCAGCGCGAGCTGCTGGACTTGCCGAGCTTCGAGGAAGGCGTCCAGGCGTTTTTCGACAAGCGCGAACCGGCGTTCTCCGGGCGCGGTTGATTTTCGGGTTACCACAAAAACGGCGGCCCGGGTGCCGCCTACAGGAGCAATGTATGGTCATGACATTTTCCGGCAAGGTCGCTCTGGTCACGGGTGCGGCTGGCGGCATCGGGCGAGCGACTGCCCAGGCGTTCGCGGCGCAAGGCCTCAAGGTGGCGGTCAGTGATCTCAACGTCGAAGGGGGCGAAGAGACGGTGAAACTGATCCGCCAGGCGGGAGGCGAGGCGATCTTCATTCGCTGCAACGTCGCAGTCGAAGCCGAAGTGAAGTCGCTGCTGGAACGGACGGTGGCCCAGTACGGGCGCCTCGATTACGCCCTGAACAATGCCGGTGTCGAGCGCGAGAAGGGACGCATGGCCGACAGCAGCGAGGCTGACTTCGACTTCATCATGGATGCCAACGTCAAGGGCGTCTGGCTGTGCATGAAGTACCAGCTTCAGCTGATGCTCGCCCAGGGTGGTGGTGCCATCGTCAATACCGCGTCGATCGCCGGCCTGAAGGGCGTCGGGAAGATGGGCATCTATTCGGCTTCCAAGCACGCGGTGATCGGCCTGACCCGTTCGGCCGCGGTCGAATACGCGAAGAAGGGCATCCGGGTGAATGCCGTATGTCCTGGGGTGATCGAAACGCCCATGTACCAGCAGGTGGCCGGGAACGACCCGCAATTGCCTGAGCGGTGGGCGGCCATGCATCCGCTTGGCAGGTTGGGACGTCCCGAAGAGATCGCCGCCACCGTGCTGTTCCTCTGCAGCGATGGAGCCAGCTTCACCACGGGCCAGGCGCTTGCAGTGGATGGCGGAATCACCGCCTCCTGACGGATGTGGCAACCCGCATATCGGCGAAACCCGCAGGGGAGCCAGCGCTCCCCGCATCTGAAGAGATCATTCGAACCATGACAATTTCGTCTTCCGTTCTTCCGAGCTTCACCAACGCCCTCGACTTCAACGGCAAGACCGTTCTGGTGGTCGGTGGCTCCAGCGGCATCGGCAACGGCATCGCCCAGACGTTCCGCCGCCTCGGCGCGGAGGTGCATGTCTGGGGCACCCGCGCCGCGGCCAGCGACTACAGCCCGGAAGAAGGCTCAGACCTGGAGGGCCTGCATTATGCGCAGGTCGATGTGTCCACCCAGGCTTCCATCGATTCCGCACATCCAGCCTTCGAGCGTCTCGACGTGCTGGTGCTGGCCCAGGGCATCGTCCTCTACAAGCGTGCCGAGTTCGCCATGGACGGCTTCGACAAGGTGGTGCAGGTCAACCTGGCCAGCCAGATGGCCTGTGCGCTGAAGTTCCAGCCGATGCTGCGCGAGAGCCGGGGTGCGCTGGTAACCCTCAGCTCCACCACCGGTTTCCGTTCCGCACGCGGCAATCCGGCCTATTCAGCTTCCAAGCATGCTGTCGTCGGCCTGACCGCCAGCCTGGGCGAGGCCTGGGCTGGCGAGGGCATCCGCGTTAATGGCATCGCTCCCGGGTTGGTCGAGACCAAGCTGACCAAGGTCACCACCGAGGTCCCGGCGCGGCTCGCCGGGGTGCTTGACCGTATCCCGCTCGGCCGTACAGGTCTTCCCGAGGAAATGGCGGGCGCCGTCGTCTTCCTCGCTTCGCCCCTGGCTTCCTACGTCGTCGGACAGACCCTGATCGTCGACGGCGGCCTGACTCTGGCCTGATCCCAATTTTTCCGGAGAACTATCGATGAGCTGGTCTTTTGAAACCGATGCCGAATTCCAGGCGCAACTCGACTGGATCGATGAATTCGTCCGTACCCGTGTCGAGCCGCTCGACCATGTGCTGGATTGCGCCTACGACGTGAAGAATCCGGCCAACATTCGCCTGGTACGGCCGTTACAGCAGGAGGTCAAGGCGCGTGGCCTGTGGGCCTGCCATCTGGGGCCTGAACTGGGCGGACAGGGCTTCGGCCAGGTGAAGCTGGGCCTGATGAACGAGATTCTCGGTCGTTCCGATTTCGCTCCGGTAGTCTTTGGCTGCCAGGCACCGGACAGTGGCAACGCCGAAATTCTCGCCCACTTCGGCACCCCCGAGCAGAAGAAGCGCTGGCTCGAGCCATTGCTGGCCGGCGAGATCGTTTCCTGCTTCTCGATGACCGAGCCGCAGGGTGGCGCTGATCCCCAGGTGTTCACCACCACTGCGGTACGTGACGGTAACGAGTGGGTGATCAACGGCGAGAAATGGTTCTCCTCGAACGCCAGCTTCGCCGATTTCTTCATCGTCATGGCGGTCACCAATCCGGATGCTCCGCTGATTTCCGCCCAGTCGATGTTCATCGTTCCAGCCGGCACGCCTGGACTCGAAATCATCCGCGACGTCGGCTTCGCCTCGGAGAAGGTGGCCACCCATGGCTATCTCCGCTACACGAACGTGCGCGTGCCGGCCGACCACATCCTTGGTGGCGAAGGACAGGCCTTCGTCGTCGCCCAGACCCGCCTGGGGGGCGGCCGCATCCACCATGCGATGCGCACCATCGGTGAATGCAAGGCAATCCTCGATATGACTTGCGAGCGCGTACTGTCGCGGGTGACCAAGGGCGAGCGGCTGGCGAAGAAGCAACTGGTGCAGGAGAAGATCGCCGACAGCTGGATCGAACTGGAGCAGTTCCGCCTGCTGGTCCTGCGCACCGCCTGGCTGATCGACAAGCACCAGGACTACAAGCGGGTGCGCAAGGATATTGCCGCAGTCAAGGCGATGATGCCCAAGGTTCTTCATGACATCGCCGCGCGTGCCCTGCACCTGCATGGCTCGATCGGGGTCTCCAACGAGATGCCGTTCGCGCACAGCGTAATCAACTCTTTCTTCCTCGGCCTCGCCGACGGCCCGACCGAAGTACATAAGGTCACCGTAGCGCGCGAGGTGCTCGCCGGCTATCAACCGACAACCGACCTGTTCCCGTCCTATCACCTGCCGCGTCAGCGCGAAAGAGCTCTCGGCCTGTACGGCGATTCCCTCGAAGACTTGCAGGCAGTGCTGTGACCTATCCGACGCAAGAGGGATGAGTGATGAGTGATCTTGCAAACGGCCTGCGCTGGCAGGCACTAGTGGACATTGAACGGCTGATCGGCTGGATGGATGAGCAGGGGCTGGGTGAGGGCCCCATCGTCGGTGCGCAGTCGCTGGCCGGCGGCACCCAGAATCTGCTGTTGCGTTTTCAGCGTGGCGGGCGCGACTTCGTGTTGCGCCGCCCGCCGCTGCATCCGCGGGTCGATGGCAACAGCACCATGCGCCGCGAGATGCGGGTGCTTGCGGCCCTCAAGGACACCGAGGTGCCGCACGCCGGTTTTATCGCTGGCTGTGAAAGCGTTGAGGTTCTGGGCTCGGCCTTCTACCTCATGGAGCCGGTCGAGGGCTTCAACGCCTGCGCCGAGATGCCGGAACTGCACGCCAGCGATCCTGCCATCCGGCACGCCATGGGTCTGGCATTGGCGGATGGCGCGGCGGCCTTGGGGCGGGTGGATCTGAAGGGTGTGGGTCTAGCCGATCTGGGCAGGCCCGATGGCTTCCTCGAGCGTCAGGTACCGCGTTGGAAGGCGCAGTTGGACGGTTACGTCGAGTATGCCGGGTGGACCGGTACGGCAGCGCTGGGCGATGTGGCGGGTATTGGCCGCTGGCTGGAGGAGAAGCGGCCGAAGTCGTTCCTGCCGGGACTGATGCATGGCGACTACCATCTGGCCAATGTCATGTTCCGCAAGGATGGCCCCTCGCTGGCCGCGGTCGTCGACTGGGAAATGACCACGGCGGGCGACCCGTTGCTCGATCTGGGTTGGATGCTGGCTACCTGGCCGGACGCCAATGGTGTATCCGCTGGACCGGCAGCACCCCAACCCTGGGAGGGCTTCCCCAGGGCCGATGAGTTGGTAGCCCAGTACGCCAAGGGCAGCCAACGAGACCTGGACAATGTGCACTGGTACACCGTGCTGGCCTGCTACAAACTGGGCATAGTTCTGGAAGGTACCCATGCCCGTGCGTGCGCCGGTAAGGCTCCTCGAGCGGTTGGGGAGCAACTGCACGCTGCTGCGCAAAAGCTGTTCGAGCGCGCCGGGCAGTGGATCGCCGGTCGTCCCTAATGGCAGCAGGACGTGCCATCCCGGTCAGGGACTTTTGCGGGAAATCGTTGAAAACGGTCAGGTAGCGTAGGACATCGGTTGCAGCGAGCGCCCTAGATTATGCTTGTGAAATCAGTGGGTTACGAGGTCGGCCACCGGCATGGGGGCACGGGGTCGAGTGTTCGAATCACTCCGTCCCGACCATATTTCTGAAGAGGCTCAAGCACTTAGGTGCTTGAGCCTTTTTCATTTCTGAGGCGTGCGCAAAACTTGCGCAAAATGCGCGCAAAACTCAGCCCGCAATTTCCGCAATATCCAGGTCAGCTTCCACCTCGGACCAGATCACTTCCGAGTAGTCTTTCTGGTAGTTGCGCGTCATATCTTCGCTGGCATGTCCGGCGATCTTCTGCCCGTCCTTACCCGCTCGCTTATAGAGGTGCACCTGCCTTCGTGCCTGCCCGCGAGCTTGATCCATGAGCCGCTAACCCCCCATGAGCACGTCGCGGGACATGCTCGGAAGTCCTGCCCAATGCGATCGAATCGCTGACTATCAGCTCACCAGGGAAGCCAATGCGACAGACCCAACTTCAGAGGTTTTCACCCACCCACAGGTGGGGATGTCCCCCATTTTTTGACACATTAGCCAGGGGTGAATGCGTGGATTGTCCCTTTTCCATTTCCACATTCGGTATGGCGCAGCGGCCGCGAGCCAGCTATTCACCAATAGCAACTAGCCATGATCCAGGGACCAGGAGGCAAGTATGAAGTTATGCATGACACGCAATTCAGTATCTTGAATAACAAAGAAATTATTTCTGGTACGACCTTTGCTGAAGCCTCATCTGTCGGGCAAATCGCCATTAGTGGCGCCAAGCCGTATAGCTGGATCGAGGTCAAGGCACATGAAAAAACCTCTCCTGATCAATCCCTGGCATGCTTTCATGCCGTCCGCCGCCATCACTACATTATTCAGCCTGGGGGTGCTCTCGGTTCAGGCAGTCCCTCTCGACGACAACAGCCCGCCGCCGCCGACTGATCCATCCGCCTTCACCGACCAACCGGCCAATCCGACCCAGGCCCTGCTCGATCTCTTTACCCTGCCGCACGCCAACGAGGGTGCGCTGGAGCTTCCCAACGGCGGATGGGGCGACCGCACCACCCCCAATGCCGAAAACGTGCTGCCACCAGCTCTGCAGACGTCGGCCAGGTATCCCACCAACGGCAAGCCCAGCCCGCTTTTCGGCGCACAACCGTTTACCCAGCAGTTGCTGCTGTTCGAGGAGTTCGGCATGGAGCGGCCAGATCCAACGCTGCCGCCGCCGGAGCTGAGCTTCCCGCTTCCCAGCCTGGGGCCGGCACCATCACAGGACCCCAATTCCGTGGCCCGCAGCAGCCCGGCCGGAAGCGACCTGGAAGCCTTCCTCAGGCAACCGGGGCTGCACCCCTTTCCGACCCAGTATTCCAACGTGCTGGACCGCAACCCGTGGAAGGCGCAGATCGAGATGTTCCTCAACCGCCACCCGGTCGGCTCCCCGGCAGAAGGTCGGCCGCCGGGAAAAGGCTGGTCGCATCAGCGCTGGAACGAGTTCTACCCGCAGGCGGTATTCAAGACCGCCCAGGTCGGTGCGCGTATCAACTGGGGCCTGCGTGACCGCAAGCAGCTGCACAACTATGCGGTCGGCGAGTTCGCTCCGGGGGGGCTGTACCACCAGACCTCCGACATTCCGACCACGCTGGGCACCACCAAGGGCATCGACGTCCGCTTCCATCCAAACATGCCGGTGCAGAACCACAAGTCGCTGTGGACCTTCGACGGCACTCTCCCGCCCAAGCTGTTGATGGCGCGCCATGGCCAGCCGCTCCTGATGCGCCACTACAACGCGCTGCCGATCGACCCCGCGGCCAACGGCGGATTCGGCCTGCATACCCTATCGACCCACGAGCACAACGGCCACAACCCGGCGGAAAGCGATGGCTATACCAATGCCTATTTCTTCCCCGGCCAGTACTACGACTATCGCTGGCCGATGCAACTGGCCGGCTACGACACCATCAACACCCGCGCCGAAGACCCGCGCGCCGCCTTTCCCTGCTCGCCGGGCGAAACCCTGTTCGTCAACGACGCTTCGCCAGGGCTGAAAACCTGCGAGAACGGCAGCATCAAGATCCGCGGCGACTGGCGGGAAACCATGAGTACCCACTGGTTCCACGACCACATGCTGGATTTCACGGCGCCGAACGTCTACAAGGGCAACGCCGTGATGATGAACTACTACAGCGCCATAGATCGCGGCAACGAGGCGTTCGACGACGGCGTCAACCTGCGCTTCCCCAGTGGTTCGGCATTGCCCTGGGGCAACCGCGACTACGACGTCAACCTGGTGATAGCCGACAAGGCCTGGGATGCCAACGGCCAGCTGTGGTTCAACCCGTTCAATACCGACGGCTTCCTCGGTGACCAGATCCTGGTCAACTGGCAATACCAGCCCACACTCAAGGTCCGCGCGCGCAGCTACCGTTTCCGCCTGCTGAACGGCTCGATATCGCGCTATTTCAAAATCGCCGTGGTGCGTGAAGTTGCCGGCAATGGCGGCGAGTTCAGAGGTCCGCCGGGCTCCAACGTGTCGTATGAGCGGGTGCCGTTCCACATGATCGCCAACGACGGCAACATCATGGAACATGCCGTGCCGTTCGACGGCAGCATGGACCTCGATGGCAACGGCAACCAGCAGGAACACAAAGGCATCCTGCCGGTGCAGGCCATCGCCGAGCGCTACGACATCATCATCAACTTCGCCAAACACGGGATCAGCGTCGGCGACAAGCTGTATTTCGTGAACCTGATGGAGCACAAGTCCGGCAAGGGGCCGGAGGAATCCATCCCGCTGGCTGACGTGCTGTCCGAGGAATACAAGGCGGTGATCAAGCAGACCAGCAAGGGACCCGAGTGGGACGACGGCGACCCGGTGGTCGGCAAGTTCCTGCAACTGGTGGTCCACCCTTACAGCGGCGAGGACCTGAGCATGGACCCGGTCGCCTACGAGCCGGCCAAACCGGGCAAGCCGGCGGGACTGAAGATGATTCCGCTGCCGATCGATCGTGACTCGGCCGCCGACAAGGCCAAATTGCGCGAAGCGCGTCACCGCGAGTTCCTCTTCGGCCGTTCCGACGGTACCGACACCTCGCCCTGGACCATCAAGACCGATGGCGGATTCGGTTACAGCATGGACCCGCGGCGCATTACGGCGGCGGTGCAGTTGTCCAGCCAGGCTACCGATGCAGGCTTCAGCGGCGACGGCACCCTGGAAGTGTGGAAGCTGGAGAACGGCGGCAACGGCTGGAGCCACCCGGTGCACGTGCACTTCGAGGAAGGCGTGGTGCTCAGCCGCGATGGCAAGGCTCCGCCGGAATGGGAGAAATGGGCACGCAAGGACGTGTTCCGCATCGGCCCGGAAGAGGACAGTTCGCAAGAGGTGGAAGTGGCTATCCGCTTCCGCGAGTTCGCCGGAACCTATATGGAGCACTGCCACAACACCCAGCATGAGGACACCTCGATGCTGCTGCGCTGGGACCTGGAGCATCCGGGCCAGTTCCAGGTGATGCCGACCCCGCTGCCGGGTTGGGATGGCGTGGAATACGTGGCTTCGGTGGGTCTGCCGACCTTCCGTACGCAAGGCCAGAACAACGACGACGATGACCCGACGAACCAGCCGCCAGTGGCGGCCGATGACAGCGCCGCGACCATGGCCGGCCAGTCGATCACCCTCAACGTGCTGGCCAACGACATCGACCCGGATGGCAACATGCCGCTGACCATAACCGGCCTCACCCAGCCGGACTCCGGCCACGGCTCGGTCAGTACCGACGGCAACATGATCGTCTACAACCCGCCGGCCAGTGTCCCGGCCGCGTTCGTCGCCAGCTTCAACTACACGGCACGTGACGCCAAGGGCGCCGACTCGCTCGCCCCTGCGACGGTCAACATCGCGGTGAGCCCGGTCGACGAGGAGCCCCCGGCCAACCAGCCGCCGGTCGCCGTCAACGACAGTGCCACGACCGTAGCCGGCCAGCCGATCACCCTCAACGTGCTGGCCAACGACACCGACCCGGATGGCAACATGCCGCTGACCATAACCGGCCTCACCCAGCCGGCCACTGGTCACGGCACCGTCAGTACCGACGGCAACATGATCATCTACAACCCGCCGGCCAGTGTCCCGGCCGCGTTCGTCGCCAGCTTCAACTACACGGCACGTGACGCCAAGGGCGCCGAATCGCTCGCCCCTGCGACGGTCGACATCGCGGTGAGCCCGGCAGTGGCGCTGGACCAGATCCAGGTCACCAGCGCTACGGTGACTGCGCGTAGCGGCAATCGCTACACCTGGGATCTGGTCGGTACCACCACGGTGTCCAGCGGTAACAGCATCAGCGTGACGGTGGCGACCTCCAACGGCCCGCTGTCCCTGGGGACGGCCACGCTATCGACGCTGACCAGCGCCGGCACCGCCCGCTGGCATCTGTCGGCGACCACCACCGGTAGTGGTCCGGCCAGCCCGGCGACAGCGACCGTGACCTCGTTGCTGGGCCAGAGCGTGACGGTGCCGATTACCAGCAAGTGAGTGCGCATGACACGAAGGGCCGCTGCGGCCCTTCGTGGGCGACACCAACCAATCAGCGAGGGCTACATGATGTCCAGGTCATGGCGTGTTCTGCTCGTGCTGTCGTTGATCGTCGGCAGCCTGTCGTTCTGGCCCATCCAGCTCCGGCAGGCTGCGACCGAGCAGGCTGGGGCTGATGACACGGCGAGCCCCTGGGGCGCCAACTATTTCCCCAACGTTCCGCTGGTCACCCAGGACGGCAAGAAGGTCCGTTTCTTCGACGACCTGATCAAGGACAAGGTCGTTGCCATCAACTTCATCTTCACCGGCTGTGGCGATTCCTGCCCGGTGGAAACCGCGCGCTTGCGCCAAGTGCAGAAAATCCTCGGCGACCGTGTCGGCAAGGACATTTACTTCTATTCGATCAGCATCGACCCCTACAACGACACCCCCGCCACGCTGAAGAGCTACGCCGAAAAATTCGGTATCGGCCCCGGTTGGGAGTTGCTCACCGGAGACCCCGACGACATCGAACTGCTGCGTCGCAGCCTGGGCCTCTACATCGAAGGTTTGGAAAACGGCCGCTCCAAGGATCACAACCTCAGCCTGATCATCGGCAACCAGACCACTGGCCGCTGGATGAAAGCCTCTCCCTTCGAAAGCCCCTACATCCTTGCCGATCGCCTGGGCAACAGCCTGCACAACTGGAAGCAGGCCAGCGCCATGACCCATGACTACGCCCATGCACCCGAACTCCGCGCGCCCAGTACCGGCGAGCAGATCTATCGCACCCGCTGCTCATCCTGCCACGCCTTGGGCAAAACCGAGCCAGGCGGGCAACGGGGCATCGGCCCCAACCTGCTGGGCGTGACCCGGCAACGCGATGTCGCCTGGCTGAGCCGCTGGCTGAAGGAGCCTGACCAGATGCTGGCGGAGAAAGACCCGCTGGCCATGCTGCTGTTCGAGCAGTACAACCGCCTGCCGATGCCCAATCTGCGTCTGGGCGATGCCGAGGTCAGTGCCCTGATCGACTACATGGAAGAGGAAACCGCACGCCTGCAGGGCCCCATGGCGGTTAGCCGCCAATGATCGCAATGCAGGCGAAACGATGAATGGCCGGGCCGACGGTGAACAGCTATTCAACGTCCGCTCCTGGCCGGTTGGCGAGCGGCGCTATGGCTGGCCCACCCTTGTCCTTCCTCACATGGAGGACAAGCCATGGCCACCACTACCACCTACGGCCATCAACCGTGGAACAAGGGAAAGCCAGCCGGACAGAAAGCACCGCTCTGGCTCAGAGACATTTGGGCCATCCGGGCAAGACTCCAGATTGCGGACAGAGCCCGGGATCTTGCTCCATTCGACTCACCTGGCACTGAGACGAGGCAATGAGTGCTCCGGAGCGGAGCTCGCTCCAAAGCACTCTTGCATCTCAGGCGTGAAGCAATGTATCGAGGCGGCCCTTGTCAACGAGGCTTGCCAGATCATCAAAACCGCCGATATGAACATCACCAACAAAGATCTGCGGAACGGTTCTGCGCTGGGACCGCTGCATCATTTCCGCTAGATGTCGGGGTGATTCTTCAACGTTGATTTCGTAAGGGATGACCCCCTTGCTCGATAGCAGCCGCTTGGCGCTCACGCAGTAAGGGCAGTGCGCGGTGGTGTAGATAGTCACTTGGGTCATGGCGGTTACCCTCCTAGTGTGCCGACGGTGGGAAGTCGATATCGGTAGTGGCGATGTTGTTCAGGTAGTTGGTCAGGGTTAACAGCGTGACCTGTGCCACCACCTCCACGATCTTGCTATCGGTAATACCGGCTTCACGCGCTGCGGCAATCTGGTCGTCACCCAACTGGCCGCGGCTTTCGGTGATCTGACGCGCCAGGGCGGCGACGGCGCTGAGCGAGCCGGTACGTGCCTGACTGATATCCTCGTCGCTCAAACCCGCCTTGGCGCCAAAGAAAGCGTGCGCGGCCAGGCAGTAATCACAACCGTTGATTTCCGAAGCCGCGAGGGCAACGACTTCACGTTCAGCGGCGCTCAGTGAGCTTTTACCCAGTGCTTGAGCAAGGCCCAGGTAACCATTCAGTGCAGCGGGAGAGTGGGCCAGGGTCTTGAATGCGTTGGGTATGAATCCGATACCTTTCTGAATGCCTTCAAGGGCAGCGCGCGAGCCGACAGGGGCCTGGTCCAGCGAGAGAGCAGCGATACGAGTCATGGTGATTCTCCGGTAGGTTGATAACCGCTTGATGAACAAGCTTGGGATCAATACTAGGGAGACAGGTTTTTCTTTCGGATTCAGATCGTCGAACTTATGCAACAGATCGTCCAAATGTGAGCGCGACATGGACCGACTATCCACACTGATCAAGCACTTCAACCTGCATGCCTCCACGTTTCACCAGGGTGGGTTTTGCGGCACAACCCACCTGCATGGGCAGCACAGCTATGGCCACGCACATCTGCTGCGTTCGGGCCGCCTGGCCTTCAAAGACAAGCGCGGCCAGCTCATTGAACTGACGGAACCCAGCCTGATACTGGCAGCGCGCCCGCAGGAACATCAGTTGCTGGCGACTGAAGCGGATGAAGCGGAGTTGGTGTGTGCAACCTTGCAATTCGATGGCGGAGCCAACAATCCGCTGACCCTGGCGTTGCCGGAATTCATCATCAAGCCGCTGCACGAATTGCAGGGCGTCAATGGCACCCTCGACTGGCTGTTTGAAGAAGCCGTCAGTGACGAGTGTGGTCGGGATGTCATCCTCAATCGTTTGTTCGAGCTGATGGTGATTCAGCTGCTTCGCCACCTTATCGTCAGCCGTAGTATTGCGTCAGGGATGATGGCCGGGCTGGCTCACGCTCAGCTGTCCCGCGCGCTCGTGGGTATTCACAACGAACCACGGCACAACTGGTCCGTGGCGGAATTGGCTGACCGCTCGGGTATGTCGCGCGCGAGCTTTGCTGCGCACTTTCGCAAGATCGTCGGCATTACTCCTGCGGATTACCTGACGAACTGGCGAATCAGTCTGACGCAGAAGCGCTTGCGGGAAGGTCGCCCCATCGCCCTGATTGCCGATGAGGTCGGTTACGAAAGTCCGTCTGCGTTGGCGCGTACCTTTCGACGCAAGGTTGGGGCAAGTCCGAAGGAATGGCTGCAGCAGAATGCAACATGATACCTGGCCGACAGCTGTGCCGGTTGCGGCAACAAGCGCTGGCCTGCGCCCCGTCTGGAGACACTTACAAGTGCTCACGGAGAAAATCGACGAACGCCATCGTCCGTGCCGAACGTCTTCGTTCACGACTGAACACGGCGCTGACCGGTAGCGCCGTGGTCTGGTAATCGTCCATCACGCTACGCACTCTGCCTTGCTCCACGTCTGCTGCGAATAGCCATTCCGGAGAAAGCGAAATGCCCAGGCCGCAGAGGACCATTTCGCGAATGGCCTCACTGCTGTTGCTGGTGACGTTGCCCTTGATGACAACATCGAGTGCTTCTGCACGGCGTGTGAAGTGCCAACTGTCGTAGTGCTCCAGCAATGTGAAACCAATGCAGTTGTGGCCTACCAGGTCACCCGGCCCGCGTGGCAGGCCGTGTCGATCCAGATAGGCCGGCGCGGCATACACCCGCCGCGTGCTGGTGCCCAGGGACACGGCCACCAGTCCCTCGCTCTTCACCACCCCGATCCGGATAGTCAGATCGATGTTTTCCATGAGCAGGTCTTCGTTGTGATCGTTCAGCCGCAGGTCAATCCGCACTTCGGGATAGCGCTGCAAAAAAGTCCCGATCAGAGGCGCTATGCACAACCGCCCGTAGCTGACCGGTGCGGCGACTCGCAGAGGGCCGGCGATTTGCTCCTGGCCGCTGGCAAAGCTGCGCGTGGCTGTTTCAAGGTGGCCGAGAATTTCCTGGCAGTGGCTGTAGAAGCGTTGCCCCTGGTCGGTCAGGGCCAGGTGCCGGGTACTGCGGGCAAACACGGGCCCGCCCAGATACTGCTCCAGCGCGCGGACCTGCTTGCTCACCGCAGGCTGCCCCACGTTCAGCTCTCGAGCTACCGCAGAAAACGACCCGCGTTCCACGACGCGTACGAAGATGCGCATGCTGTCGAACAGGTCCATCGTAATTAGGCCTCTTGGGGGAATAAGTAATATGCAAATTTAGTTTCTTATCGGAATGAACAAGGCGGAGCAACCTGTAAGCGTCCACTCCAGCGAGGTTCCAGATCATGAATCACAAGATGCTTGCCGCTATCGCCGAGTCTGCCCAGGCGCCGCTGGCCGTACGCCACATCGCTCGCCCTGTTCCCGCCAAAGGGCAGGTCCTGGTCAGGGTTCACGCCGCAGGGGTCAACCCTCTCGATACCAAGATCGCCACCGGTGCAGGCGCTCATGCCCGCCAGGCGCTGCCGGCAGTGCTCGGCCTGGATCTCGCCGGCACGGTCGTCGAACTGGGCGAGGCGGTTGAGGGTTTCACTCCTGGGCAGGAGGTCTTCGGCATGGCCGGTGGGATCGGCGGCGCCCAGGGCACCATGGCCGAGTACATTGCCGTGGATGCCAGGCTGATCGCATCAAAGCCGCACGCACTGAGCATGCGTGAGGCGGCCGCATTGCCCTTGGTATTCATCACCGCGTGGGAAGGCCTGGTCGATCGCGCCAATGTCCATGCAGGCCTGCGTGTGCTGATTCACGGTGGCGCAGGAGGTGTCGGTCAGGTGGCTGTTCAACTGGCCAAGGCTCGCGGCGCCGACGTTTACGCCACCGGTTCGGCAGCGAGTCTCGACTTCATTCGCTCGCTGGGCGCTACGCCAATCGATTATCAGACGCAGAGCGTAGAGGCCTATGTCGAGCAGCACACGGCCGGGGAAGGCTTCGACATCGTCTATGACACCGTGGGCGGCAGCACACTGGATGCGTCATTCAAGGCCGTCAAGCCTTACACCGGACACGTACTGAGCTGCCTCGGTTGGGGCCAGCACAGCCTCGCGCCGCTGTCATTCAAAAGTGCCACCTACTCAGGCGTGTTCACCCTGGCGCCGTTGCTCACAGGCAAGGGGCGCGAACACCACGGGGCTATCTTGCGTGAGGCGGCTGCACTGGCAGATGCCGGGCAACTGACGATCCGTGTGGATCAGCAGCACTTTGTACTGGATGAAGTCAACGAGGCGTTCCGTCAGGTCGCGGAAGGCCGTGGCATGGGCAAGACGGTCATCCAGTTGGTGAGCGAATAGTCCCCGATACTCCTTCAGCCAGAGAATATAGCCAGTCACGACCGGCAGAAATCGACCCCGAGCTGCCGGTGGGGACTGGCTGTAACCGGCCAAGGGCATCAAGGCCCGGTCAGGCCACGCAGTCACAAGCGGCCGTATTTGCGCTGGCTTGTTCGGAGTTCCCGAAGGTGTATGTACTGTCGTTTGATATCAATTTGAAGTTACGGTGCTGACCAGGGTTTTTCAGGATTCGGAACAAGTCGTTGAGATACAAAAGTGATTTCGTATCGCCGGTGGCTTGTTACCGTACTGAGCTTTCCAGGAGCAAATATCGGAATGTACTTAATTCCAACTGGTTCTAACTTCCTTGCACATATTCTCCTTACGCTGTAAGGACTCCTCGTCTAGACCTTCAACTCGCGCCGGTGCCCGATAAGGTCAGCATTGGCCAGTGAGAAATCGGGCGTATTTCCGATCTGGGGAACTCCTGCGAACAATAGGGCTACCGGCAGTACATCTGCTGTTCGCCCAGCAACACTTGCCAAGCAATGGGTGTTGCTCACGCAGCAGGATCGGCCCAGGGAATGCCTGTAAGCCGCGAGTTACGGGCACGAGGGTGGTGGCACAAAGACTGCAATTCCCGGATTGAACGCAACAAGCGCTGCGCAGGGCAGGGCTATTGGAATCTCGGGAAATCAAGTGCACGCAGTCGATTACGTGGTGCGAAAACAGGATGAGGCGGTAAGCGGGGAGACATTGCCCCATTCGCTTGTGGGGGGACCCTCGGTGGGTGTCCAGGCGTCGGAAATCGCCGTGGAACTGAGGGCTGTCACCAAGGTGTATGAGAACGTCCGCAAGGGCACGTCGCGCAATGCGGTGGAGCGTATTGACCTGGCTGTTCGACGCGGCGAAGTCCTTTGCCTCATGGGCACGTCAGGCAGCGGCAAGTCCACGCTCCTGCGCCACATCAACCGTCTGATAGAGCCCAGCAGCGGCGAAGTCCTGATCGACGGCAAGGCCATCAGCGACCTGTCCGCCCCGGCGTTGCGGGAGCTGCGCTCGCGGCGCATCGGCATGGTGTTCCAGAACTTCGGCTTGCTTCCCCATCGTTGCGTGCGTGACAACGTTGCCTTGCCGTTGGAGCTGAGGGGGGAAGCGGAGGCGTCCCGACATGCGGCCGCCGAACTCCAGCTGCAGGCTGTGGGGCTGGGCGAATGGGGTGACCACTTCCCCCACGAATTGTCTGGCGGCATGCAGCAGCGGGTGGGACTTGCCCGTGCCCTGGTGACCGAGCCGGACATTCTGCTGATGGATGAGCCGTTCAGTGCGCTGGACCCGACGATCCGCCGTGAATTGCAGGCGCATTTCCTCAGGCTTGTTCGTGAGCGCGGCATCACCACCGTGCTGGTCACCCATGACCCTGCAGAGGCGCTGCGCCTGGGGGATCGCATCGCAGTTCTGCGCGGTGGCAGGCTGGTCCAGGTCGGTTCGCCCAAGGAGCTACTCGAGCATCCGGCTGATGCCGGCGTCGCCGACTTCTTCAGCGACAGTCCACGGCCGGAGCTGGCTCTGGCGAAGCCTGCACCGCCAGCGGACATTGCGGCAGATTCCACGGCTGTTCAGGCCCCCGGGGCGACCTGGGTGACGCGTCTGCTGCTGGGACCGGCAGCCTTCGCTGCCGGCGGTCGCAACGGTCTGTTCTGGCTGGCGTCATTGTTCGAACTGGCGGCACTCGCCCTGCTGGGCTACGGCCTGCAGTCCGCTGGCAGCCTGACGCTGCTGGCCGGCATCTTCCTGCTGGTGGCCAGCCGTGCCGGCGTTGTCTGGCGGTCGGGCCGCGCCGGCAAGGCCACTGGGCATTCCTGGGTATTGCCACTGGTCTTGCTGCTTGCCGCCCAGGCGCTGACCTTCTGGCGCGCCGCCATGCCGGATGCGCTGGGCCCCTTGCTGCAGTTCCCCGCCGACAGGGAAAGCATGCTGGCGGTCGCAGGTGCCATCGACCGGCTGATCGCCTGGTCCCAGGTGACCTTCGAGGCCGCCTTCGTCGGCGTCATCGTCGTGGTGCGGAGCGTCATCGAAGGACTGGAAGGGGCGCTGGGCTGGTTGCCCTGGCCGGTGCCGGCGCTGGCCCTGGTGTATGTGGCCTGGCGTTCGGCGGGACTGGCTCTGGCCCTGGTCAGCGCCCTGGCTCTGGCCTACGTCGGGCTGTTCGGTTTCTGGGAACGTACGTTGTCGACGGTCGCCCTGGTGGGTTCATCGGTATTGCTGTCACTGCTGATCGGCATTCCGACGGGCATCCTGCTGGCCAAGCGCGCCCTGGCCCGGCGCCTGGTGACCCCGCTGCTGGACGTCATGCAGACGCTGCCGACCTTCGTCTACCTGATTCCGGCGGTGGCGTTCTTCTCCGTGGGCAAGACCCCGGCGGTGATCGCCACCGTGGTTTTCGCCCTGGCGCCGATGATCCGGCTTACCGCTCTGGGCATCCAGGAAGTGCCCAAGGCCGCAGTGGAAGCGGCTGTGGCCCATGGTGCGACGCCCTGGCAGACCCTGACCCGCGTCGAGTTGCCGCTGGCGGCGGGGTCCCTCCTGCTGGGTATCAACCAGACCATCGTCATGAGCCTGTCGATGGTCGTGGTTGCGGCGCTGATCGGTGCGGGCGGCCTCGGCTACGACGTCATGACCGCGCTGCGCAACATCAAGGCTGGCGAAGGTGTGCTCGCCGGTATTGCCATCGTCTTCTGTGCCCTGATTCCCGACCGGATCCTCCAGGCATCCCTGCGTAAACGTCATCGAATCATTAACCAAGAGTGAGAATTTTCATGGCTAAGTTTTTAGCTCGCGCCCTTGCCGGCGCGGCCATCCTGAGCGCGCTGCTACCGGCGGCCACGCTGCAGGCCAAGGAGCGGATCGTCATCGGTGAACAGAACTGGACGGGCGCCATCGCCATCCAGCACATCCTTGGCGAAGTCATCAGCACACGTCTGGACGGTGAGGTGTCCTACCTTGCTGGCGACGTGCCGGTGCTGTTCGCCGCAGCTGCCAAGGGCGACGGCTCGGTGGACGTGCTGACCGATATCTGGTTGCCCAACCAGTCCGCAGCCTGGGCCAGGTACGTGAACGGCGGCACGCGTTCGCTGGTGCCCAACAAGCAGCCCTACGTCGGTGAGCAGGGCTTCTACATTCCCGGCTACATCCAGGACAAGCATGGGGTGAAGTCGGTGTACGACCTGCAGAAGCCGGAAGTCGCCAAGCTGTTCGAGCCGCTGGGCGGTGGCAAGGCGCAGCTGCTGGTCGGGCCAGCGGGCTGGGAGTCCACCTACATCGGCGAGATCAAGGCCAAGGACTATGGATTTGCCGGCCACTTCGAATCCGTCTCCACCGAAGCGGCGGTCACCTACGCCAAGCTGGATGCTGCGTACAAGTCTGAGCGCGGCGTGGTCTTCTACGCCTACACGCCGGACTGGATCTTCTCTGCCTACGACCTCCGCCGGCTGGAAGAGCCCCCATTCGATGGCTACGCGCAGGACAACAAGAAGGATGACCCGCTGTACAAGGCGGACGGCTGCTGGAAGTTCATCAGCCCGACCGTCGATGCGGACTGGCTGAACAAGAGCAGGATCACCTGCGCCTACCCGGACGCCAAGGTATACATCCTCGCCTCGGTCAGCCTGCAAAAGCGCGCGCCGCGAATTGCTGCCTTCCTGGAGAACGTGAGCATCGCACCCCAGGCGCTGAATGACCTGATCCTGAAGATCGAGAAAGAAAAGCAACCGGCCGAAACCGCTGCCAAGGCCTGGGTAGAGGCGAATCGCGCCACGGTGGACAAATGGTTGCTGGCTGCCGGCGAGAAGGTGGCCGCGCAATGAGTCGTCCGTCGCTGACGTTACTCGATGGCGGCATGGGGCGAGAGCTCAAGCGCATCGGTGCACCGTTCCGCCAGCCTGAATGGTCGGCACTGGCCCTGCTGGAGGCGCCCGAGTATGTCACCCGGGTCCACCAGGCGTACATTGCCTCCGGGGCGCGGGTCATCACCACCAACAGTTACGCACTGGTGCCTTTCCACATTGGCGAAGAGCGTTTCGCCAGCCGAGGCGCGGCGTTGGCCGACCTTGCCGGACGTCTGGCGCGCGAAGCGGCGGAAGAAGGCGGGGAGCCGGTGCGGGTGGCGGGTTCCCTGCCGCCTGCGCTGGGTTCCTATCGTCCGGACCTGTTCGACCAGGCGCGTTCCACTGCCATTCACCGCGAACTGATTGCCGGTCTGCGGCTCCATGTGGACCTGTGGCTGGCCGAGACCCAGAGTTCCATCGCCGAGGCGCGGGCCGTGCGCGAGGCGATCGGCGATGACGGCAAACCGCTGTGGCTGTCATTCACGCTGGTGGATGCGGCGAGCGAAGCGCTCCCGCAGCTGCGTTCCGGAGAACCGGTGGAAGAGGCCGCGCGCGTGGCGCTGGAGCTCGGCGCCAGCGCACTGCTGTTCAATTGCAGCCAGCCCGAGAGCATGGGCGCGGCGCTTGAGAAAGCGCGAGCGGTGTTAGCCAAAGAACGCGGCGAGCTGCAGCTGGGCGTCTATGCCAATGCCTTCCCGCCGGTAAGGGAAGACGCACAGGCGAACGAAACGCTGTTGGATATCCGCCCAGACCTCGGCCCCGAGGCCTACCTGGACTGGGCCCGGAGCTGGGTGGGGCAGGGCGCGGATATAGTCGGCGGGTGTTGCGGCATCGGCCCTGAGCACATTGCTGAGCTGCGCCTGCATTTACTGGCCCATGCATACAAGGAGGCTCTGGAATGAGCGAATGGGAACGCGCCACCTTTGGTGCCGGATGCTTCTGGCAGGCCGAAGCCACCTTGCGCAGCCTCGAAGGCGTGCAGGACACCCGCGTCGGCTACGCCAGCGAAGCGGGCCGCGAGGAGCCCCTGATCGAGGTGGTGCAGGTGGACTTCGATCCCCGGCGCCTCACCTATCCGGCGCTGGTCGAAGCCTTCTGGGGGCTGCATGACCCGACATCGCGGGACCGGCAGGGCGAACACATAGGTGTGAAATACCGCTCCGTCATCTTCACCCATTCGCCGCAGCAGGCCGCAGCCGCCCGGGACGCGCTCAGGCGTCAGGAGGAGTCCGGTCGTTTCCCGCGGCCCATTGCCACCGTCATCCTCCCCGTGGGGCGCTTCGAGCCTGCTGAGGAGGAACACCAGCGCTACCTGGAGAAGAACGGGCTCACGTCCTGTTCGATCTGATTGGCCACGTCTGCGGCAAGTGTTGCTGGAACCGCTGCCCCAGCGCTTCAGCCATGTTTCAGAGCGCTGGTTGTTTCAGGATGACTCATACCTCCCCGTCGTGAGTCACCCCTCACGATGTGATGCAGTTTCATCCAGCGATACAGGGTCGGGCGTGACATGCCCAATTCACGCGCCGCGGCGCTGACATTCCAGCGCCGCCAGTCATGCCTCTCTGGATGTGTGGCTGGCCCCGGTGTGGCAGGAAGCGGAAAGCAATGCCGACCGTCACTCCGCAAGGAAGATCATTTCCGGCGGCTCATGCATCAGAAATCTCTGGTGAGAGATATTCCAGGCGTAGGCGCCCGCGTGGGTGAACACCAGCAGATCGCCGACGGCAAGTTCGTTGACGGGGTGCTGGCGGGCCAATACGTCCTTTGGCGTGCACAACTGGCCGACCAGGGTGACCGCCTGGTCTTGCAGGTCCGCTGCGCGCTCGCCGCGCAGTACCACGAAGGGGTGGTCGTGGCCCTGGGCGGCCGGGGTGCGGAAGTGGTGGGTGCCGCCACGGGCGACGGCGAAGTACTGGCCGTGGTTGCGTTTGATGTCGAGCACCTGCATCAGGTAGTAGCCGCAGGCGGCGCTGATGAAGCGGCCGATTTCGAAGCGGATGCGGGTGTCCGCCATGCCTTCCTCCGCCAGTATCCCGGCCAGGCCCTGGCAGAAACGCGGCCAGTCGAAGGAGCTTTCGGGGTGCTGATAGTTGATGCCCATGCCACCGCCCACGTTCAGTAGCGGAAGCTGCAAATCCTGCTCGCGGCAGATGCGGCGGAACGTCTGGCAGTAGGCGCGGATCAGCTGCAGGTGGGCCGCCACGTCCAGCTGGTGGGAGAGCAGGTGAAAATGCAGGCCCTTGAGCTCCAGGGCGGGCTCCTGGCGCAGCAGTGCCAGGGCTTCGTCCAGTGCGTCTTCATCGAGGCCGAAAGGCGTGGGCTTGCCGCCCATCACCAGACGGCTGTCCGGTGCCTCGGCCAGCTTCAGGTTGAGCCGCAGCAGCACCGGGGCACGTAGGCCCCGTACAGCGGCGAGCCGCGCCAGGCGCCGCAATTCGTGCACGCTCTCCACGTGGAAGGCGTCGATCCGGCAGTCCAGCGCGGCATCCAATTCGCTGTCGAGCTTGCCGGGGCCGCCGAAGATCAGCGGCTGGCCCGGGCAGTGCTCATGCAGCCAGGCCAGTTCGCCGCCGGAAGCGGCCTCGAATCCATCCACCAGCGGTGCCAGGGTGCGCAGGATGGGGACTTCCGGGTTGGCCTTGGCGGCGTAGAAAAGTTCGCAGCCCGCGGGCAGCACGGCGCGCATGGCACGCACGCGCTGCTCCAGGGCTGGCAGGTCATACAGGTAGGCACACAGCGGGTCGCGGCGGTTGCCCCGAAGTTTGTCGATGGCAGCGGTGATACGCGCGGGAAGGCTCATGGGCGGGCTCCGCAGAAGGGGTTGGGCAGGGTGGTGTAGCCGGCGTCGCGGTCGGCGCGCTGCATCAGGCGGGTCATGAAGTTTTCCTTGCTGGGCAACGCCGCACCGGCGCACAGGCCGCGCAACGGCTCCGGGTGACCGAGTTCCTCGCAGAGCTGCTCCAACTGCTGGCCGACGCGCTGCCACAGGCGCTGTTCCAGTGCGGCCTGGCCGTCGGAGAGGTGGAAAATCGCTTCGCCCAGGTTGTTCACCAGGGCGCAGTAGGCGAATCGCTTCCAGGCCTTGTCGGCGCTGTAGTAAAGGGAGGCGCGGGTGCGCTCGTCGAGGTGCTCCAGGCGCGACTGCGGCCAATGCTCGGGGACCAGCTTGGTTCCCTCCAGGTCGCGGACCCAGACGCGGCTGGGCAGGTCGTCGGCGTCGAAGCCGAGGACGGTGTTTTGCAGGTGCGGCTCCAGTACCACGCCATGGCGGAACAGGCAGTGCAGCACACCGCCAAGCAGCAGGTCGGCGTAGCGCTCCAGCCAGAGCAGGGTGGCCTGAGCCGGGGACAGGCCAAGGCGTTCGGCACACTGGCGTACACGCTGGCGGCATACGCTGTGGCCGTGCAGGTCCCAGGTGAACAGCGCCATGGCCACCTGCGGCTGGAGCGCAGCGCGGCGCGCCGGATCCAGGTTCCGTCGGTAGAGGATGCCGAAGCATTCGGTGACGTCGCGGGCCGCTTCCGGATCGCCCAGGGCGCTGAGGTCGAGGGTACTGGCGGCGGGCTCGGGCATCAGCTCGAAACCCGGCCGCGCCTCGGCCAGTTCGTCCATGACCGGCGTCAGCAAGCGGGTCAGGGCAACGGCGCTGTCCAGCTCGTACCAGGCGTTCTTGCGCACGCAATTGGTCAGCCGCACGTGCACCGAGAACTTGAGGAAATACTCCAGATCCGGGTGGTACAGGGTCCGCACCGATGAGGTGGGGTAAAGCGCGAGGCCCTGGGCGCCGAGGTACTCCATCAGCCCCTGTGCCTGTGCCCGCTGCACCAGCGGATTGGCGAGAATGCGCTGCACTTCCCAGGGGTGGCAGGGGTAGAGGTCGTCACCGCCGCTGAGCTGTCGCAGGGTGTCGCGCGGGTCGTTGCCCTGATGGCGAACCAGGGCCGGGTCGACACGGAACCAATGCAGGGCGAAGCAGGCGCCTACTTCGGGTGAGCAGGCCAGCAGCGCATCCAGGTCCACGCCCTCGCGGCTCTTGGGCGTCGGGTGCAAGGCGTGGCCCCATACCTGGTGCTGCTCCGAACGCAACAGGCTGTCGTCTGGTTGCTGGTTGGCAGGTACGACGTGGCGCAGGAAGGTGCGGGTGATGTGCAGGCTGTTGCCGATCTGTTGCATCAGCTCGCCATGGCGTTCGCCGCTGGTCAGCGGGGCGAGCAGCAGGTGCGCCAGCTCCAGGGCGCCAAGGGGGCGCCAGCCTTGGCCGTTGCCTTTGTAGTAGGGCGCGCTGACGAAACGGCAGCGGCCGAGCACGCTGGTGCGGTCGGCCAGCAGGGCCAGGCGTCCCGCCGGCAGGTGGATACACACGCGCTTGCCGGCGAGCTGGCGCAAGCTCATTGGCAGGTCGTGATCCCGGGCGTCGAGGCTGGCCTCGCCACGGGGCAGCGCGTACTCGCGCAGGTAGCAATTGATCAGGCATTCGATGGCGTGCCGCTGGGCATCGCCGTCGAGCGTGCGTTCGTGAAGGGAAGCCAGATTGTTCGCAAGGTTCATGCAGTTATCTCCCGCGTGGCGGTGAGCAAGGGACGCGCCAGTACCAGCGCCGCGACGGCGGCCAGGCTGGCGACCAGGAAGGGGGAGGCGATGCCGCAGCTCTGGCTGACCAGACCTGCGCTGGCGCCGGCGGCAGCGCCGGCCCATTTGCCGCTGGAGTCATACCAGCCGAATAGACGCCCGACGCCGCCGTGGCGGCTGCGCTGGCTGAGGCAGCGATGCAGGCCGATGAAGCCCAGCAGCATCCCGGCGCCGCTGAGCAGGCGCAGCGCGAACAGCGACTCGGGCTGGCTGGTCCAGAATTGCAGGGCGTTGGCCAGGGCCAGCAGGGCGAGGCCCGGCAGGAGCAGGTTGGCGGCCTGGCGCTGGGCCCACGGCAGGGCCAGCAGGTAGACCAGGTGCGGCAGGCTGTAGAGCAGGCCGATGAGCGCATCGTTGCGCAGCCCTAGCGCTTCGCCGTAGGGGACGAAGTAGGGGAAGGTCACCACCATGGCGAAGCTGAACAGGAATTGCACCGCCAGCAGGCGCGGCAGGTCGTCCGGCATCCGCCCGGGCTGCTCGCCCCTGGCATTGGCACCGGCCTGGCGCCGGGGCGCATCGGCCGGCAGCAGCAGGATCAGCACGAAGGCCAGCAGCGGCAGCCAGGCCAGCGTCCGGTAGAGCTCCAGGCCCATGCCGCTGGCCGTGAGCAGGCCAAGCAGGATCGGCCCGCTGATCATCGCCAGGCGTGCCGAATACTGGGTCCAGTTCAGCGCCCGGGAGAGGCTGCCGCCCTTGAGCTGGGTGGCCAGGTAGGCATTGGATGCCGCCATGGCGCCGCCAAAGGTGCCCTGGATCACCAGTGCCAGCACGAACACCGTGAGGTTGGGGCTGAAGCCGGCCAGCAGGAATCCGGCGCAAAGTCCGGCATGGGCGCGAAGCAGCGACAGTCGGCAGCCATGGCGGTCAGCCAGCTGGCCCCAGAGCGGCGCAGCCAGGGCGGTGCACAGGGTCGGCAGGATGAACAGCACGCCGATGCTCCAGGCCGGCGCATCCGGCGCCAGATCGGCGAGGATGCGCGGCAGGTACAGCGGAATGCCCAGGGCCGTAAAGGCGGAGAGGTAGTGGCCAAGCAGAACGCTGGCGATCAGTCGGCGCGGCATGGTTGAGCCTCCAGCAGGAAGTTCGCCGCGCTGTAGCCGTAGAACTTGTTGATGTCCCGCGCCCCGGACTGTGCCTTGCTGAACAGGCTGCCGGCGCTCAGCAAGTACTTCACCGGCAGGGTCGGGCTGTCCAGCAGGAAGTCCCTGGCCTCGCCGCAGTCCAGGCCCTGGCTCTCCAGCTGCTCGATGCAGGTGAGCAGGCGCTGGCGCAGGGTCGCGTAGAGCGTTTCGCGCGATGCCAGGCCGGCATCGGCGATCGCCTCCAGCGGGGCGACCATGTTCAGCTGCAAGGTGATGGTGCAGAACATTTCCGCCAGCGGCTGGCTGTCGGCTACGCGAATGCGTTCGTCCCGCAGCGCGGCGGGCAGGCTCGCGAGGTCGGGGCAGGCCCGGGCAAAGCGTTCGGGCCAGAGGCGTGCGGCGTCGTTGTCCTTCATCAGCAGGCGCATGGGCCGGCCATCCTGCAGGATGAGCACAGCGTTCTGCTGGTTGGCTTCCAGGGCAATGCCGTAGCGCAGCCACAGGCGCAGATGCACGTGCAGCAGCAGGTCGAGGTAATCGGTCAGCCAGCCCTGCAGGTCGCCGGCATGGAAGCGCTCGACCAGCGCTTCGACGAACAGCCGGCCATCCGGCAGCGGGCTGGCCAGGGCGGCGACCGGTACCAGGGTGGCCTCGGCCAGTTCGGCCGGGTAGCGCCGGACGATGTAGGCCAGGTGCTTGTGTTCCCCGGCGTGCCCGCCATGCCGCTCATCCACGTGCAGGTAGCGCCGGCCCAGCTCCGGGTCGCGCGCGGCGAGCGCTTGCAGGGTGGTCTGGAACCAGTGGCCGTCGTACAAGGTGCTCGGTTTGATCAGCCGCAGGTTGCGGGCGCCGAGGGTGCTGACCAGCAGGGGCAGCTTGATGTGGCAGTGCGGGTGCTCAACACAGACCAGGGTGCGCACGGAGAGCGTCGGTTCCACTAGCAGGGCGCTGCGCGGGGCCTTGATGCAGCCTGCGGGCAGGCCGTATTGCTCCAGCAGCGGCCAGGTCAGCGGATGCACGGGCAGCAGGGCGTGACTGGCGGCCAGGCCCGCGTCCAGGCCGAGTTCACCGAAGCTCGGCCAATGGGCCGGCGCCGGGCTGCTGAGGCTGAGATCGCTTTTCGGGACGGCCAGCCAGTTGAGGGTGAAGCGCGGGGCGAATTCCGGCGCGTAGCCTTGCAGGGCGGCCTGGTCGAAGCCGCTCTTGGCGCGGGCTGTGGGGTAGAAGGGGTGGTCGAGGTAGCTGGCGATGCGGTCGATGCCGAGCAGCCGCTGGCCCCAGGACGCTTCATCGAGGATCTTGGCCAGGCTGCCTGCCTGTGCCTGGTAGGCCTCGCGGCAGAGGCCGCGATGCAGGGCGGCGCAGTCGGCCTCGTCACGATAGGCGGCGAAGCGCGCCAGGCTATCGGGGTCCAGGCCCTGGCCGAGGTGTTCGAGCCAAAGGTCATAGCCCTGTTCGATGCGGACCTCGTCCTCGCGGCGCCAGAGCCAGGCGTCGGCTTTGGCGCTCCAGGCCTGCAGGGGGCCGCCGCGGCGCAGTGGCAGCCAGAGCTCGCCGCTGCCCAGGTGGCTGACGCAGAGCCAGTCCTGCGCCGGGGCTTGCGGCCAGTGGCTGGCCAGCTCGGCTGGAATCTCGCGCACCTGGCCCTGGCTGAGCAGACCGCGGATGTCTTCGCGCAGGCAGCAGTCGATGATGCGCAGGGCGATCGACGCCTTGTCTGCGCTGCTGGCGACGCGGCTCATGCCAGCACCCAGCGCAGGTCGGCCAGGGCGGTGGCCAGGCGTGCGTCCAGGCGGCTGGCGTTGGGCGCGATAAGCCGCAGGACGCCGAGGTAATCCTTGTTGGAATTGCTGAGGCGGATTTCGTCGCCTGGCTGGTGCAGGGCGCGGTAGTCGCTCCAGTGGCCGTCGTACTCGTGCTGGAAGCTGCCGGGGGCTTCCAGCAGGCGGCCGGCCCGTTCGGCCACCAGGTAATGCACCAGGGCCTCGGCGCCACTGTCATGGGCATCCGCCAGCGGCTCGCCCAGGTGCAGGGCGAGGATGCGATCGAACCAGCCTTGCGGCAGCAGGCGGTCAAGGAGGAACTCGCGGCCGTCGCCGATGCTGCGGTAGTTGATTTCCACCAGCACGGGCCCCTGGGCGGTGAGGATGAATTCGCTGTGGCAGACTCCGAAATTGATGCCGAACGCAGCCACCTGGGCCAGGGCCGCGGCGCGGTGTTCACGGCAGAGCTGGCCGTTCCAGCGCGCGGCCAGCTCGACGAAATACGGTGGCGGCGAAAGGGTCACGTCGAAGCCGCCGATGGCACGCAGGCGCTGGCCGTCGCCGAGGGTTTCCAGGGTGAACAGCGGGCCTTCCAGATAGGCCTCCAGCAGCAGCGCGCGGCCGGGATTGTGTTGCCAGAACTGAGCGCAGTAGGCGTTCAGTTCGTCGGCGCTGTGGCACAGGCGCACGTCGAGGCTGGCGACGCCCTCGCGAGGCTTGGCGACCAGGGGGAAGGGCGCATCGGCGGGCACCTTGCCGCCAGCCGTGAGGACGTGGAACCACGGGCCGGGGAGGCCGAGCCGCTGCAGGCGTTCGCGCATCGCCGCCTTGTTCTTGGCGGCGTAGCACAGCTGCCAGTCCTTGCCGGGACAGCCGAAGGTTTCTGCCACCAGGGCGGTGGCCGTCTGCAGGTGATCGCTGTTGCAGAACACGGCCTGCGGGCGCAGGCCGTGGGCGTTGAGCAGCTCGATCACGGCAAGCGGGTTGAACACGTCGCACTCGAGGATTTCTAGGCCTTCGGCAGGATGACCGGCTGAGGCCAGCGCACGTCTGTGCGCCTGGGCGTGATCACTGATCAGCACTATCGGCAGCCCGCGTTTGCGCGCGGCTGGAAGGAATCCCTCGGTGATGGCGGGGTGGACGATGTGGGTCAGGATCACGAGCGGGCGTTGCATGGAAGCCTCCTGCGGGCAGAGATCGTCCCTCCGGACGATCGGACGACGGTTTTGGGGCGCCTGCCGGCAAGCCGCGAGGGCTGGCGACGGCAGGCAATTGGAGCGTGCGGGTGTGGGTTAGAAGCGGTTGCTGATGCCCGGGCTCAAGAAGCGTCCGGGCGTGGGCTGGCGAGTCGATACCGCGGAATGGGTTCGATCTTCAGTAGTGGGAAACCACGGGGAAGGGCGCATAACTGACATGCCGTTGTCATCCAGACTGCTTCAGGTTTCAGGGGGACGGTTGAAGGCTGGCCAGGCGTGCCTTGAGCGCGCCATGCAGCAGGCCGCGGTCTTCGCCGGCCAGGTAGCTTCGAATGCCCAGTGCCTGCCAATGCCGGTGTTGTTCCGGGGTACGCGGATTGGCGCAGAACGGGACACCTGCGGCGATGCAGGCTTGCGCCATGTCCTGAAGGCTCTGCCAGACGCGCGGATGCAGCGGGTCGGGGCCCAGCTGGAGGTCAAGGGCCAGATCAAGCGCACCTTCGAGGACCATGCCGATCCCGGACAACTGAAGGATTTCAGGCAGGGCTTGAACGCCGGCCGTGCTTTCGATCATCGGTACGATGGGGCGTGCCTGATTGGCTCTTTCGATATAGGACGCCAGGGGCAGGCGGCCGAAGCCGGTCACCCTGCCGCCGGTGATGCCGCGCGTGCCCCGGGGCGGAAAGAATGCGGCCGAAACCGCGCGCGCGACTTCTTCGGCGTTTTCGACGCGCGGTAGCACAATGGCTTCTACGCCGGCGTCCAGCGCACGGCCGATCAGCTTGGCGTCGACTTCCGGCACGCGCAGCCAGGGCGAAATGCCGGCCGACTCGCAGGCGCGCAGGCAATGCATCAGCTCATCCCCGGAGCGCAACAGGTGCTCCATGTCGAGGATCACGAAGTGATAACCCGCGTGGGCGATCATCTCGCAGAGCAGGGGAGAGGGGACGGAATTGAGCAGACCGAAGACGAAACCGCCTTGATCCAATCGTTCAAGGACGGGGGACTGACGAATCATGGCAATCCAATTATTAATAAGCGTTTGCAAATGATAATCGTTGTAAATGAAATGTAAAGGCGTATTGCGAGTGTTTCGCAATTAGCTGCGCCGGCGATCCGAGCCGCCGGGGAAGAGCCGGTGGACCGGACCGGAGCGGCGCGGTCAACCCTGCAACGTCGCCTCGATGGTCAGATTCTCCAGATCACGCCCGACCGAGGCCGCCGCGAGGAGTGCTCCCGCACGGAAGAAGCGCGCCGTGAAGTCCTGCTTCTCCAGGGAGCCGTCGATGCGGACTTCGTCCCAACTGTGCGCGTGTCCGCTATAGCGAAGATCCAGCCCGTAGTGGTTCGTCCAGAAATACGGCACATCCGTGAACGCCCGCCCGGCACCCAGCATATTGGCCGCGGCAGCCTGGCCCTGCCGCTGGGCATGGACCCAGTGCTCGACCCGGATCAGCTCCGCGCCGTACTGAAAGCGCGCGACATCACCAGCGGCGAAATGGCCGGAGACCGAAGTCTCCAGGTAGGGATCGACGAGGATGCCGTCCTGCACGGCCATGCCGGCCGTGGCTGCAAGTTCGGTGCGCGGCGCGACACCTGCGCCGACGATCAGCAGGTCGGCGGCAATCCGGGTGTCGTCGGCCAGTGTGAGTGTCTTGCCATCGAAGGCTTTGGCCGCCGAGCGCAGGTGGAACACTACGCCCTGCTCCTGGTGCAAGCGGGTGAGGAAACCACCCACTTCCAGGCCCAGCACACGCTCCAGCGGCACCTCCTCAGGGGCCACCACGTGCACCTCAAGCCCGCGCGCCCGCAGCGCGGCTGCTGCCTCCATGCCGATAAAGCCTGCGCCGATCAGGGCGACCGAACTCGCCCCCTGGCTTGCTGCAATGATCGAGCGGGCATCGGCCAGCGAGCGCAGCATGAACACGTTGGGAAGGTCGAACCCGGGGACGGGCAGACGCCGTGGTTCCGCACCCGTGGCGATGAGCAGGGCGTCGTAGGCCAGCCGTTCACTCGATCCGGTCAGCACTTCCCGTGCACGGGTATCGATCGTGGTGACGTTGCAGCCGAGGCGCAGGTCGATCTCCCGATCGGCGTAGAACTCCGGGCCCTGCAGCGGAATCCAGTCCTCTGGTGCGGTTCCGGCGAGGTAGTCCTTGGACAGATTGGGCCGGTCATAGGGCGCCGACGCATCGGCGCTCAGCATCGACAAGGCTCCGGCATAACCCAGTTCACGCAGCCGCTCTGCAGCGGCGAACCCCGCGGCACCACCACCGACGATCAGGATTCGTCCGGGCTGGTTGGGTAGGGCGCTGGGCGGTGACGGCTGAGTGGCGGTTTCCGCGCCGCGCACGAATACGCTCTCGCCGACGATCTCCACCTGCCAGGTTCCCAGCGCCGCGAAGGCGGGCGCCCGCAGGGCCGCACCCGTACGCAGGCTGAAGCACGCGTGGTGCCACGGGCAGCGAACCTCGTCATCGACCACCAGGCCATCGGCCAGCGGCGCGCCATAGTGGGTACAGAGACCGCTGACCGCATGGAAGCCATCGTCCAGTCGCACCAGCAGGACCGGGTTGCCTTCGACGTGGCCGGCGAGCACGCCGGTGGCGGGCACCCTGGACAAGGGCACGCCCAGGGTCAGGTCGGGACCGGCGGGGAGGGAATCGGAGTGAGCCATGGGGTGACTCCTTTGATGTGGACGATCCGTCCGGGTTGCAAGCGTTCTGCACGGAGAGCGGCAGGGAGGCGCCGGACCCGGAGGGATCGTCGCGGGTGCTTCGCGCACCCGCGCGACTACGTTGGAAAACAACCGGCGTGGCAGGCGACCCGCCAAGCCGGTTTCGTGGAAGCCCACGGTTTCGGCCCATACAGGGCGATCATCTGGACAGATTCCGGCAATTCCCGTGCGCTCAACCAAGCACCATTGCAACAACGATCAATGCGCCAACGACCATCAGGAAACCCATCAGCACCATCGCGATGCTGCGCAGGGACTGCCGGTCTTGTGAGCCTAGCAAATGCATTTTCGACCTCCTCGGCAAGAGCCATGTCTGGATGTCACTTCCGACGTTACGCCGCCCCTATGAATTTGAATAACGATAAAAATCGGCCGTAAATATCGGTGTTATCGAATCCATTTGGTGTGTGGAGTCCTTGTTGCCCGAAGGGGCAGCGGGCACGCCTGATCGCCGATCGAGGAGGTGCCGCTTATGGATACCGAACTTGCCCGAACCTTTCTCACCGTCATCGCGGCGGGAAACTTCCGCAATGCCGCCTCGCGGCTGTTCGTCACGCAATCGACCGTCAGCGCCCGCATCGCCGCACTGGAGGAGCAGCTCGGCTGTAGCCTGTTCGTGCGCAACAAAGCCGGCACGACACTCACCCCGGCGGGCCTTTCCTTTCACCCCTTCGCCACCACCCTGGTGCGGACTGTGGAACGCGCGCGCCAGGACATCGGCGTGGCCCTGGGCTTTCGGGCGTCCGTGACCATTGGTGGTCGTTTCGGGCTTTGGGACGATCTGCTGTTCGCCTGTCTGCCGCGAATCCGCAAGGCCGTGCCCGACATCGCCATACGCGCCGAAATGGCCTTCGAAGATGAGCTCATTCAAGGGCTGGTCGAGGGGCGCACCAGTATCGGGGTCATGTACACGCCGCAAAGCCGGCCCGGGCTGGTGGTTGAACCGTTGCTGGAAGAGCAGCTGGTGTACGTGACCACCAGCGACGACCAGTCCAGCCCGCCCGGTGAGAACTATGTGTACATCGACTGGGGACCCGAGTTCGCCCGCAAGCACAGCGCTGCGTTTCCCGACTTCCTCGGTGCCGGGTTGAGCTCCAACATCGGCTGGCTGGGCCTGACCCACATTTTGTCGGCTGGCGGCGCCGGGTATTTTCCTCTGCGCCTGGTCAGGCAGGCGCTAAGCGCGGGGCAGCTGCATCGGCATCCCGACGCGCCGGACTTCCGCCTGCCGGCGTATCTGGTGTATCCGGCCGATCCGCAACCTGAAACGCTGGGGCTTGTGCTGCAGATCGTGCGTGAAGTGACCGCGGAGATTCTGCAGCAGCATGCGTGACAGGCCGTCGCCAGCGTGGCGCTGCAGTGCGGGGGCGATGCCAACGCCGGACGCTGGTCGGTGAAAGTGGCGGCCTGGAGGCCAAGGTCGAATGGACCAGAAATTTGACAGTGGGAAGTTTCCCTGATTTATTGAAACCGGTTTCATTCGCCGTCACCGACAATAACCACAAAGGGAACACCGATGGCCGATACCCCTCTATCATCCAGCCCGCGGGTCACCATCAGCGAAGTCGCGCGGGTCGCTGGCGTGTCCAAGGCCACGGTTTCCCGCTACATCGGTGGTGACCGCCAGTTGCTGGCCGACGCCACCGCGCGGCGCATCGAAGAGGTGATCAATCGCCTGGGCTACCGTCCGAACCAGATGGCCAGGGGCCTGAAGCGGGGGCAGACGCGATTGATCGGCATGCTGGTGGCGGACATCCTCAACCCCTATTCAGTAGCAGTGATGCACGGCGTGGAAACTGCCTGCCGTCAGCACGGCTACAGCCTGGTGGTGTGCAATACCAATCGCGATGACGACCAGGAGCGCCACCATCTGGAGGCGCTGCAGTCCTACAACGTCGAGGGGCTGATCGTTAATACCCTCGGCCACCACCCGGGCGAACTGCTCACCCTTCGGCGCGACATCCCCATGGTCCTGGTGGACCGCCAGATTCCCGAACTGAACGTCGACCTGGTCGGCCTGGACAATACCGACGCTGTCGAGCAGGCCCTGGACCATCTGCAGGAGCGCGGTTATCGCGACATCCTGGCGATCAGCGAACCACTGGACGGCACCAGTTCCCGCCTCGAACGCGTGCAGGCGTTCGGCGACTCGATCAAGCGCCGGCGGGGAATGCGCGGGCAGGTGCTGGAAATCGCCGGCGACCTCGACGACCGCCTCCGCGCCTTCCTCGGCTCCAACGGTCATGGTCCGCAGGCACTGTTCACCTTCAACGGCGTGGCCACCCTGGCGGCCACCCGCGCCCTGCGCGAGCAGGGCTGCCAGCTGTTCGCGGATGTCGGCCTGATCGCCCTCGACGAACTGGACTGGTATCCCCTGGTTGGCAGCGGCATCACGGCGCTGGCGCAACCCACCCAGCGTATCGGCGTGACGGCTTTCGAATGCCTGCTGGACCGACTGCGCGGCGACGAAGCCGAGGCACGCCGCATCGATTTCAAGGCTGAACTCAGCATCCGAGGTTCCACCCACCCACGTGGCTGAACAGGGGCAGCGGTTCAGCCTTTTGTTCAGCTAGAAATGAAACCGGTTTCATAGGATAACAACAATGCTCCAGAACCCTGTTTCCATCAGCCTTTCCAGCTACGGCGCCGACCTGGTCCGGCAGCGCGGACAGGAAGATTTCCTGGGCCTGCTGGCCAGTGCCGGCGCGACTCGCGTCGAGCTGCGCGAGGAGCTCTTCGAGCGGGCGCCGGACACGGTGGCGCTTTCCGAGTCCATGCGCATGCTGCAGCTGGAATGCCTGTACTCCTCACCCATCGAACTGTGGACGGCGGACGGTCAACAGGCCCCGTGCCTGGCGGATCGCCTGCAACGGGCGCGCGCCCTTGGCGCCGTGGCGCTGAAGGTTTCCCTGGGCCACTACGGCGACGCCTGCGATGTCGAGGCCCTGCGCCCGCTGCTGGCGCAAGGCGGCCCTGCGCTTCTGGTGGAGAACGACCAGACCCCGCAGGGCGGGCGCATCGAGCCCCTGCTGCGGTTCTTCCAGCGGGTCGAGGAGCTGGGAATGCCGTTGGGGATGACCTTCGATATCGGCAATTGGCACTGGCAGGGGGAATCCCCGCGGCAGGCGGCGCGTCAGCTCGGGCGCTGGGTGCGCTATGTGCATTGCAAGGCCGTACGCCGCCGCGACGATGGTCGCCTGGTGGCCGTGCCGCCGCTGGCGGCTGACCTGGGCGAATGGGATGGCTTGCTGGGCGAGTTCACTCCCGGGGTGACGCGCGCCGTGGAGTTCCCCCTGGAAGGGGATGACCTGCTGGTGCTGACCCGCGCCCAGGTGACCAGCCTGTCTCGCCTCGGCCTGAGTCCGGAGGTGAGTCATGGCTGAACATGACGTGCTCTGCTTCGGCGAGACCATGGCCATGTTCGTTGCCGAACAGACCGGTGACCTGGCTGATGTCGAGCTGTTCGGCAAGCGCATCGCCGGTGCCGACAGCAACGTGGCCATTGGCCTGGCGCGGCTCGGCTTCAACGTGCGTTGGCTGAGCCGGGTCGGCGACGACTCCCTGGGGCGCTTCGTGCTCGCCAGCCTGCGCCGGGAAGGCCTGGATTGCACCTCCGTCGAAATCGACCCGAAGCATCCCACCGGCTTTCAGCTGAAGGCGCGCTGCGACGATGGCAGCGACCCTGCGGTGGAGTACTTCCGTCGTCATTCAGCTGCCAGCCAACTGTCGCCGGCGCTGATTGGTCCGCAATTGCTGCAGGCGCGCCACCTGCACGCCACCGGCATCCCCCCAGCGTTGTCGCCGAGCTGCCGGGCGCTCTCCCATGCACTCCTGGATGCCATGCGCGCCGCCGGCCGCAGCGTTTCCTTCGACCCCAACCTGCGTCCCTCGCTGTGGCCCGATCGCCTCACCATGATCCGCGAAATCAATGCGCTGGCGCTGAAAGCCAACTGGGTGCTGCCGGGCCTGGAAGAGGGTCGTCTGCTCACTGGCCGGCAAGCGCCGGCGGACATCGCCGCTTTCTACCTGGATCAGGGGGTGGAGCGCGTGGTGATCAAGCTGGGCGGGGAGGGTGCCTATTACCGCAGCGCGGCTGGCGAAGGCCGGGTGCCTGCGGTGCCGGTGCCGAGGGTGGTGGATACCGTCGGTGCCGGCGACGCCTTTGCCGTCGGCGTGGTGAGCGCGCTGTTGGAAGGCCTTGAATTGTCCCGCGCGGTGGCGCGCGGAAACTGGTGCGGCAGCCGCGCCGTGCAGTCCCGTGGCGACATGGAGGGGCTGCCCCATCGTCAGGAACTGGAGGAGCAGGACCGGCGCAGGAGCGCCTGAACCCATTGATCACCGGCATTGCCGGCACCTGTTGCAACAAAAACAAAAAGCTCAGGAGACCCATCCATGCAATCGACTCGCCTCGCCCCGCGCCGTTGGTGGTACATCATGCCGATCGTGTTCATCACGTACAGCCTGGCGTACCTCGACCGCGCCAACTACGGGTTCGCCGCCGCCTCCGGGATGGCCGAGGACCTCAACATCACCCCCGGGCTATCCTCGCTGCTCGGCGCGCTGTTTTTCCTCGGCTACTTCTTCTTCCAGGTACCCGGTGCCATCTACGCCGAGAAGCGCAGTGTGAAGAAGCTGATCTTCGTCAGCCTGATCCTCTGGGGCGGCCTGGCGACCCTGACCGGGATGGTCAGCGACGTCTACCTGCTGGTGGCCATCCGCTTCCTGCTCGGTGTGGTTGAGGCGGCGGTGATGCCGGCAATGCTGATCTACCTCTGCCACTGGTTCACCCGCGCCGAGCGTTCGCGGGCCAACACCTTCCTGATCCTCGGCAACCCGGTGACCATCCTCTGGATGTCGGTGGCCTCCGGCTACCTGGTGCAGCAGTTCGACTGGCGCTGGATGTTCATCATCGAAGGCCTGCCGGCGGTGATCTGGGCCTTCTTCTGGTGGCGCCTGGTGGATGACCGTCCGGCCCAGGCCAACTGGCTCGGCGCCCAGGACAAGGTCCGTCTGGAGGAAGCGCTGGCTGCCGAGCAGCAAGGCATCAAGCCGGTGAAGAACTACCGCGAGGCGTTCCGCTCGCCCAAGGTGATCATCCTCTCGCTGCAGTACTTCTGCTGGAGCATCGGTGTGTACGGCTTCGTGCTCTGGCTGCCGTCGATCCTCAAGCAGGCCGCCAATCTCGATATCGTCCAGGCCGGCTGGCTGTCGTCGCTGCCTTACCTGGCGGCGGTGATCGCCATGCTCGTTGTGTCCTGGGCCTCGGACCGCATGCAGAAGCGCAAGCGCTTCGTCTGGCCGCCGCTGCTGATCGCCGCGCTGGCCTTCTACGGCTCCTATGCCCTGGGTAGCGAGTACTTCTGGATCTCCTACGTGCTGCTGGTGGTCGCCGGCGCCTGCATGTATGCCCCCTATGGGCCGTTCTTCGCCATCGTGCCGGAAGTGTTGCCAAGCAACGTCGCCGGCGGCGCCATGGCGCTGATCAACAGCATGGGCGCGCTGGGGTCCTTCGCCGGCTCCTGGCTGGTGGGTTATCTCAATGGTGCCACCGGTGGCCCCGGTGCCTCCTACCTGTTCATGTGCGGCGCATTGCTGATGGCCGTTGCGCTCACCGCTGTGCTCAATCCCTCGCAGAACTCCGGCCGTGTCCACAAGCGCGAGCACCGGCTGGCGACAAGCCAATAGGAAACTCTGAAATGAAGAAACGTATCGTCCTCTACAAGCGCCTTTCCGATGAACTGATGGCGCGCCTGCAAAGCCAGGTCGAGGTAACCCTGGTGGATGAACCCTGGCAGGACGGCCAGGCGCGCCTGCGTGACGCCCTGCCAGGGGCCCACGGCCTGCTCGGTGCCAGCCTGCGGGTGGACGCCGGATTGCTCGACCTGGCGCCGGACCTGGAAGTGGTGTCCAGCGTCTCGGTGGGGGTGGACAACTACGACATCCCCGAGCTGACCCGGCGCGGCGTGCTGCTGACCAACACCCCCGACGTACTCACCGAAACCACTGCCGACACCTGTTTCGCATTGATCCTCGCCACCGCGCGGCGGGTGGTGGAACTGTCGGAATGGGTGCGTGCCGGCCACTGGCAGGGCAACCTGGGGCCGGCCCATTTCGGCAGCGACGTGCACGGCAAGACGCTGGGCATCGTCGGCATGGGGCGTATCGGCGAAGCCCTGGCACGGCGCGCTGCGGCCGGCTTTGGCATGCGCGTGCTGTACCACAACCGGCGGCCCAGGCCGGAAGTCGAGGCGCGCTACGGTGCCCGCTACCTCGGCCTCGATGAGTTGTTGGCGCAAGCGGACTTCGTCTGCCTGACCGTGCCGCTGACTGTCGACACCGAAGGCCTGATCGGCGAGCGCGAGCTGGCCCTGATGAAGCCCGGGGCGATCCTCGTCAACATCGCCCGCGGACCGGTGGTGGACGAAGTGGCGCTGATCGAGGCGCTCCGTCAGCGGCGTATCCGCGGGGCCGGCCTGGATGTGTTCAGCCACGAGCCGCTGCCCACGGACTCGCCGTTGCTGAAGCTCGACAACGTGGTGGTGACGCCGCATATCGGCTCGGCCACCCATGAGACCCGCGAGGCCATGGCGCGCTGTGCAGTGGAGAACCTGCTCAGCGCCCTGGCCGGCGAGCGCCCGGCGAACCTGGTGAACGAGGCGGCCTGGGCCGCACGGCACTGAGGGAGGGAAGGGCGGGGCGACCCGCCCCGCCCTTGCTGCCAGTGGGAGGCAACAGGTAGCCCGATGAAATCCCGGAGCGGCAGTGAGACTATCCCCGGGTTTCACCTGATGGGCTGCGATTTGATCCAGCGCTTACAGCCTTGCTCTGTGAACAGCTTGACGGTAGCGCGGATGGGGTAAACGACGAACCGCGACGTTCATGTAAAAGCGTCGCGGTTCGCAGGGGCAGAGGTCAGTAAGCGTTAGAAATGCCACTCGACATGTAACGTCGGAGCGTAGGTGTTGGCCCCCGGTTTGTTTATCGCGCCGTACTTGTGCCGCCAGTATTCATAACCGGGGCCGATCCAGAACTTGTTCTTCTCGCCGAATGCCAGCTTGCCGACATCGACCATCAAGGCGGTGCGAATCAGGCTTTCCTCGCCCGTGTCCTGGCGGAAGTAGTCCTTACCCTTTTCGGTCTTGTAGCTGGCGAAGCCGTGGAACTTGAACGGCACGTCCAGCATCTCGAAAGGCAGCCCCCAGGCCAGGTGGACCACATAGTAGGGATCGAACTGGATGTCCTCGGTCTGGCAGCTGGGCAGCCCGCAATGGTTCCATTCCATCGAGTAGAAGAGGCTCAGGTCGAGGTAGCCCGGCACGTCGAATTTCAGTGTGGGGCCCAGCAACAGCTGGCGCTTGCGTGTCGAGAAATCGGTGTTCTTGTAGTTCAGCTCGAACCCGCTGCTGAAGGCGACTTCCTTCACCGGGCCGAAGGCGAAGGAACGGTCGAAGACACGGCCGAGGTACAGCTGGTGACGATAGACAAGGTAGGTCTCGACCGCGCCCGAGTCGCTGTCCTTCTTCGGGTCGTTGCTGTCGGACTTGAGGACGTCGAGATTGAAGAAGTGCTGGCCATGGGAATAACCGCTGGCATGGCTGAGCTGATAGATCTCCTTCTGGATCTTCTTCGTCACCGGCGGTTCGGTGAAGTGCTCGCCGTAGCGGAAGCCGACGAAGGTGTCGCTCCAGTCCATGGCCTGGACGCCCGTGGCCATGCCAAGCGCGCCAGTGATCAGTACCTTGCAAAAGCTCTTTTGTAGTTGTTGTGCGTTCATCGAGGTCTGGTTCCGAATTTGCTGGTGCCCGGATGTGATCGCCCGGGCACCAAGGGGGCAGCGTGGCTGCCGGTTGCTTACTTCATGGTTGGCATGACGAAGTCGGCGCCTTCGCGGATGCCACTCATCCAGCGTGACGTGACGGTCTTCAGTCGGGTGTAGAAGCGCACGCCTTCGGGGCCGTGCATGTGGTGGTCGCCGAACAGAGAGTTCTTCCAACCACCGAAGCTGTGGAAGGCCATGGGCACGGGAATGGGGACGTTGATGCCGACCATGCCGACCTGGATTTCGTGGGCGAACATGCGTGCCGAATCGCCATCGCGGGTGAAGATGGCGGTGCCGTTGGCGTACTGGTGGGCATTGATCAGGGCGACCGCTTCCTTGTAGTTCTTCACGCGCACCACGCCGAGCACCGGTCCGAAGATTTCGTCCTGGTAGATGCGCATCTCGGGGGTGACCCGATCGAACAGGCTGCCGCCCAGGTAGAAGCCGTTCTCGAACCCTGGACGCTGCATGCGGAATTCGCGTCCGTCGACCACCAGGCTGGCGCCTTCCTCGACGCCGATGTCGACGTAGCTGCGCACGCGGTCGCGGTGTTCACGGGTGATCAGCGGCCCCATTTCCGCCTGGGGGTCGGTGCCGGGACCGATCCGCAGTGCCTTCACCCGGGGAGCGAGTCGTGCGATGAGTGCATCGGCCGTGGCATCGCCAACGGCCACGGCGATGGAGATCGCCATGCAGCGCTCGCCGGCTGCGCCATAGGCGGCCCCGATGAGGGCGTCGGCGGTCTTGTCGAGGTCCGCGTCGGGCATCACCACCATGTGGTTCTTGGCGCCCCCCAGGGCCTGCACGCGCTTGCCGTTGGCCGCGCCGGTGGCATAGATGTGGCGGGCGATGGGGGTCGATCCGACGAAGCTCACCGCCTGGATGTCGGGGTGGGCGAGGATGGCGTCCACCGCTTCCTTGTCACCGTTGACCACGTTGAATACGCCGGCGGGCAGTCCGGCTTCCTCCAGCAACTGGGCGAGGAACAGCGCGGCGGAAGGATCGCGTTCGGACGGTTTCAGCACGAAGGTGTTGCCGCAGGCCAGGGCCACCGGGAACATCCACAAGGCGACCATGGCGGGGAAGTTGAATGGCGTGATACCGGCGACGACGCCGAGCGCCTGGCGTAGCGAGTGGGAGTCGATCGAGCTGCCGACGTTTTCGCTGACTTCGCCCTTGAGCAGGTGCGGGCCGCCGCACGCGAATTCCACGACTTCCAGGCCACGTACCACTTCGCCCATGGCGTCGGAATGCACTTTGCCGTGTTCTGCAGTGATGATTTGCGCGAGCTTTTCTCCGTTCTGCTCCAGCATGTCCTTGAAGCGGCTGAGAATGCGTGCGCGGCGCAGCGGCGGGGTAGCCGACCAGCCCGGGAAGGCGGCCCTGGCCGCCGCGACTGCCGCCTGCAGTTCGCTGGCACTGGCCAGGGGGACCCGGGCGCTGATTTCTCCCGTGGCCGGGTCGCATACGTCCGCGAATCGTTGGCTATTGCCTGAGACCAATTGGCCGTCGATGTAGTGCTGCAACAGGGTTGTCATGGCTTTTCTCCGCATGAGTGGGCCCTACCGGCGACGTCTGGCGTGCCGGCTGGGACGGGGTTTGGGGGTCAGATGGCAGGTGTTTTCGTCTTGCCGTCGGGTGCCAGGCGGGCCCTGGGCTTCTCTGTGTGGGGCATGAAGAACATGGTCAGGGTGCCCAGGGCGAAGAAGCCGGCACACACCAGCAGTCCCAGCGACAGGCTGTGGCGGGTCGCGATACCGCTCAGCAGCAGGGGCGCGAAGGCGGCGAGCCCGCGCCCGAAGTTGAAGCAGAAGCCGGCGCCTATGGTTCGCACGCGCACCGGATAGAGCGCGCTGAAGTAGGAGGCGAAGAGGCTCGCGAAGGCGTAGAAGAACGCATAGACCGGCCCGAGCCAGAACAGCAATTCGTTGCGTGTGGTCATTGCATAGATGGCCAGCATCACTGCGCTGCCGAGCAGGGACAGCAGGGTCGCATCACGCTTGCCGATGCGATCGGCAATGACCCCGAAGGCGTTGATGCCGATGAAGGCACCGATGTTCAGGATGGCCATGAAGTCAGCCATCCTGGCGATGTCCAGACCTCGCTCCTGCACCAGGTAGGTGGGTAGCCAGGTGCCGGCGCCCCAGAAACCGATGACCGAGCAGCTCGCCGCGGTGGTGCCGAGCAGGGTCAGCCTGCGCAGTTCAGGCGAAAAGATTTCGCTGATGGAAACCTTGGCGACAGGGCGTTCGGTCAGTACGGCCGGCTTTCTCTGCTCTTGCCATTCGCGGGACTCGGGCATGAACAGCCAGACATAGCCGATGGGCAGAAGGGTGGAGATGCCGGTTGCGAGGAACAGCAGTTCCCAATCGGGCAGCAAGGCTTTGCCGGCGAGGGCGGCGATGCTGGCGCCGATGGGGAAGGAGCTGAGGACGAAGCCGGTGGCGCGAGCGCGCTGGTGGGGAGGCCAGGTCTCGGCGATATAGGCCGAGACGATACCCCACACGCCGCCCAGGCCGAGGCCGGAGAGAAAGCGCAGCAACAGGAGCAGGTACCAGTCCCGGGTCATTGCCACCAGCATCGTCAGTGCGCCGAAGCAAACCAGCGAAGCCAGCAGGGCCTTGCGCCTGCCGAAGTTGTCCGAATACCAGCCGGTGGTGATGCTGCTGAAACCGATGCCGAGCAGGGTGGCCGAGGCCAGCATCCCGGCTTCGCCGATGGTCAGCCCGAGGTCCTGGCGGATGACCGGCAGGGCAATGGTCAGCAGGATGATTTCCATGGCGTCGAACAGGTAGGCCAGGAAACCGCCGGCCAGTACGTGCCATTTCGAGAGTGCTTTCATGGTCGGGCCTCCTTCAGCGTTGTCTTGCCGGACGAAGGAAGGCCGCATGGGGCAGGGGATGGGCGAGCAGGGTGGAGTAGCGCATCGTGATTACCTCGTTCTTGTTGTTGTGGTTCGGATGAAGCGCGTTACAGCAGGCTGCAGCATTCCTCGAAGGAGAGCCTCGGGCTGCGGGGAAACAGCTTGTCGGGATCGCCGTAACCCAGGTTGCAGAGGAAGTTCGTCTTCACCTGCATGCCGGGAAAACAGCCGTCATCGCCGAAGAATTCGCGGTCGACCCGTTGATGGTCGAAGCCGGACATGGGGCCGCAGTCCAGCCCCAGGGCGCGGGCGGCGAGGATGAAGTAACCGCCCTGCAGCGAACTGTTGCGCAGGGCCGTGGGTTCGATCAGCTCGGGCTGTTGCGCGAACCACTCGCGGACGTCCGGGTTGTGCGGGAACAGGCGTGGCAACTGAAGGTGGAAGGCCGCGTCGTAACCGATGATGGCGGTCACCGGTGCCCCGAGAACCTTGTCCACGTTGCCGGGACTGAGCGCGGGCAGCAGACGCTGCTTGGCGGCGGCGCTGCGCAGGAAGACGATCCGGGCCGGACAGCTGTTGACGCTGGTCGGCCCCCAGCGCACGAGGTCGTACAGTGCCGCGAGTGCCTCGTCATCCACTGGCTGGTCGCGCCAGCCGTTCTGGCTGCGTGCCTGGCGGAACAGCAGGTCCAGTCCCTGCTCGGAAAGCCGTTGGGTACTCATGTCTTCGTCCTCGTCGTTACTGTGCGGTGCGCTTGCGCAGGGCGTCCGGGCGCGGGGCGATGGTTTCGCTTTCGCTGCAGCCGCCGAGGAAGTACTCGACGGACATCGGCGGCCCCCACTGATAGAGGCTGGAGTCGCAAGCCTGGATGCGGTTCATCGGCGAGGCGTTGTTGAACAGGTCGCCGTCGGTGAAGTGCTCGATGAGGTTGCCCGAGGGGTCTCTCCAGTAGTCGAAGATCTGGCTGCCGAGTACATGCCGGCCGACGCCCCAGAACGGACTCCAGCCCTGTTCGGTCATCCATTGGTGACCCAGGCACTGGGCGTCGAAGTCCTGCACTTCGAACGAGGCGTGGTGGACGACGTCCTTGCCCGCCTGGAACAGCGCGATCGTGTGGTGGTCGGTCCATGCCGTACCGCGATTCAGGCGCAGGAATGCGGCTGTCGGGCAGTTGCAGTCATCCCCTTCGACGATCAGGTCCGAGGGCAGCATGCCGAGCACGCTGCGGTACCAGCGGAGCATCCTCACCATGTCGGTCACGCCGATGGCGACGTGGCCAAGGCGCATCACCTGGGCCGGGCCTTTGCCAGGGCGCTGCACGTCGCCGAAGCGCCGCTTTTCCTCTGCCGAGTTGAGTGTCAAGGCGGCGCGTTGGGGCAGCGCTTCGACGGTTTCTATCCCGTGCACCAGGTCAATCCTTCGCCCCGACGGGTCGTGCAGCGTCACGTAGTGCCCGCCGCCCGGATGCTCCAGCGGCTGGATGGCGGATGCCCCGGGAAAACGTGCGGCGGTCTGCAAGTCGTCCAGGCTTTCCACGGCGAAGGCAATGGCACTGAGCCCGGACGATTCGGCCCGTTCGGCGATGTACACGTACGGCAGCGGGCCGGTGCCACGCAGGTAGATGCGTTGCTCGGTGCGATGAGCCACGACCAGGCCGAAGTCGGTCAGGAAATGCTCGATGGCGTCGAGGTCCTTGTGCTGATAGATCACGTGGTTGATGTCTTTGATGCGCAGCATGGCTGCTACTCCTTGGCCGGGCGCCGCGGCGGGTATCCGGCAACGGATGCGTTGATCTGTCGTTCGTCGGCAAGGAAATGGCGCTGGCTTTTTCAGGGACGGCCGGGCCCACGGGCCCTGGAGCAGGGCCCGGAAGGGTTTTGGCAGTCAGTGTGTGTCGAGCCGGCCAGCGCCCCTGGAGGCGCTTTCGCAATCAGCCTTGCGCAGTCGAACAGCGAGGCATGTCGTCAGGCTTGCGGGCCTTCATCGGCAATGGGATTGCTCAACATGCCGAGGCCTTCGATCTCGACGGTGCAGAGATCGCCCGCCTTCATGAACAGCATCGGGCGCCTGGCCCAGCCGATGCCAGCCGGGGTGCCGGAAACGATCACGTCACCCGGCTCCAGGGTCACGGCTTCGCTGAGGGTGGCGATCAGCTCGGCGACATCGAAGATCAGGTCAGCGGTATTGCCCTGCTGCTCGACCTTGCCGTTCAGGCGGGTGGTCAGGCCGAGGCCGCGTGCCCCTGGCGGCAACTCGTCGGCGGAGACGAAGGTGGGGCCGAAGGCGCCCGTGGCATCGAAGTTCTTGCCGATGGTCCATTGCGGCGACTTGAACTGGTAATCGCGCACCGAGGCTTCGTTGAAGATCGAGTAGCCAGCGACGTGCTCCAGCGCGCGCGCCTTGGTGATATGACGGCCGCCGCGGCCGATGATCACCGCCAGCTCGCCTTCATAGTCCAGCTGCTCGGACACGCGCGGGCGAATGATGGGCTCACCGTGGCCAACGAGGGTGGTGGAGAAACGCGGGAAGAAGGTGGGGTAGGCGGGCTGTTCGTACGGGCTTTCCTTGGTGTGATCGGCGTAGTTGAGCCCTACGCAGACGATCTTCCCGGGACGCTCGATGGGGGGCAGGTAGCGGATGGCGGCCGGGTCCAGCTCGCGGGCCTGGCTCAGGCGGCGGTGGGCGTCCCTGAGTGCCTCCGGACCGGCCTTGAGCAGGTCGTGCAATGTGCCGGGAAAACCTTCCTCGTGTTCAGCCAGGCCATACAGCCTGCCGGACACCTCGACAGCCAAACCCTTGTGGGACGCTTGCAGAAATTGAGTGAAACGCATGGGGAGATTCCTCTGTTGTTCTTGTTAGTTGGAGAGGTACGGTACGGTACCGTACCCTTTGAGCAAAATTTGATCTCGAAAGCTGAATCGGTCAAGAGGGAAATCAAGAATCATGAGGAATAAGCAGGTGGATATTTATGCTTATTCGTCGATGGCGGCTGCTGGAAGCCTTGGGTGTCGCGGGTTAGGCTATTGTGCCCCGAAGCCTTGGAAACGCCCATGACCCAGTTGGAAAGCCCGCGCCAGGCCGCCAAACGGCAACACATCCTCGATGTCGCCACCGAGATGTTCCTGGAGGAGGGCTACGCAGGCGTGAGCGTGGACGGCCTGATCGCGCGGATCGGCGGTTCGAAGCGCACCTTCTATGCCTACTTCGGTGGAAAGGACGGCCTTTTCGCGGCGATCATCGCTCGATTGTGCGAAGAGATCGTCAATCCGCTCACCCATATGGACCTCAAGCGCAAGCCCCTGCGCGAGGCATTGCTGACGATCGCCGAGACCTTTCTCGATGTGGTGCTGGCGCCTCGTACCACTGCGTTGCACCGCTTGATCGTCGCCGAGGCCCCGCGTGCGCCCGAGGCGGCCAGGTCGTTCTTCGAGGCTGCTCCGGGCACCGCCTACAGATGCCTCACGGAGTACTTCACCTGGGCCGAAAGCGCCGGTCTGGTGGCTCCTGGCAGTGCCGAGCGGCGGGCCGTGATCTTTCTGGATGCCCTGACCGGGAAACTCCAGTTGCAGTGCCTGTTGGGGTTGGTCGAGTCACCAACGCGGTCGGAACGGCAACCGCTGATTGAAGAGGCCATTGCCATCTTCATCCATGGCCTGGAGCCTTGAGGCAGACTCTGATGGCGATTGCCTGATGGGCCCTGCCAGGAAGTCGATCGGCCTCCGCCGCAAAGCAGCTCTCCAGACCGGCAGTCAGGTTGCCGAGACTTGATGTGCATCAAGTGCCGCATTGGCAATGGCGCTAGTGTCGAGCCTGATGTTCCGGCGGATCGAGCGAATGTCCTGGTTCCGATTTCATCGAGGCTCGTTGCTACCCATGGTGCTGTGGGTGCTGGCGTCCGGGGGCGCGACCAGCCAGGGCCGCCTGCCGTTCGCGCCTCACGATCTGGCGAGTGGTCAGGATGAAGCGTCGTCCAGCCTGCATGAACGGTCCCTCCTGCTGATACTTCCGGCAGCGCTCCTGTTTGCCGTCCTGTCTCCGCGATTCGCGGCACTCGCCTGCCACCTGCCTGCGCCGTCACGGCCACCGGCACGTCTGCGCTTCGTCCGCTTCAACGATTGACCCTCCCTTCGTGCGCCCGGACCTCCGGACGCACCTTGGCCGCGTCTGCACGAGCTGGCGTAGGCCGTTGCCTCCCACCCATCGAAACCGCCGGAGATCGCCATGCACATGACAATCAAATCGCTCGTCGCCGCCCTGCTGGTCAGCAGCCCGCTACTGGTCGCGGCCGTCGAGGAGCATCACCCCGACCAGGCGCCGGCGAAAGCCGGGAGCTCGTCTGCAGCCGTCCAGGACCGGGAACAGGCCATGACCGAGCAGATGAAGAAGATGCAGTCCATTCACGACAGGATCGCTGCCGCCAAGACGCCGGAGGAGCGCCAGGAGGCCATGCGCGAAGGCATGCAGGCGATGAAGGAAGGTCTTGTCATGATGCAAAACGGCTGCCCCGGCAGGGGTATGGGCCAGCACATGATGATGGACCCCAAGATGATGGACATGATGATGCGGATGATGGACCAGCAGTCCGGCATGATGGGCCCGCAGCCGGCCCAGTAATCGACTGCCGCACCCCGGTGGCGGCCTGCAGGACGCCAGCTATCTGTCCAGGCGACAGTGCCTGCTGTTGCCACTGAGGGGGAGCGCGCAAGGCGAGCGGGCAGGGATGGCTGCTGCCCTGGTCGCGGCGCCTCCGTGAATGGCCGGAAGCGGCCATATGCTTGCAAAAAACTCAAGCGTAGGCGGTCTTTATATCGTTTGTCGGGCCCAGGCCCGGTGTCGACCATAGCCCCTGTCCAGAGCCGTATCGCACGGCTGAAAACAACAGGAGGTCGACATGAACCCGCTGCCATCCCTCTGGGGCGCCAATAGCCCCTCGTGCCTGCTTGGCTCCCGCCATCTCGCCACCGGTGAACTGGTGTTCCCGCCGCTGCCTGGGCACTCGCCGCTGGCCACCCACTACCGCACCGAGCCCCTGGCTGCCGAGGGCAGCCTGTACAGCTTCACCATCATTCATCCGAGCCCGAAGAGCGGTCTGGCACCGTTCGCCCTGGGCTATCTGGACCTGGAGGGTCCGGTGCGCCTGTTCGGCCGCATCACCGGCAGCGAGCGCCCGGTGATCGGCGCTACCTACCGCATCCGTCCCGATGAAACCTATGGCTATGTGTTCGAATCCGTGGAGGCCAGCCAATGAGCCAGATGCATGTAATGGGCGGCGCCATGACCCGCTTCGGCCGCCACCAGGGTGTGATGGCGCCGGAACTGGCCCAGCAGGCGATCCTCGAGGCTGTGGCGGACGCCGGCCTCGAACTGCAAGACATCCAGGCCATCTACTGCGCCAATGTGCTCGGCGGCATGATCCTCGGCCAGGTGATCCTGCGTGACCTCGGCCTGGCCGGCATCCCCGTCTACAACATCGAGAACGCCTGCGCCAGCGGCGCCACCGCCGTGCATCTGGCGCGCCACGCACTGCTGGCCGGGCAGTACGAGCGGGTGCTGGTGTTCGGTATCGAACAGCTGACCCAACTGGGCGGCGGCACCATCCCGATGCAGCGCAATGACGAGAAGACCGACCTCTTCGCCAAGGCCGGCATGGTGCTGCCGGCGGTCTATGCCATGCGTGCTACCCGCTTCATCCACGAGCGCGGCGCCAGCCCGGCGGACCTCGCCCGCGTGGCGGTGAAGAACCGCCATCACGGTTCCCTCAACGAATACGCCCAGCAGCGCAGCGAAGTGACCCTGGAAGAGGTGCTGGGCTCGCGGATGATCGCCGACCCGCTGACCCTGTTGCAGTGCTGCCCGTCCCAGGTGGATGGCGCTGCCGCCCTGGTGCTGGGCAACAGGCCCGGCCCCCATGGGCGGGACGTGCGCGTGCTCGGTTCGATTGTCGTGTCCGGCCTGCGCGAAGGCGCCCGTGACGACATCCTCGACGCAGAGATCACCGCCCGTGCCGCGCGCCTGGCTTATGAGCAGGCAGGAGTCGATCCGCGTGATGTGGGGGTGGTTGAGCTGCACGACGCCTTCACCATCGCCGAACTCCTCTACTACGAAGCCCTGGGCCTGGCGCCCCACGGCGAAGCGGTCGCGCTGCTGCATTCCGGTGCCACCGCGCTGGGCGGACGGGTGCCGGTGAACCCCAGCGGCGGCCTGCTCGCCAAAGGGCACCCGCTGGGCGCCACCGGCGTTGCGCAGATGGTCGAGCTGATGTGGCAACTGCAGGGCCGCGCCCACGGGCGCCAGGCCGACAACCCGCGCATCGGCGTAGCCCAGTGCACCGGCGGCGGCATCGCCGGTGTCGACCATGCCGCGTCTTCCGTTCACGTACTGGGGGTGTGAGATGAGCAAGCAACGCTTCCAACTGGGCCAGGTGGCCGCCGTGACCGGCGCCGCCCGTGGCATTGGCCTGGGCATCGCCAGCCGCCTGGCGCGCGAAGGCGTGACCGTCTTCCTGCTGGACCGCGATGCGCCGGCCCTGCTCGATAGCGTCGAGCGGCTGCAGGGTGACGGCCTCGACGTTCACGGCATCGCCCTGGACCTGACCCGGGCCGCCGATGTCGACCGAGCTTTCGGCCAGATCCGGGAGATTTCCGGGCGCCTGGACTTCCTCGTGAACAACGCCGGAGTGGTGCGCGACAAGCGCTTCCTGACGATGACCGAAGAAGACTGGGACCTGGTGGTGGATACCAACCTGCGGGCGCAGTTCCTCTGCTGCCGGGCGGCCCTGCCGCTGATGCTGGAGGCCGGCTTCGGGCGCATCGTCAACCTGTCGTCCCGCGCCTGGCTGGGCGGCTTCGGCCAGGCCAACTATTCCGCCGCCAAGGGCGGGGTGGTGAGCCTCACCCGCAGCCTGGCCATCGAGTTCGCAGCCAAGGGCATCACGGTCAACACCATCGCCCCCGGCATCGTCGACACGCCGCTGTTCCAGGCTTTCGACCCGGAAGTGCAGGCGCGCCTGAAGGACACCGTGCCGGTCAAACGCATCGGCACGCCGGATGATATCGCCAACGCCGTGGAGTTTTTCCTCGATCCGGCCAGCGCCTACGTCACCGGGCAGACCCTCTATGTCTGCGGCGGGCGCAGCCTGTCGTCGGCCAGCGTCTGAGGAGGTCGCCATGTCCGTACAGCTTGAAATCCGGGGCGCCGTGGCGCTGATCAGCCTCGACCGCCCTGATGCCCTGAACGCCCTGGACATCGAGTCCCTGCGCACCCTGCGCGGGCACCTGGCGGAAGTCCGCGACCGCCGCGAGATCCGCGTGGCCGTCATCACCGGCAGTGGCGAGCGCGCCTTCTGTGTCGGCGCCGACCTGAAGAGCACGCGGGTGTCCGGCGCGTCCTATGCCGAGGCGCTGTTCCTCGACAAGGAGCCGGCGGCCGATGCCGGCCTCTATGTGCGCCTGATGGACCTGGCCGACCTCGACCTGCGCAAGCCGCTGATCGCCGCCATCAATGGCCACTGCCTCGGCGGCGGCCTGGAGCTGGCCTTGCAGTGCGACCTGCGCATCGCCTCTGGCAATGCCAGCTTCGGCTTGCCGGAAGCGCTGGTCGGTTCGATTCCGGCGGTGTCCGGGCTGCATCGCCTGCTCAAGGCCGTGCCAGCGGCCCATGCCATGCAGATGGCCCTCACCGGCCAGCGGATCGACGCCCGCCAGGCGCTGGCTATCGGGCTGGTGTCGGAGCTGCTGGACAGCCGCGAGTCGCTGCTGGACCGCGCCCTGGCGCTGGCCGGGCGCATCGCCGATGCCGCTCCTCTGGCGATCCAGGCGCTGCAATCCCTGGCCCGCCAGACCGCGCACCTCTCCGATGCCGACGCCCAGCGCCTGGCCGAGTTGTATTGGGGCGTGCTGCGGGATACCGAGGACCGTCTGGAAGGGCGTGCGGCCTTCGCCGAGAAGCGCGCGCCGCATTACAAGGGCCGCTGAGCGCCGGGGAGATTCGTCATGCAACTGAGCAATCCGTTCCTGCAAAGCCTTGGCGTAGAGCTGGTCCACTGGGCCAGTGGCGCGGCCGAATTCCGCATGCCCATCGAGGCGCGCCACCTCAACCGCCAGGGCATGCTCCACGGCGGGCTGGTCGCCACGCTGCTGGATGCCGCCTGCGGCTACGCGGGGCTGCATTCGGCGGAAGGCGAGGCCGAGGTACACGGCGTGACCGTGATGCTGAACATCGCCTACCTGCGCGCTGCCCGCAGCGGCACCGTGCTCGCCAGGGGCAGGGTCAGCCGCAATGGCCACCGTCTGTACTTCGCCGAGGCGTCTCTGCTGGACGAGGATGGCGGGTTGCTGGCGACGGCCCAGGGCGCCTTCAAACAGGGAGGTGGCCGTCATGCTGCGTAATGCCTTGCAGGGCCTGACAGTGCTGGATTTCACCCAGATCGCCGCCGGCCCCACCTGCACCATGCTGCTGGCCGACATGGGCGCGCGAGTGATCAAGATCGAACCGCCGGAAGGCGACCTCGGCCGAACCCTGGGGCCGGCCTGGGTGGGGGAATCCAGCGCGCTCTACCACGGCTTCAACCGTGGCAAGCAGGGCCTCTGCCTGGACCTGAAGAACCCGGCGGGACTGGCCGTGGCCAAACGCCTGGTGGAGGAGGCGGATGTGCTGATCGAAAGCATGCGTCCCGGCGTGATGGCTCGCCTCGGGCTGGGTTACGAGGAACTCTCGGCAAGCCACCCGGCGCTGATCTACTGCTCCATTTCCGCCTATGGCCAGCAAGGGCCCTATGCGGACCGCGCCGGGGTGGACGGCATTCTCCAGGCGGATTCCGGGCTGATGAGCCTGATCGGCATCCCCGGCGCGCCTCCCTGCAAGGTACAGGCGCCGGTGGTGGACGTGGTGACCGGCTACATGGCTTGCATGGCGATCCTCGCCAAGTTTCAGGCCCGGCATCGGGACGGGCAGGGCGGTCATCTGGACGTGAGCCTGATGAACTCGGCGCTGGCCTTGCAGCAGTCGTCCATCAGCAGCTACCTGCGCGACGGCGAGCTGCCGACGCCCATCGGCAGCGCCGCACCCTATTCGGCGCCGAACGAGGCGTTCCAGACCGAGGATGGCTGGATCATGGTGGCGGCCTACAACGGTAACCGCTGGGAGCGCCTGTGCGCGGTGCTTGGCCATCCGGAGTGGGCGACCGATCCTCGCTTCGTTACCTCGGCCCAACGCGTGGTGCACCACGCCGCGATGCAGGACGCGCTCAACACCGTATTCCGCACCTGCAGCACCGCCCACTGGCTGGAACGCCTGCGCGTGGCGGACATCCTTTGCGCGAAGGTGGCCGACTACAGCGACCTGCTGGAACACCCGCAACTGGCCAGCAACGGCATGCTCGCGACCATCCGTCACCCCCGCCACGGTGAATTGCGGGTGCCCGGTTTCCCGGTGAACAGCGCCGAAGCGGCGCAGCAGCCCTACCGGCCGGCACCGGACAAGGGCGAGCATTCCCGCGCGTTGCTCGCGGAAATCGGCTACGGCGAACTGGAGGTGGCGCAGATGCTGGAGAGCGGGGCGGTGATCTGACTCCACCCGCCGCGCCTCGGTCGTTTGGTTTCGCGTCCGCGAAGGTCCCGTAGGTTGGTTCGAGGAACGAGGCCAAATACTGCCGGGCAAGTCCGCTACGTTGGGTTTCGCTTCGCTCTACCGAAACCTACGAAGAAGCTGCGCTTGTTGTGGGAGATTCAGTCGCGAAGCAGGACGTTCTTCCAGGGGCGAAGCATCCCGGCCAATGCGCCGGGATGCTTCGTTTTCTGCCTTATCCGATCCTTGTCCCGGCCAGGCTTTCCAGCACCTGCACCACATGGGTCATGTCCCGGGTCGGCTCGCCGCTGTTGATGGCCTGGTCGAAGAGCTGCTTGACCACCGCGCAGGTCAGGGCCGGCGTTCCGTTGGCTTCAGCCTCGGCCAGGAACAGGCGGATATCCTTGCGCATCAGGTCGAGACGGAAGCCGAAGTCGAACTCGCGCTTGAGCACCGTGCCGGCGAGGATCTGTTCACTGGTGTAGCTGCGTGCCGTGCTTACATTGAGGATTTCCAGCATCAGCCGCGGCTCCAGGCCAGCCTTGATGCCGAACAGCAGCGCTTCGCTGCTGGCCACCAGGGTGGCTCCCACGATCATGTTGTTCACCAGCTTGAGGCTCTGGCCGAGGCCGGGTGCTTCACCCAGGTGAACCACCTTGCGGCCGTATGCGGCGAACACGGGCTGGCAGCGGGCATAGGCCTCGGCGGGGCCGCCCACCATCACCGACAGGGTGCCGGCTTCGGCACCGGCGACACCGCCAGCCAGGGGCGCGTCGAGGGTGGCGATGCTGCGCGCCTGCAATGCCTGGTCGAGGCGGCGGGCGACGCTCGGACCCGTAGTGGAATGGTCCACCAGCACGCGCACGCTCTCGCCATGGATCACGCCGTTTTCGCCCAGTACCACCTGTTCGACTATTTCCGGCGTCGGCACACAGACCAGCACGATCCGCGCTGCGTCAGCCACCGCCCGTGGCGAGGTGTGAGGGCGTGCACCGCGTCGCAGCAGGGGTTCGAGTGCCTGTCGATTGGTGTCGAAGAGTTCCAGGCCGAAGCCGTGGTCGAGCAGGTGTCGCGCCATTCTCTGGCCCATGGCGCCAAGGCCGATGAAACCGATGCTGTCGTTCATTCTTGTCGCTCCAGTTCAACGGATGGTCTTCACCTCCGGTTGGGGTGAAGAGCCGCCATCCTAGGAACCTGCGAGCGACCCGGACAAAGCACTTTTAGGCCGTGGGACGTTGCGAAAAACTCAAGCTGCCTGGCGGGTCTGTCGCGCCTGCTCCAGCAGCCACTGGCGGAAGGTGGCCATGTCCTCGCTTTCCGGCCGGTGCCTGGGGGTGAGCAGGTAATAGGTGTAGGCGCCCATGTCCACGGTTTGCGGAAAGGGGCGCACCAGGGTGCCTTCGCGCAACTCCTTCTCCACCAGGAACAGTTGGGCGATGGCGATGCCCTGACCGCCGGCCGCCGCCGCATAGGCCATGGATGAACTCTGGTAGGTCATGCCGGCGCGGGCATCCACCGCGCTGCCCACGCCCGCCGCCTGCAGCCAGTGGCTCCAGTCATCCGGCCGCGCGATGGAATGCAGCATGGTGTATTCGGCGATATCCGCCGGCTCGTGCAGGCCGGGCCCGAGGTCGAGCAGGGCAGGGCTGCACACCGGGGCCAGCACGTTGTCACTGAGCACGTAACAGTTGCAGTTGGGCCAGTCGCCGGAACCAAGGCGGATGGCGGCATCCAGGTCGTCCTTGTGAAAGTCCACCGGGTCCAGGGACGCGGTGAGCAGTACCTCGATCTTGGGGTTTTCCTGGTGGAAGCTGGCCAGGCGCGGAATCAGCCACTGCATGGCGAAGGTGGTGTAGGCGCGGACCTTGATCTGCCGGCGCTTGGCCGGGCGTTTGAGCTTGCCGGTGGCACTGCGCAGTTCTTCGATGATCCGAGCCACCGCCTTGAAGTACTGCTCGCCGGCCGGGGTGAGGGTGATCTGCCGGTGCCCACGGAGGAACAGCGGTTGCTCCATGTACTCCTCCAGCGTACGGATCTGCCGGGAGACGGCGCCGGGGGTGACGTTCAGCTCATCGGCGGCGAGGGTGATGCTGAGGTGCCGGGCGACGGCTTCGAAGGCCCGTACGGCATTTAGCGGCGGCAGTCTGTCCATGGGCGGATCTTCTTCTTGGAAGCAGGAAAGGCGCGGAATCTTACTCTAGTTCTGATTGAGTAAATCTCAAGCGAATGCCCTGTTTTAATCGTTTGTCGCGGCCTCCGGCGGGTTCCTAGCATCGGCCCGGACGTATCACAACAACAAGAGAGAGCCGCTCCATGACCACTTCCAACCGGGCCAATCGCTTTGGTCCGCAGACCCTCTTTGCGCTGTTCGGCCTGACCTTGGGCGCCACCAGTGGCACCGCCAGCGCTGGTTTCATCAAGGATTCCAGGGCCAGCCTGGAATTACGCAACTTCTACTTCAATCGCGATTTCCGCCAGGACGGCGCCATGCAGCACAAGGCCGAGGAGTGGGCCCAGGGCTTCCTGCTGCGCTACGAGTCGGGCTTCACCGAAGGGCCGCTCGGCTTCGGCGTGGATGCGCTCGGCCTGCTGGGGGTGAAGCTCGACTCCAGCCCGGACCGAACCGGCACCGGCCTGCTGCAAGCCGATCGCGAGAAACCCAATCGTGCCCAGGACGAGTACAGCGAGCTGGGGCTGACCGCCAAGCTGCGGGCCTCCAATAGCCTGCTCAAGGCCGGCACCTTGCAGCCCAAGTTGCCCATCGCCCTGTCCAACGATTCGCGCCTGCTGCCGCAGACCTTCCGGGGCACCTGGCTGAACAGCGCGGAGGTGGAGGGCCTGAGCCTGGACCTTGGACGCCTGGACCGGGTGAACCTGCGCAATTCTTCGGATAATGAGGAGATGCAGGTGTTCACCGGTGGCGCGCGCAACATTGTCCTCGGCCGTCACAAGGCCAGCGATGCCCTGGACTTCGCCGGGGCCACCTACAAATGGAGCCCGGCCCTGACCAGCAGCTACCACTACGGAGCGCTGGACGGCATCTACCGCCAGCACTACTTCACCCTTGGCCATCTGCTGGACCTGGGCGATGCCGGGTCCATCAAGTCCGACCTGCGCTGGGCGCGCAGCGATGACGACGGCGGCAGCAACGTCGACAACCGCGCCCTGGGCGCCATGTTCACCTACAAGCTGGGACCTCAGGCCTTCGGTGTTGGCTACCAGCGCATGTCCGGCGACACCGGCTTCGCCTACGTCAATGGCGCCGATGGCTACCTGGTGAATCTGGTGCAGATCAATGATTTCGGCAACGAGGACGAGCGTTCCTGGCAAGCGCGATACGACTTCGATTTTGCCGCGCTGGGCGTTCCCGGCCTGACCTTCATGACTCGCTATCTGTCGGGCGATAGCGTGGATGTGAACGGGCGGCCGGAGGCGGGCAAGGAGTGGGAGCGCGATATCGATATCGCTTATGTGGTGCAGGATGGACGGCTGAAGAATCTCGGCCTCAAGTGGCGCAACGCGACGGTGCGCAGCAACTTCGGGCCGGACATCGACGAGAACCGCTTGATCGTTACCTACACGGTGCCGCTCTGGTGACGGCAGAGGAGCCCATCGCGACGAGGTGATGGGGTGCGCAAGCTCAACCCATCCTGCGAAATCGGCTCCTGCAGCCTGGTGGGCTTCGGCCCACGCTGATTGCATCAGGCCCAAACAAAACCCCGCACGCGGCGGGGTTTTGCTTTGGAGCCGGCATCAGAGCCGGATGATCACCGACTTCAACTGGGTGTAGTGGGAGAGGGCGTCGATGCCCTGCTCGCGGCCATAGCCGCTCTGCTTGAAGCCACCACACGGCGTCTGCACGAAGCCGCCACTGTACTCGTTGACCACGATGCGCCCCGCATCCAGGCTGGCGGCCATGCGGTGCACGCGTCCGATATCGCGGCTCCAGATACCGGCGCCGAGGCCGAACTCGCTATCGTTGGCGATGCGCAAGGCATCGGCTTCGTCCTTGAAGGGGATGACGCAAAGGATGGGGCCGAAGATTTCTTCCCTGGCCAGGGTCATGTCGTTGTTCACGCCGGTGTAGACGGTCGGTTCGATGTACCAGCCGTTGCCCAGGTGCTCACCGCTGGCCACCTTGCCGCCGATGGCGGGCTTCAGGCCTTCGCGCTCGGCTATCTCGAAGTAGCTCTGGATCTTCTCGAACTGCGCCCGGGTGGTGATGGGGCCGGAGGTGGCGTCGAACTCCGGACCGACGCGCAGGACGGCAACCTGTGCCAGCAACTTGTCGACGAAGCGGTCGTGGATGTTCTCCTGCACCAGCAGGCGGGTGCCGGCACAGCACCACTGGCCGCTGTTCCAGGTAAAGGCGCGGGTGGCGCCCCTGGCAGCGGCGTCGAGGTCGGCGTCGTCGAAGACGATATTGGCCGACTTGCCGCCCAGCTCCAGGGTCAGCGGCAGGATGCGTTCGGCGGCGATGCGGCCCAGTTCCTGGCCGGCGGTGATGCCGCCAGTGAAGGAAATCTTGCGCATCAGCGGATTGCGCGCCATCGCCGGGCCGATGATGCTGCCCTTGCCGACGATCACGTTGAACACGCCGGCAGGCAGGCCGGCTTCTTCCACGGCGATGCGGGCCAGTTCCACCAGTGATGCAGAGGTGTGTTCGGAGGGTTTGGCGACCACGGTATTGCCGGTGGCCAGCGCCGGAGCGATGGCTCGGGCGGCCTGATGCAGCGGGGCGTTCCAGGGCAGGATGGCGCCGATCACGCCGAAGGGGTCGCGACGGGTATAGACGTGGTAGTTGGGGCCCTGGTTGATCACCTCGCCGTCCATGACGTTGACCAGGCCGGCATAGAACTCGAAGTACTGGGCAGTGAGGTCCATCAGGGTCGCCATCTCGTGGCCGGGCTTGCCGGTTTCGGCACTTTCCAGGGCGCCCAGGCGCTCTTCGCTGTGGCGCACGATACGCGCCAGCTCCAGCAGGATGCGGCCGCGTTCGGCTGGCCGCAAGTCGCGCCAGGCAGGCAGCGCGTCCTCGGCGGACTGGATGGCCAGGTCGACCTGCTCGGCGCTGCTGTTGGCGACTTCGCCCAGTTTCTCGCCGGTGCGCGGGTCGAGCTTGTCGACGTAGCGGCCTTCGGCCGGTACCAGGAAACGGCCACCGACGTAGCTCTCAACTTTCAGGAACATGCTTCGAGTCTCCTCAGTTCATGGCCCGGGTCATGTGTGGGTGAAATTCTTGTTCGTCGACCCGGACATGGGGGCAGGTTCGGTGTTCGGAGCGCTGACTTCAAAGGAATTTTCGGCTTCCTACGCTTGAAAAAAACTCAATCATACTGGTGCCTGGGCCGCGCATCGCTGCTGGGTTTTGGCTTGACTTTTTCTCACTTGAACAGGGAGGAAATCTCGCTTCACTGCAGCCCTCGCGGCGCTGCATCTTGCTCCTCAGCCAGAAGAGAACGCCCTCGGGCGATCAACAACAAAAAGTGTGCTCACGGGAGCGACGCAATGAACTACGACAATAGTGCGATTGGTGAATCCATGCCTGAAATGACGGTCACCGCAACGGCGGCCGCTGGCGGCCGAAAGCTGACCGGAACCGAGAAGAAAGCCATTGTGGCTGCGACCCTCGGCACCATAGTCGAGTACACCGACTGGGTGATCTACGCGACCTTTTCCTCCATCCTCGCCAAGCAGTTCTTTCCGGCCGGAAACAGCCTCACCGCGCTGCTCTCGGTGCTGGCGGTGTTTGCCGTGGGCTTCCTGATGCGCCCCATCGGCGGCGCGGTGCTCGGCGTGTTCGCCGACCGCTACGGCCGCAAGAAGGGCCTGGCTCTTTCCATCCTGCTGATGTCGCTGGCGTCGCTGGTGATCGGCATCTGCCCCAACTATGAAAGCATCGGCATCGCGGCGCCGATCATCCTGGTCCTCGCGCGCCTGACCCAAGGCTTTTCTGCCGGAGGTGAATTCGGCTCCGCCTCGGCCTTCCTGATCGAATCGGCGCCGTCCAATCGTCGTGCCTTTGCCGGTTCCTGGCAGTGGTTCGCGATCAATGCCGGCACCCTGGTGTCCTTCCTGCTGGGCTTCGTGCTGGCCTCGGTCGGCAGCGATACCGCGTTGGAAGACTGGGGCTGGCGCGTGGCGTTCATCATCGCCGCGGCGATGGGTGTGCTCACCCTGTGGATTCGCCTGTCGGTGAAGGAAACCGATGTGTTCAAGTCTCGCGTGGCGAAGAAGCCTGTCGAGAAGCGCCCGATCCGCGACATCTTCACCACCCACCGCAAGGACGTGCTGCGGGTGATCGGCGTCGCCATGGCCGGCAACCTGCTGAACTATGTGTGGATGGTGAGCTACCCGTCCCAGGTCCACCTGGTCACCGGCATGTCCATACGCGAGACGTTGCTGGCCGGGGTGATCGCCGTGGCCGTGTCGTTGCTGCTGATGCCCTTCGCCGGCATGCTGGCCGATCGCATCGGTCGCCGCCCGCTGCTGATCGGCTTCGCCGCCGCCTCCATTCTCTGGGCCTGGCCAAGTTTCGGCCTGCTTTACCAGGGCATCAGCCTGGCAGAGGTGGCGCTGCTGCAGACCGTTTCGATGGTGATCATGACCGGCTTCGGCGCCGCCTCGGCCGTGACCATGGCCGAACAGTTCCCGGCGGAAGTACGCGTCACCGGCATCGCCTTGCCCTATGCGCTGTCGGTCACCCTGTTCGGCGGCACTTCGCCCTACATCATGACTGCCATGTCGGGAGCCGGTTACGGGCACCTGTTCTGGCTCTACCTCATGGCGGTGAGCCTGGTCAGCCTGGTGGTCTACGTCCGCATGCCGGAAATGAAGGGCCAGCCGTTGCGTTGAGCCACTTCCTGAAGCGAAAAGACCGAACCCCTGGGTTCGGTCTTTTCGTTCTGGCAGGTGCTGCGTTTTTTATTTCTGGGAACCGGGAATCCGCAGGGGAAACATGGGGTGGTGCCGAGCGAAGCGAACTGACAAACCGTATCCCGGATGAAAGCCAGAGTGCGGCGGTGGGACTTTCTCCGGATTTAATCCGAGCTATGGAACTGCGGTTTGCAACGCAGCGGCGAATTCACCACCAATACTTTCCAGAAGTGGAAGAGCTTTTCGATAGTGAGGGCGGACTCATTGCAAGAGAGGACATCAGGAAGGCTCGCTCGACGTAGCGCCAGCGCAGGGGCTGTGCCGATATGCTTCAATCAGGTTTGCCATCCCGTACTTCAAGGGAAGAGTCTGATGCTGATGTATCGATTAAATTCCGCTGCGGGCTTTTTGTATAAATAAAACTGGTCCATTACTTGCACTGTGCGATATACACAAGTTTCATCGCTAATAAATTTTGGTTCGACGCTGTGGCATTGCAGGGGCTCCGATTATCCAATCATGTAACAATGGGGCAGGAAATATCGAAAAACCATTGATGGTCTTGATCCGGACTGATTTGACCTGTTTATGAAGCTGGTCAGCTTGTAGAGGTCATTGTTTATCCGCAGTGATCCAAGCGGGCTGGCATTACATCTTTCCGGCGAGTGTCCAGTTGTGCGGCAACAGTTCGGCCCGTGCGCTGGCCTTCATTGGCACGTCCTTCAAGCAGGCACATGGATCATGCCCGTTCAGGAGGGCTGACTGGATCGCAAGCGTTCTGCAAGGGCGCATACCTGGCCCCGGTATCAAGGGAGGCTTGTCGAGCCAGGGTGTCAATATTCAGTTGTTCTTCTCTTTGCTCAAGCTCTTCTCAATTCTTGTTGTCAATATTTCGTCATTCTGCCGAGTGAGGTTGGTCTCAACTTCCCGTGTTTCCTGGGGTGAGCATTAGAGATGATGCGCCCGCGGTAATGGCCATTGATATCTGGCGCTGTGCAGGTTTCGTAGTTCTCTGCGGGCATATATAAGGGTTGCCTGGAGTTTTGTGTAAAACCTGCTATTTCTGGAAAAAAACAGCTGCAACCGCTCGTTCGTTCGATGACAAGAGGACTGTCAAATATGTCGATCCAGGCCAAGGTGTCTCCCCTCGCCCACAGTGTTACTTCTGCCGCTCCCGTCGATATCCCCGCCAATGGAATCCTGACACTCTCCCAGAGCAGTAATGTCGTGCTGAATATCGCTCCGGAAAGTGTGACGGGCTTCTCGAAAAGTGGTTCTGATCTGATTGTGCAGATGAAGTCTGGCGAGAGCATTCGCATCGCCAACTTCTACGCCGAGGGGCAGCCTGCCAGCCAGTTGTTCCTGGTTGACGGAGACAAGTTGGTGGCCGTCGATCTGCCTCCGGTGGCTGCCGATGGACCGCTGGTGGCGGGCTATGTGCCCCAGGAAAGCCTGGCTGGATTCGAGTCACTCACCGATGCAGGTGTTTCCTTCGGGGAGTTGGGCGCCGGCACCGCATTGCTGATTGGCGCGGCGGTCATCGGCGGCGGCATCGCGATTTCCAACAGCAGCGGCGGGGGTGGCGGTAGCAGTGGCGGTGGTTCGTCGGACACCACTGCGCCAGCGGCAGCCAGCGGTCTGCAGATTTCTCCGGATGGCAGCATCCTCACCGGCAATGCCGAACCGGGCGCCACGGTGGGCGTAGACACCAACGGCGACGGTCAGCCGGACGTGAGCGTGGTGGCCGGTCCCGACGGCAGCTTCCAGGTGCCGCTGGAGCCGCCGCTGACCAATGGTGAGACGATTTCCGTGGTAGTGACCGACCCGGCTGGCAACAGCAGCCCGCCAACGCAGATCGGTGCACCGGATACCACCGCGCCGGCGCCGGCTGGCAATCTCCAGGTCGCGCCTGATGGCAGCAGCGTTAGCGGCAATGCCGAACCGGGCGCCACGGTGGGCGTAGACACCAACGGCGACGGTCAGCCGGACGTGAGCGTGGTGGCCGGTCCTGACGGCAGCTTCCAGGTGCCGCTGGAGCCGCCGCTGACCAATGGCGAGACGATTTCCGTGGTAGTGACCGACCCGGCTGGCAACAGCAGCCCGCCAACTCAGATCGGTGCACCGGATACCACCGCGCCGGCGCCGGCTGGCAATCTCCAGGTCGCGCCTGATGGCAGCAGCGTTAGCGGCAATGCCGAACCGGGCGCCACCGTGGGCGTGGACACCAACGGCGACGGTCAGCCGGACGCCAGCGTGGTGGCCGGTCCTGACGGCAGCTTCCAGGTACCGCTGGAGCCGCCGCTGACCAATGGCGAGACGATTTCCGTGGTAGTGACCGACCCGGCTGGCAACAGCAGCCCGCCGGTTACCGCCGTAGCTCCCGATTTCCCCGATGCGCCGCAGGTCAACGCGAGCAATGGCAGCGAGATCAGCGGTACTGCCGAGGCCGGCGTTACCATCGTGATTTCCGATGGCAACGGCAATCCGATCGGCCAGACCACTGCTGACGCCAACGGCAACTGGTCGTACACCCCGGACAGTCAACTGCCCGACGGCACTGTGGTCAACGTGGTGGCGCAAGACGCCGCCGGCAATAGCAGCCCGCCTGCCAGCACAACCATCGATGGTGTGGCGCCCGCCGCGCCGGTGATCGATCCGAGCAACGGCACCACCATCAGCGGTACCGCCGAGCCGGGCAGCACCGTGACCCTGACTGATGGCAGCGGCAACCCCATCGGCGAAACCACCGCAGATGGCAGCGGCAACTGGAGCTTCACCCCGGGCACTCCGCTGCCTGACGGCACGGTGGTCAACGCCACGGCCACTGATCCGGCTGGCAATACCAGCGGCCCAGCCAGCACCACCGTGGATGCCGTGGCGCCCGCTGTGCCCGTGGTCAATCCGAGCAACGGCAGCGAGATCAGCGGCACCGCCGAGCCGGGCAGCACCGTGACCCTTACCGACGGCAGCGGCAACACCATCGGCGAAACCACCGCAGACGGCAGCGGCAACTGGAACTACACACCGTCTTCTCCACTGCCCGACGGCACCGTGGTCAACGCTAGCGCGACTGACCCGGCTGGCAATACCAGCGGCCCAGCCAGCACCACCGTGGATGCCGTGGCGCCCGCTGTGCCGGTGGTCAACCCAAGTGATGGCAGCAGCCTCAGCGGTACTGCTGAGCCGGGCAGCACCGTGACCCTTACCGACGGCAGCGGCAACACCATCGGCGAAACCACCGCAGACGGCAGCGGCAACTGGAACTACACACCGTCTTCTCCACTGCCCGACGGCACCGTGGTCAACGTGGTGGCGCAAGACGCCGCCGGCAATAGCAGCCCGCCTGCCAGCACCACCGTGGATGCCGTGGCGCCCGCCGCGCCGGTGCTCGACCCGAGCAATGGCACCGAGATCAGCGGCACTGCCGAGCCGGGCAGCACCGTGACCCTGACCGATGGCAGCGGCAATCCCATTGGCGAAACCACCGTCGATGGCAGCGGCAACTGGAGCTTTACCCCAGGCACTCCGCTGGCGGACGGTACCGTGGTCAACGCCACCGCCACCGACCTGGCCGGCAACACCAGCGGCCAGGGCAGCACCACCGTGGACGCCATCGCGCCGGCCACGCCGACCGTGAATCTGAGCAATGGCAGTAGCCTCACTGGCACCGCCGAGCCGGGCAGCACCGTGACCCTGACCGACGGCAGCGGCAATCCCATTGGCGAAACCACCGCTGATGGCAGCGGCAACTGGAGCTTCACCCCGGGCACTCCGCTGGCGGACGGCACGGTGGTCAACGTGGTGGCCCAGGACGCCACCGGCAACAGCAGCCCGCCGGCAACGGTGACTGTCGACGCCAGCGCGCCGCCGGCACCGGTGATCAACCCGAGCAACGGCACGACTATCAGCGGCACCGCCGAACCGGGCAGCACCGTGACCCTGACCGATGGCAGCGGCAACCCCATCGGCCAGGTCACTGCCGACGGCAGTGGCAACTGGAGCTTCACCCCGGGTACGCCGCTGCCTGATGGCACGGTGGTCAACGCCACGGCCACCGATCCGACCGGCAATACCAGCGCACCGGCCAGCATCACCGTGGATTCGGTGGCGCCCGCCGCGCCGGTGATCGATCCGAGCAACGGCACCACCATCAGCGGCACCGCCGAGCCGGGCAGCACCGTGACCCTGACCGATGGCAGCGGCAATCCCATTGGCGAAACCACCGTCGATGGCAGCGGCAACTGGAGCTTTACCCCAGGCACTCCGCTGGCGGACGGTACCGTGGTCAACGCCACCGCCACCGACCTGGCCGGCAACACCAGCGGCCAGGGCAGCACCACCGTGGACGCCATCGCGCCGGCCACGCCGACCGTGAATCTGAGCAATGGCAGTAGCCTCACTGGCACCGCCGAGCCGGGCAGCACCGTGACCCTGACCGACGGCAGCGGCAATCCCATTGGCGAAACCACCGCTGATGGCAGCGGCAACTGGAGCTTCACCCCGGGCACTCCGCTGGCGGACGGCACGGTGGTCAACGTGGTGGCCCAGGACGCCACCGGCAACAGCAGCCCGCCGGCAACGGTGACTGTCGACGCCAGCGCGCCGCCGGCACCGGTGATCAACCCGAGCAACGGCACGACTATCAGCGGCACCGCCGAACCGGGCAGCACCGTGACCCTGACCGATGGCAGCGGCAACCCCATCGGCCAGGTCACTGCCGACGGCAGTGGCAACTGGAGCTTCACCCCGGGTACGCCGCTGCCTGATGGCACGGTGGTCAACGCCACGGCCACCGATCCGACCGGCAATACCAGCGCACCGGCCAGCATCACCGTGGATTCGGTGGCGCCCGCCGCGCCGGTGATCGATCCGAGCAACGGCACCACCATCAGCGGCACCGCCGAGCCGGGCAGCACCGTGACCCTCACCGACGGCAGCGGCAACCCGATCGGCGAAACCACGGCCGACGGCAGCGGCGACTGGACGTTCACCCCGAGCACCCCGCTGGCCAACGGCACGGTGGTCAATGCCGTGGCCCAGGACCCGGCCGGCAACACCGGCCCTCAGGGCAGCACTACCGTGGACGCGGTGGCGCCGAACACGCCAGTGGTCAATCCGAGCAACGGCAACCAGCTCACCGGTACCGCCGAGCCGGGCAGCACCGTGACCTTGACCGACGGCAACGGCAACCCGATCGGCCAGACCACCGCCGACGGCAGCGGCAACTGGACTTTCACGCCCGGCTCGCAATTGCCCGATGGCACCGTGGTCAACGTGACCGCGACCGACGCCGCTGGCAATACCAGCCCTCCCGCTACCACTACGGTGGATTCCTCGCTGCCGTCGATCCCGCTGGTCGACCCGAGCAACGGCTCGGTGATCAGCGGAACCGCCGATGCGGGCAACACCATCATCATCACCGATGGCAGCGGCAACCCGATCGGCCAGGTCACTGCAGACGGCAGCGGCAACTGGTCGTTCACCCCGGGCATCCCGCTGCCGGACGGCACCGTGGTCAACGTGGTGGCGCGCAGCCCAAGCAACGTCGATAGCGCGCCGGCGGTGATCACGGTGGATGGCGTGGCCCCGGCGGCGCCGGCGATCGAGCCGAGCAACGGCACCGAGATAAGCGGTACCGCCGAAGCCGGCGCGACCGTGATCCTCACCGATGGCGGCGGCAACCCGATCGGCCAGACCCTCGCCGACGGCAGCGGCAACTGGACGTTCACCCCCGGCACGCCGCTGGCCAACGGCACGGTGGTCAATGCCGTGGCCCAGGACGCCGCCGGCAACACTAGTGGTCCGGCCAGCACCACGGTGGACTCGGTGGCTCCGGCCACGCCGGTGATCAACGCCAGCAACGGTAGCGTGATCAGCGGTACCGCCGAGGTCGGCGCCAAGGTGGTTCTCACCGACGGCAACGGTAACCCGATCGGCGAGACCACCGCCGACGGCAGCGGTAACTGGACATTCACCCCCGGCACACCGCTGGCTAACGGCACGGTGGTCAACGCGGTGGCCCAGGACGCCGCCGGCAACACCAGCGGCCCGGCCAGCACCACGGTGGACTCGGTGGCGCCGTCCGCTCCTCTGCTGAGCATCAGTGCCGATGGCGCGCTGCTGACCGGCGTCGCCGAGCCGAACAGTCAGGTGCGCATCGTGGTCAACGGCGACACTGCCAACCCGATCACGGTCAACGTCGACGGCGCCGGCAACTTCAGCTTGCCGTTCGCGCCGCCGCTGATCACCGGCGAGCTGATCGCCGGGGTCGCCGTCGACGGCGCCGGCAACGTCAGCGGGCCGGCCACCATCAACGCGCCGGACCTGGCGCCGCCGACCATCAGCGTGCCGGAAGCCGCCGATACCTGGATCAACGACGCGGAGATCGGTGACGGCATCCAGGTCGACGTCACTGTGCGTCCGACCATGCAGGTCGGCCAGGTGGTCACAGTCAAGTTCGCCGGGCAGAACGGCTACGAGGCCGAGGTCAGCCATACCCTCACCGCCGGCGACATCGCCGCCGGCAACCTGACCCTGACCCTGACGCCTCCCGGCGGCATGGGCCCGTTCCCGGAGGGCGCCTCGACCGTCACTGCCGACATCAATGGGGGCACCGCGTCGACCCCGGTGCCGTTCACCATCGACACCATCCCGCCGGCGACCCCGGTACTGTCCCTGGTCGGTAACATCCTGACCATCTCGGCGGAGCCGGGCACCGAGCTGACGGTCACCGTCGACGTTGGCGGGGTGACCGCCACCGTCACGGCTACAGCCGACAACAGCGGTCTGGCCTCGCTGAACCTGCTCACCGACCTGGACATCGACTTCACCTGGGACCAACTGCTGAACGCCCAGGTTTCGGTGGTCGGCGAGGACCTGGCCGGCAACCCAAGCAACGTGGCGAGTATCGGCGTTGGCACCAGCATCGAGCAGCCAGTGACCATCGGTAACTTCGGCCTCGACGTCAGCCTCAACCCGCTGAACCCGCGATTCGGTTTCAGCGGCACCACCGAGCCCGACTCCAGCGTGGTGATCCGGGTCATCACCCCGGCGTTGAACGTCGAATTGCTGCCGATCCAGGCGGACTCGTCCGGAAACTTCTCGCTGAACCTGCTGAGCCCGACCATCCTCACCCAGTTGGGGTTGAACATCACCGACATCCTCAATCTCGGCTCGCAGATCTCGTTCAACCTCGTCGCCACCGACACCAACGGCAATGACAGCGCCGCCTACGGGATCACCCTGAGCCCCAACGGACTGTCGCTCAACATCGGCCAGATCGACGTCAACGGTACTTCCGGCGACGACGTGCTGTCCGGCGTCAACGGCAGTTCGGAGCACTTCAACGGCGGCGACGGCAGCGACCTGATCTTCAACGTCGGCACCGGCGATCATGTGGTGGCCGGCAACGGCAACGACACCCTCCAGATCACCGCGACCGATTTCGTCAGCATCGATGGCGGCGCCGGGTTCGACACCCTGGTCCTGGCCAACGGCATCGACCTCGACTACAACGCCGTCGGCGTCGGCACGCTCAGCAATATCGAGCGCATTGACCTCGGCACAGGCGACTCGGGTAGCGTGCTGACCCTGACGGCGGCGGAGGTGGATGCCATCACCGATGCCAACAACACCTTGCAGATCACCGGTGAAAACAACGACACGCTGAACGTGGTGGGTGCGGTGAACACCGGGACCACGCAACTGATCAACGGCATTAGCTATGACGTCTACACCTTCGGCAGTACCACCCTGCTGATCGAGGACAACACGGTACAGGTCGTGGTCTGATGCGCGGGCGTAGGCAGTACGTGCGCAAGGGACGGCGCTGCGGGAGGGGAGCCATCTGGCTCCTTACCCTGGGGCTGCCGATGTTCACGTCGGCCATGCCCCTCGACCAGGCGGTCAGGGCAGGGCTGGCAATCCACCCCGAAGTCCGTTCCGCGCTGGCCGAAGCGGAGCGAGCCGGCACCGAGGTGGAAATGGCCAAGGGAGGTTACTACCCCTCCGTCACGATGTCCGGGGGGCCGCAGGAGTTCGATTTTGGCGAGGTCGTCTACGACCTCTCCGTGTCGCAGATGCTGTACGACTGGGGGCGGGTGACGAGCAAGGTCGATAGCGCCAGCGCGACCCAGCGCAAGCTGTCCGAAGCGGTGCTGGTGGCGCGCGACGACGCGGCGCTGGATATCGTCGAGACCTATCTCGACGTGCTCGCCTCGGAGCGCCGGGTGGAGGCGGTGCGCGCGCACATCCAGCGCCTGGACGGCATCCGCGAGATGACCCTGGCGCGTGGCGGCGACGGCTATGCCGATCGCAGCGAGCTGGATCGCGCCAATCTGGAGCTGTCGCGGGCCCAGGAGCAGCTGTCGCTGGAGAAGGGCAACCTGCAGGACGCGCGCAACCAGTACGCGATCCTGGTCGGCCAGGCGCCCAGCGACCTGGTGGAGCCCGAGCCGATGTCGCTGCAGCGTTTCCTGGCTGCCAGCGACGTGGCGCAGGTGATCCGCGAATCGCCGCTGCAGCGCAAGGCGCTGGAGGACGCCAACGCCGCCGAGGCGGAAGTCCGCGAAGCCAAGGCGTCTCTGCTGCCGCAACTGAACCTGGAGGCCAGCGCGCTGCGCCGGGAGGTCGGCGGGCATCCGGAAAGTGATTCGATGGTGTCGTTGCGGCTGCGCATGGACACCTTCCAGGGGCTTTCCAACTTCCAGCGGCCCACAGCCGCGCAACAGCGCCTGGAGTCGGCGAAATGGACGGCCGATGCGATGCAACGTGACATCCGCCGGAAACTGCAGACCCTGTTCGACAACAGCGAAACCCTGGGCTGGCGGGAGCAGTCGCTGAGTCAGCAGGTGAGCGAGTCGCAGCAGGTCGGCGAGCTGTACCGCGAGCAGTTCGAGGTCGGCCGGCGCGATGTGATCGATCTGCTCAACGTCCAGCGGGAGCGTTTCGAGGCCGAACGGCAGTTGATCAACCTGCGGATCGAGCGCAAGCGCATCGAGTATCGGGCCGCCGCTCAGGTCGGCCTGTTGGGGGCACTATTGGAGAACCGTCTGAATCATGGAAGTTGAACAATCCCCGGATAATGTCGTGGCGCTGAACCACGACACGGTGCCTGACCCGTTGCGTCAGGGCTTGTTGTTGCTATGCCGGCAACTCGGGCGCCCGCTGGGCGACGGCGAGCTGGTCGACGGCATGCCCCTGGAGCACGGACGGTTGCCGCTGCAACTGGTCGCCCGTGCACTGCGTCGCGCCGACATCACTGCCAGGGTCGCGGAATTTCCGTTGCGGCAGATGGATGCCTATCTGCTGCCGGCCCTGTTGCTGCTGGAGGATGGGCAGACTCTGGTCCTGGTCGGCGTCGACGGTGACCGGTTCGAGGTGTTGGTGCCGCAGAGCAACGGCGGTAGCCAGCGCCTGGCGCTTGCCGATCTGGAGGCGAGTTACAGCGGCACGGCGGTGTTCGCCAAGTGCCGCTATCGCTCCGACGGGCGAGTCGGCGACTATGCCGGCAGCTTGCCGGAACACTGGTTCTTCGGACCGCTGAAGCGGCTCTGGCGCTCCTATGCGGAAGTCACGGCCGCGGCCCTGGTGGCGAACGTCCTGGCCGTTGCATCGGCGTTGTTCGCCATGCAGGTGTACGACCGCGTGGTCCCCAACGCGGCCTTCGACACCCTGTGGATCCTCGCCAGCGGCGTGGCCTTGGCCATCGTCGTCGATGGGGTGTTGCGGATCATGCGCGGGCACCTGCTCAACGTGCTGGGCAAGCGCCTCGACCTGCAGCTGTCGAGCCTGCTGTTTTCCCGGGTACTGAGTACCCGGATCAGCGCCAAACCGGCGTCGATGGGGGCCTTCAGCACGCAGGTCCGCGAGTTCGAGTCGGTCCGCGAGTTCTTTACCTCGTCCAGCGCGGCGTTGATCAGCGATCTGCCATTCGTGGCGATCTTCCTGCTGGTCATCGCCGTGATCGGCGGCCATGTGGTCTGGGTTCCACTGTTGGCGTGCGTGCTGATGGTCTTGCCGGGGTTGCTCACCCAGCGCCTGCTGGGTCATCTGTCACGGCAGAACCTGCGTGAAGGGGCGATGAAGAACAGCGTGCTGCTGGAGGCTTTCGAGCATCTGGAGACGGTCAAGGCCTCACGCGCCGAAGGCCGTTGCCTGCAGCATTGGGAAACCCTCACCAGCGAACTTGCCGGCAATGCGATGAAGACCCACGCCCTGGCGTCGATCCTCAGCTACTCGGCGAGCATCGTCCAGCAGCTGTGCTACGTCGGTGTGGTGGTGTTCGGCGTCTATCGGATCAGCGACGGCGCGATGACCGTCGGTGCCCTGGTCGCCTGTTCGATACTTGCCTCGCGGGCCATTGCGCCGCTGTCCCAGGTGGCCACGATCCTCGGCCGTTGGCAGCACACCAAGGTGGCGCTGGAAGGCCTCGATCAATTGATGTCGGCCGAACAGGAGCGCCCCCAGGGCAAGCGCTTCGCGCACCGGGAGCGTCTCCATGGCCATTACCGCCTGGAGGCATTGCGCCTGGCGCATGGTGACAGCCCGCCGGTGGTGGACGTGCAGGCGCTGAACATCCAGGCGGGCGAGCGGGTGGCCCTGCTCGGGGGCAACGGCGCCGGTAAGTCGACCCTGCTGCGCCTGCTCAGCGGCCTGATCGACGCGCAGTCCGGCCGCCTGCTGCTGGACGACCTCAACCTCAGCCAGATCGACCCGGCCGACCGCCAGCGCGGTATCGGCTACCTGCCGCAGGAAGTGGCGCTGTTCTACGGCACCCTGCGTGAAAACCTCAATCTGCAGAACGCCGCGCTGAGCGACGAGGATTTGCTGGAAACCCTCGATGGAATCGGCTTGGGCACTTTCGTTCGCGCCCACCCGCTGGGCCTGGACATGCCGATCCAGGGCAATTCCAGCCTGTCCGGCGGCCAGCGCCAGGCAGTGGGGCTGGCCCGGGTACTGTTGCAGGACCCGCCGATCCTGCTGCTCGACGAGCCGACCGCGGCCTTCGACCAGAACAGCGAGAAACAGGTCATCAATTACCTGCAACAGTGGCTGGGCAAGCGCACCCTGATCATCACCACCCACAAGAAAAGCATGCTGGCGCTGGTGGAGCGGGCGGTGGTGCTGCGCAACGGCCAGGTGATCATGGATGGCCCGTTGAACCAGGTGGTGCTGGGCAACCAGGTACAGGCGCCGCAGGCGGCCGAAGGAGGTAGCCATGGGCTCTGAAGGCAAGTCCGCGCAACTGCGACGGCAACTGGACGATCCCTTGCTGGCCACCACCCACCCGGTTTACCGCCCTCTGCTCTGGACCCTCCTCGGTAGCGTGGTGCTGTTCGTCATCTGGGCCGCCTGGGCGCAGCTCGACGAGGTGACTCGCGGCGACGGGCGGGTAGTGCCGTTCAGCCGCATCCAGAAGATCCAGAGCCTGGAAGGGGGGATTCTCGACCAGCTGCTGGTGAAGGAGGGCGACCTGGTGGAGGTCGGGCAGCCGCTGGTGCGTCTCGATGACACCCACTTCCTCACCAACTTCCAGGAATCGGCCAATCAGGCCACCGTGCTGCGAGCGGCCATCGCCCGGCTGGATGCCGAGGTGTTGGGCAAGTCGGCCATCGAGTTCCCGCCGGATATCGATCCGGAGGGGGCCTTGGCGCGTTCCGAGCGCGAGCTGTTCAAATCGCGGCGGGACAAGTTGCTGGAGGGCAGCGAGGCGATCCAGAAGCAGATCCGCCTGGCCAGGAGCCAGCTCGAACTGGTCCGCCCGTTGGTGGCCAAGCGCGCGGTAAGCCAGATGGAAGCGCTGAAACTGAGCCAGGACATCGCCGCCCTCAACGGCAAACTGACCGAGCTCAAGAGCACCTACTTCCAGGACGCCTACACCGAGCGCTCGCAGCGCAAGGCCGACCTCAGCGCCCTGGAGCCGATCGTCCAGCAGCGCCAGGACCAATTGCGCCGCACCGAGATCCTTTCGCCGGTGCGTGGACGGGTCAACACAGTGCTGATCAACACCCGCGGCGGGGTGATCCAGCCCGGCGAGGCGATCATGGAAGTGATCCCGGTGGAAGACCGCCTGTTGGTAGAGGCGAAGATCAAGCCGCGCGACGTGGCGTTCCTGGTGCCGGGCATGCCGGCCAAGGTGAAGATCACCGCCTATGACTTCAGTATCTACGGCGACCTCAAGGGCACCCTGGAGCAGATCAGCGCCGACACCATCGAGGAAGATACGCCCCATGGCAAGGAGTCCTACTACCAGGTGCTGATCCGCACAGACGGCAGCCAGCTGAAGCGCGGCGAGGAGGTGCTGCCGATCATTCCCGGCATGGTCGCCGAGGTGGATATCCTCAGTGGCAAGCGCAGCGTCCTCAACTACCTGCTGCGGCCCCTCATCAAGGCCCGTCTCTACTGAGTGAACGGCGCCGACGGAAACCTCGGCGCCGCGGTGTTTCGGGGCAGCGTTCGCCGGCCAGGTCAGTCGAACACTGGCCGGGCCATCAACCAGCGGCCACCTACCTCGTACATCCAGGTACCGATTTCGGAGGCGACGCTGGCCAGCCACAGCCAGCGGAAAATGGCATTGTGCAGCGGGCTCCGGGGGGACTTGCTCCGGCCCTCGGGGCCGTGGCCTCAGACCACCAGCGAGAGCAGCAGGATGAACACCAGGCCCACCACCGACAGGATGGTTTCCATGGCGGTCCAGGTCTTGAAGGTTTCGGCAACGGTCATGTTGAAGTACTGCTTCACCAGCCAGAAACCGGCGTCGTTCACGTGGGAGAGGATCAGCGAGCCGGCGCCGGTGGCGAGCACCAGCAGTTCGCGGTTGACCCCGGGGATCATCTCGATCACGGGCACCACGATGCCGGCACCGGTAATGGTGGCGACGGTGGCCGAGCCGGTGGCGATGCGGATCACGGCGGCCACCAGCCAGGCCAGGAGGATCGGGGAGATTTGTGCCTGCACCGCCAGGTGGCCGATGACGTCACCCACGCCGCTGGCGACCAGCATCTGCTTGAAGCCACCGCCCGCGCCGATGATCAGGACGATGGCAGCGGTGGGCGCGAGGCTCTCGTCCAGCAGCTTCAGTAGCTGCCGGGAGGTGAACCCGCGCGCGCGGCCGAAGGTGTGGAGCGCCAGTAGCAGGGCCAGCAGCAGGGCGGTGATGGGGTGGCCGATCATGTCCAGCCAGGCGCGGATCATGTGCCCTTCGTCGAGCACGACGTCGGCGAAGGTCTTGAGCAGCATCAGGAACACCGGCAGCAGCACGGTGAGCAAGGTCACGCCGAAGCTGGGCAGGGTGCTGGCTTCGGGTTCATGGGCCAGTTGTTCCACCAGTTCCGGCGAAGGGGTGCCGGGGATGCGGCGGGCGATGAAGCTGCCGAACAGCGGGCCGGCGATGATGGCGGTGGGCAGGGCGACGATCAGTCCGTAGAGGATGGTCTTGCCGATATCCGCGCCGAACACGCCGATCGCCAGCAGCGGGCCGGGGTGCGGCGGAACGAGGCCGTGGACCACCGAGAGGCCGGCGAGCAGCGGGATGCCGATCTTGATCAGGGACACCCCGGTGCGCCGCGCGACGATGAACACCAGGGGAATCAGCAGGACGAAACCGATCTCGAAGAACAGCGGGATGCCCACCAGGAAGGCGGCGAGCATCATCGACCACTGCACGCGTTCCTTGCCGAAGGCCTGGATCAGCGTGCGGGCGATCTGGTCGGCACCGCCGGATTCGGCCATCAACTTGCCGAGCATGGTGCCCAGCGCCAGGATCACGCCGACAAAACCGAGGACGTTGCCGAACCCTTCCTGGAAGGATTTGACGACTTTCTCCACCGGCATGCCGGAGGTCAGGCCGAGGAAGCCGGCCGCGATGATCAGTGCGACGAAGGGATGCAGCTTGAAACGGGTGATGAGGACGATCAGGCCAAGGATGGTGACCACCGCGTCCAGCAGCAGGAAGGTGTCATGGGAGATGGCGAGCATTGGGATGTCTCATATTGTCGTTGTTGTGCATGGCGCTTTAGAGACAGCGCTATCTTTGTGACGCAAGCGTTTGGCCGATCAGGCCGGAGTATGGTCGAGCCACCATCGATGGGCGTCTTCGGCCAATTGGGAAACGTCGCGGGTGGCATCCAGGGCCAGGGTCAGGGGTTCACCGAGGGGCGGTTCGAGGGCTTCGAACTGGCTGTCGATCAGGGTCGCGGGCATGAAGTGGCCCGGCCGGTGGGTAACGCGCTGGGCGGCGACCTCGGGGGTCAGTTCCAGGAATACGAAGCCGAGGCCGGGGACTGCGTCGCGCAGACGTTCCCGGTAGCTCAGCTTCAGGGCCGAGCAGGTCAGCACGGGGCGTTGCCCGGCTTCCACGGCCTGGCGCAATTCGTCGCTCAGGCGGTTCAGCCAGCCGGCGCGGTCCTGGTCGGAGAGGGGGATTCCGGCGCTCATCTTGCGGATGTTCTCCGCGGGGTGGAAAGCGTCACCTTCGATGGCGGTCGCGCCACTGCGTTCGCATAGCGCCTGGGCGACGCTGGACTTGCCGCAGCCGCAGACGCCCATGATCACGAGCGCGTTGATGGGTTGAATCATGGGGAACCTCAGTGTTGAGATAGCGCTGTCTTTTCTGGCTGAGGCCAATGTAAAGCAGGCTGTTTCGCCGCATCTTGTCATTTTTGTGGACTTCCGCTACTGCCGGAGGGGCGTTCTCGAGCCGTTTCGGCGTCAGGTGCATTCAGGCAATTGCCGAATCGTCGAGACAGCGCTACCTTAATGTCAGATTTTTTGTTTGACAAGCAGCCCTATGACATCCGCCAACAACGAAAAGAATGCCCGCACGACGGGACGGCCGACCCTCAACGAAGTGGCGCAGCGCGCTGGTGTGAGTCCGATCACCGCCTCCCGGGCGCTGCGCGGCGTTACCACGGTGGCCGAGGAATTGGCGCAGAAGGTCCGCGATGCCGCTCGCGAACTGGGCTATGTGGCCAACCCCGCGGCGCGCGCCCTGGCGTCCGCGCAGAGCCAGTCCGTGGTGGTGCTGGTGCCCTCGCTGTCGAACCAGTTGTTCGTCGATACCCTTGAAGCCATTCACGGTGTGCTGCACCCCAAGGGTCTGGAAGTGCTGATCGGCAACTTCCACTACTCCCGTGACGAGGAAGAGGACCTGATCCGCAATTACCTCGCCTACCAGCCGCGCGGCATGCTGCTGACCGGCTTCGAGCGGACGGAAAGTTCGCGGCGGATGATCGAGGCCAGCGGCGTGCCCTGCGTCTACATGATGGACCTGGACAGCGGGTCGGGGCTGCACTGCGTGGGCTTTTCACAGTTGCATGCCGGCGCCACTGCCGCCGAACACCTGCTGTCGCGTGGGCGCAAGCGCCTGGCTTTCGTCGGCGCGCAGCTCGACCAGCGCACCTTGCTGCGCGGTGAAGGTTTCCGCCGCGTGCTGCAGAAAGCCGGGCTGTACGACCCGAGCCTGGAGCTGCTGACGCCGCGCCCGTCGTCGGTGGGGCTGGGCGGCGAGCTGTTCACTCAGTTGCTGACCAGTCACCCGCAGATCGACGGCATTTTCTTCGGCAACGACGACCTGGCCCAGGGAGCCTTGCTGGAGGCCATGCGCCTGGGCGTGAAGATCCCCGAACAGGTGGCGGTACTCGGTTTCAACGACCTGCCCAGTTCGGCCTTCATGGTGCCGCGCCTGAGCAGCATCCGTACGCCGCGAGAGGCCATCGGCCGCCGCGCGGCGGAGCAGATACTCGCCTTGATCGCCGGCAAGGTGGTCGAGGAACCGGTTCAGGACATGGGCTTCGAGCTGATGGTTCGTGAAAGCACCTGATCCGCAATCGCTGTCATGCGTCCCCATCCATTCAGCTCCTGGAGTCGAATCCATGCATCCCCGCGTCCTTGAAGTTACCGAGCGCCTGGTGGAGCGTAGCCGCGCCACCCGCGAGCGCTACCTGGCGATGATCCACAAGGCGGCCAGCGACGGGCCCCAGCGCGGCAAGCTGCAGTGCGCCAACTTCGCCCACGGGGTGGCCGGCTGCGGGGGCGGCGACAAGCAGCGCCTGCGCCTGATGGATGCGGCCAACGTGGCCATCGTCACTG
>NZ_JBHZGM010000009.1:0-169843 GCF_043392685.1 Metapseudomonas phytobenefica | reverse complement strand
CCAGAATTGAGCAAGATCAATAGGATGCACGGCGGCAGCAGGGAGTGGGGGTTGGTTCGTTTGGCGACTGCCAATTTACCCACTTCCCTGACTGTCAACTCGCTCTTCCCCCAGACTCCGCGAAGAACCACAAAAAAGCGGATGCGGCACTGGGCCGCATCCGCTTGTTGCTCGCTGGCGCGTCGATCAGAACTGGTGATCGGCGTTGTCCGGCTTCAGGTCGGTGATGCCGAGCTTGCCGGCGGCTTCTTCGATGGCGCCGGTCTGCTTGACCAGCGCGGCGATGGCATCACGCACCAGTTGCTGGCCGGCGGTGTTGTCGGCGGCGATCAGCTGGTCGAAATGCACGCCCTTGTCGGCGCTGTCCACCAGGGCTTGCAGCTTGCCTTCGGTGGCTTCCAGATCGGCCTTCAGGGTGGCGTCGGTCTGGGCATCGACCTTGGCGACCAGGGAGGACAGGCTCGGGCCGGTCAGGGTGGTGCCGTCGACCTTCTTGTATTCGCCCAGGTACACGTTGCGGATGCCCTTGCCGTTGTAGAAGTGCGAGTTGTGGGTGTTGTCGCTGAAGCAGTCGTGCTCGTCTTCGGTGGAGTTGGCCTCCAGGGCGACCTTCATGCGTTCGCCGGCCAGCTCGCCGAGGGACAGGCTGCCCATGCCGAAGAGCATCTTGCGCAGGCCGGACTCGGCCGGTTCGGCTTCCAGCTTGGCACGGTAGTTGTCGGCAACGCCGGCTTTCCACTGGCCAACCATGTATTCCAGGTCGGCGACCAGCAGGTCGGTGGCGGCTTTCAGGTACGCGCGGCGACGCTCGTTGTTGCCACCGGTGGCGCCTTCACCGACGACGAAGTCGGTGGCCGGACGGTTGCCGGCGCCCGGGCCGGTGCCGTTCAGGTCCTGGCCCCAGAGGAGGAATTCGATGGCGTGGTAGCCGGTGGCGACGTTGGCTTCGGAACCGCCCAGCTCGTTCAGGCTGGCCAGCTTCTCACCGGTGATCTCGGTGACGTCGATCTTGTCTTCGCCAACCTGGATGGTGGTGTTGGCGATGATGTTGGCGGTGGCGCCGGGGTTGCCCAGGGCGTGCTGGTAGTCAGTGGCGACGTAGTCGATCAGGCCTTCGTCCAGCGGCCAGGCGTTCAGCTGGCCTTCCCAGTCGTCGACCACCGGGTTGCCGAAGCGGAACACTTCGGTCTGCATGTAGGGCACGCGGGCGGCCAGCCAGGCTTCGCGGGCGGCCTTCAGGGTGTCGGCATCGGGCTTGGCGAGGAAGGCGTCAACGGCCGTCTGCAGGTTCACGCCGGTGCTGTGGGCGTCGGTGAATACCGCCAGGGCGAGATCGGCGTAGTGGGCAACGACTTTCTTGGCTTCGGCCTCGTCGACCTTGGCGGTGGCAGCCGGAGCTGCGGCAGTGCTGGTGGCGGCCGGGGCGGCGGCTTGCGTTGCTGCGGCTTCTTTCTTGTCGTCACCGCAACCGGCGAGGGCAATGGCGACGGCGAGCAGGCTGGCGGCGGCCAGGGGCTTATGAATCATGGGCGAGGTCCTTTGCTGCTGAGTGATGGCAATATGCATTTGCGCAAACGAAAACTGCAACATAATGCGAAAGATTTTCATTTTTGGAAAGGCTGTTCTCGGGCGTTTTGCAGGCGCTGAGCACGAGGTCTCCGCATCCTCGGCCAAAGGCCATTAGAATCGCCGCAGCCCCATGACCCGCAGCCTGAAGGAGATGCCTGCATGAGTCTGACCAGTGTCGCCCTGATCGTGGTCCTGCTACTCGTTGCCGCTTATGCGGTGATCCTCTACAACGCGCTGGTGCGCCTCAAGCACGGTGTTGGCAAGGCCTGGTCGAACATCGAGGTGCTGCTCAAGCAGCGCCATGACGAGCTGCCCAAGCTGGTGGAAACCTGCAAGCAGTACATGCAGCACGAGCGCACCACCCTGGAGCGGGTGATCGCCGCACGTAATGCGGTAGCCAGCGCCCGCGAGAAGGGCGACATCGGTGCCCTCGGCCAGGCTGAAAGCGGCTTGCGTGCCGGCCTCGGACAGCTCTTCGCCCTGGCGGAGAACTACCCACAGCTGAAGGCCAACGAAAGCTTCCAGTTCCTCCAGCAGCGCATCAGCGGCCTGGAGAACGGCATCGCCGACCGCCGCGAGCTGTACAACGAGGCGGTGAACCTCAACAACGTGCGTATCGAGCAGTTCCCGGACGTGATCATCGCCGGCCTGTTCGGCTTCAAGGCCGCCGAGCTGCTGGAGTTCAGCGAGACGGAAAAGGCCGACGTCGACCTCAAGAGCCTGTTCGGCTGATATGGCCGTGGATGTCGCCGGGCTGGCCATCAGCCTGGGGTTCAGCCTCGGCGCGTTCGCCGGTGGCGGTTGGTGGTGCCTGCGCCGCCTGGCGCAGGCGCGGATGCTGCTGGATACCCCGACCTCGAAGATCCGCTCCGCCGCCCAGGGCTACGTGGAGCTGTACGGCATCCTGCACGAGCCGGGGGACGGCCAGCTCAGCGCGCCGCTGACGGGCAAGCCCTGCCTGTGGTGGCGCTATCGCATCGAGGAATACAGCGAAAGCGGCAAGAGCAAGAGCTGGCGGGTGGTGGACAGCGGTGTCAGCGATGCCTGGCTGCGCTTGGCCGATGCCACGGGCGAATGCCTGATCGATCCACGCGGCGCCGAGGTGCGCCCGTCGTCCCGCGAGGTCTGGAAAGGAACTTCCCGTCATCCGCGCGGACTGGCCAGGAGCGGCCTGGGCTCCTGGATCGGTGGCGGCGAATACCGCTACACGGAAGAACGCCTGCACGTTGGGGAGCCGCTCTACGCCATCGGCGACTTCCACACCACTGGCGGAGGCCGTCAGGGGCTGGACCTGAATACCGCACAGGCTGCCGTGATTCGCGAGTGGAAGGGCGACTTCAGCGGCCTGCTGACGCGCTTCGACAGCAATGGTGATGGGCGGCTGGACGAGGCGGAATGGGGCCGCGTGCGCCTGGCCGCCAGGCTGGAGGCCGAAGACCGGCATCGCCGCGCCAGCGCGGCGCCGGCGATGAACCACATGCGCCGGCCGAGGGAGTCCCAGCCCTTCGTGCTTTCCAGCCATGGCGAGGACGTGCTGGCGCGGCATTTCCGCTGGCAGGCGCTGTTCGGTGCGGTGCTTTGCGTGGCCGGAGCGGTAGCGACGGTTTACCTGCTCAGGGTGACCGGGCTCTTGTAGGGAGCGCGTGTTTCACCGATTCATCGTTGATCCGGCGCGGTGGTGGATGGGCGGGGCTCCATCCAGCCTGCGGGGTTGCCTTTGCAGCCCGTTCGAGAACGAGTCCGCCTCAGAGCGTCGCGGGATTTGAGATCGCGCTGGACAGGCGCCGGGCCTGCTTGAGGTAGAGGGTGAGTTCGCGGGCGGGCAGGGGTTTGCTGTAGAGGTAGCCCTGACCCTCGTTGCAGCCCTGGGCGATGATGTAGGCCTCCTGCTCGGCGGTTTCCACACCTTCGGCAATGACCTGCATGCCCAGGCTGCGCGCCAGCTGGATGATGGCGCGGACGATGGTGGCGTCATCCTCGTCTTCCAGCACGTCCTGCACGAAGCTCTTGTCGATCTTGATCTTGTCCGGCGGCAGGCTCTTCAGGTAGCTCAGGGACGAATAGCCGGTACCGAAGTCGTCGATCGCGATCAAGGCGCCGGAGCGGCGCAGGCTGAGCAGGTGCTGGGCGGCGGTGGAGATGTCTTCCATCAGGCCGGTTTCGGTGACTTCCATTTCCAGGCTGCGCTGGGGCAGGCGGTAGACCTGCAGCAGGTTGTTCACCACCCGCGGCAGTTCCGCGTGGTGCAGCTGCACGGTGGACAGGTTGATGGCCATGCGCAGTTCGGAGAACCCCTGGTCGTGCCATTCGCGCAGCTGGCGGCAGGCCTGGTCCAGCACCCATTCGCCGATGGGGATGATCGTGCCATTTTGCTCGGCCAGGGGGATGAACAGGTCCGGCGGCACGAAACCGTGCTGCGGATGCTGCCAGCGGAGCAGGGCTTCGACGCCGACGATGCGGTGGTCGCGGTAATCCACCTGGGGCTGGTAGACCAGATGCATCTCGCCACGGTTGAGGGCCTCGCGCAGGTCCTTCTCCAGTTCGCGGCGACGGCGCATCTCGCTGTCCACGCTGGCGATATAGAACTGGTAGCGGTTGCGCGAGCGGCTCTTGGCCAGGGTCATGGTCTGCTCGGCTTTCTGCAGCAGTTTCTCGGTGCTGTCGCCATCCTCGGGGAAGAGGGTGATGCCGATGGTGGCGCGCAGGCGCACTTCCTGCTGCTCCAGGGAGAAGGCCACTTCCAGGTCGTCCAGCACGGCCTGGGCCAGCTCGGCGGCCTCGTAGGGCTGCTCGATATCGGCCTGGACCAGGGCGAACTGGTCGCCACCCAGGCGCGCGAGGGCGCCGAGACGGCCGCTGTGGCCGCGCAGGCGATCGGCCAGGGCGATCAGCAACTGGTCGCCGGTCTGGTAGCTGAACTGTTCGTTGACGCCCTTGAAGTCGTCCAGGCCAACGCAGAGCACGGCCACGCGACGTTGCAGGCGGCCGGCGTCTTCGAGGATCTGGTCGAGCTGCTGCTGCAGTTGCTGGCGGTTGGGCAGGCCGGTGAGGAAGTCGTACTGGGCCATGCGCAGCAAGCTGTTCTCGGCTTCACGGCGCAAGTGGGTGTTGCGTTCGATGGAGGCCAGCAGATCGTTGGCGGTGTTTATCCACAGGCCCAGTTCGTTCTTCTCGTTGCCCTTGAGCATGGGCAGCTTGTGTTCGCTGGGGCGGTCGGGATTGATGCTGGACAGGTGCTCGATGATCTTCGACAGCGGCTTGGTCAGCAGCCAGTGGTACACGAGGTAGAGCACCAGGCCCATGGCCAGGGCGCGCAGTACGCCGGAGATGAAGATGATCACCGAGCTGGTGACGAAGTCCTCGCCGTAGGGGGCGGTGTCGAGGGTGATGCTGAGGTCGCCGTAGTACTCGCTGTAGGGGCTGCGGCCGACCAGTTGGATGGTGAAGGTCTGTTCCTTGCCGAGGATGGGGTCGGTCAGCCAGCGGGTCGACAGCTCCATCAGCGGCCGTTCCTTCTCCGCCAGCATGGGTTCGTTGGGGTGGCCGATGGAGGCGTGGCGGACCGATTCGTGCTGGAACAGGCCCTCGATCACCTGCATGCCCATCTCGCGGTCCAGGCTGTAGACCGCCTGGGTCGAAGGGTCGCGGAACATGCCGAGGATCCGGTTGGCGTCATTGGAGACAGCCTGCCGTGTCTTGTAGACATCGAACACGATCTGCGCGCAACTGAGCACCACACCGACTACCAGTGCGGACAGCAGCACCACGCGCAGCAGCTTCAATGACAAGCTGTGTTTGAGATCCAGCTTCAAATGGAAATTCCTTGTTCGATGCCGCGAGGCGCCAGACGGGTGTGAGTATTGGCAAACAGGTCCTGGCCGTCAAAGGGCCAGTATGCAAGTGCCACTATTCAGGACGACGACCCACTGCCGGGATAGCCACCTCTATTTTGGCTATGCCTGCGTCAAGTGCTGTTGGTACCGCTACCCCACCGCTTCAGCCATTTTTCAGACCGCTGCTTGCTTCAAGATGACTTGTGCCGCGTCGCGTGAGTCCCCTCTCCCTCCGTGAAAGGGAAGTGTCAGGCGCATACGGAAACCTGCAAGCCTCGGGCCAGAGTCTTCCCTTCACCACTGCAACAGCTGACGCAGACGGCACCTTTATTTCCGTCGACTTTATGTCGGTGCGAACAGGTCCGAGCTTGAGGGCTGTCCGACATTTTTTTCTTTAGTACCGCAGCAGGCCGAATGACACGCAAAAATGAAGAAACCCGGCCATTGGCCGGGTTTCTCTTACCTCTGGAGCGGGTCTCAGGCAGCGTAGTTCTTGGCTACGAAGTCCCAGTTGACCAGGTTCCAGAAGGCCTCTACATACTTCGGACGCAGGTTGCGGTAGTCGATGTAGTAGGCGTGTTCCCACACGTCGCAGGTCAGCAGCGGGGTGTCGCCGCTGGTCAGCGGAACGCCGGCGCCGATGGTGCTGGCCAGGGCCAGGGAACCGTCAGCCTTCTTCACCAGCCAGGCCCAGCCGGAGCCGAAGGTGCCGATGGCGGTCTTGGTGAACTCTTCCTTGAACTTGTCGAAGGAACCGAAAGCGGCGTTGATGGCATCAGCCAGGGCGCCGGTGGGCTGACCACCGCCGTTCGGGCTCAGGCAGTTCCAGTAGAAGGTGTGGTTCCAGATCTGGGCTGCGTTGTTGAAGATGCCGCCGGAAGAGGTCTTGATGATTTCTTCCAGGCTCTTGCCTTCGAACTCGGTGCCCGGAACCAGGTTGTTCAGGTTTACCACGTAAGCGTTGTGGTGCTTGCCGTGGTGGTATTCCAGGGTCTCGGCGGACAGGTGCGGCTCGAGGGCGTTTTTCTCGTAAGGCAGCGGCGGCAATTCGAAAGCCATGTCTATCTCCTTCATCAGGTCGGGATTTTTGCGCAAGGCGCGGGGCCGTTCACGGTCGGCCGAGAATGCGGCTGCGAGTTCGTACTCTTTCTTGCCGCGAATTCCGGATCATAGCACCGGGCATAGGGCTTAACCACGCAGCAAGTGTGTGGTTAAGCCATGGCCGTCGGCTCTGGCGCGCCTATCCCATCTGGACCTTCCAGGCTCAGATCCCGTTCACCAGTTGTGCCGCCATGCCGAACATCATCATCGCCACCGCCAGGTCGAGCAGGCGCCAGGTGGAAGGCCGTGCCAGCCAGGGGGCGAGCCAGGCGGCGCCGAGCGCCAGGGCGAAGAACCACACCAGCGAGGCGCTGGCCGCACCCAGGGCGTAGGCGCCGGGAACCGTCTGCTGCGCACCGAGGGAGCCGATCAACAGCACCGTGTCGAGGTAGACGTGGGGATTGAGCAGGGTCACCGCCAGGGCCGCCAGCAGCACAGTGCGACGCGAGCGGGGGCCGGCTTCACTGGACTGGTCGAGGACGCCGGGGCTGATGGCGCGGCGCAGCGCCTGTACGCCGTACCAGAGCAGGAAGGCCACGCCACCCCAGCGGGCGATGGCCAGCAGCAGGGGATTCTGCGCCAGCAGGGTCGCCAGGCCGAAGACACCGGCGCTGACCAGCAGCGCGTCGCACAGCACGCACAGGGCGGCCACTGGCAGGTGATGCTCGCGGCGCAGGCTCTGGGCCAGGACGAAGGCATTCTGGGCGCCGATGGCGATGATCAGGCCGGCGGCCATCAATAGACCGTTCAGGTAGCTCTGCCACATGGCGTTCACTCCGGCTGTGCGTTGGCCGCGAGGGCCCGCAGGGTGGAAACGGCGCGCTCGGCGTCTTCGCTGGCGACGAACAGGTGGTCGTGGAAATAGCCGGCCACCACGTTGCAGCTCACGCCGGCCTGGGCCAGCGCGGCGGCGAAGGCGGCGGTCAGGCCGACGGCGCTGAGGGATGAATGCACCTGCAGGGTGATCCAGGCGGCGGTGTAGTCGTAGGAGAGCCCCAGTCGATCGGCCTCAGCGCGTTCGAGGATCACTGTCAGGCCTTCCTGTTCGCGGAAGCTGCCCAGTGGCACGCTGCCTTGCAGGCGGGCAGCGTCGTCCAGGGTGCAGAACACGTACTGGCCCGGGTTGAGCTGCGGCGACAGGTTGCGGATCAGGGTGGAGAGAGCGGTTTCGCCGGCCATGGTGCGTCCTTCGATAAGCCGTTGGGATGTGGCGAGTCTGGGGCGCGGCAATGTATAAGGAAAACGAATCTTGCTGATCTCTCATTAGGAAAACTGATTTGTTCGACTACAAGTTGCTGTCCGCCCTGGCGGCCGTGGTGGAGCAGGGTGGTTTCGAGCGTGCAGCCCAGATGCTGGGCCTGTCGCAGTCCGCGGTGTCGCAGCGCATCAAGCTGCTGGAGGCGCGGGTCGGCCAGCCCGTGCTGGTGCGCGCCACGCCGCCGGCTCCCACCGAGGTGGGCACCCGCCTGCTCAACCATGTGCAGCAGGTGCGCCTGCTGGAGCGCGACCTGCAACGCCAGGTGCCGGCCCTGGAGGAGGGCGGCCTGCCGGAGCGCCTGCGCATCGCCCTCAATGCCGACAGCCTGGCCACCTGGTGGGCGGCTGCCGTGGGTGGTTTCTGCGCCGAACAGCAGGTGCTGATGGAGCTGGTGGTGGAAGACCAGGAAGTGGGCCTCAAGCGCATGCGCGCCGGCGAGGTCGCGGCCTGTGTCTGCGCTGCCGAGCGCCCGGTGGCCGGGGCGCGCAGCCTGTCGCTGGGTGCCATGCGCTATCGCGCGCTGGCCAGCCCGGCCTTCATCGAACGGCATTTCCCCAAGGGCGTGACGCCCCAGGCCCTGGCCCGCTCACCGGCCATTGTGTTCGGCCCGGATGACCTGCTCCAGCATCGCTACCTGGCGGCGCTGGGCGTCGAGGGCGGCTTCGTCCATCACCTATGCCCCTCTTCCGAAGGTTTCGTGCGCCTGACCGAAGGCGGCCTGGGCTGGGGACTAGTGCCCGAGCAACAGGTGGGGGCGCAACTGGCGCGGGGCGAGTTGCAGGAACTGATTCCCGACCGCCCCATCGATGTGCCGCTGTATTGGCATCACTGGCGCCACGGCGGCGAACTGCTCGGCCTGCTCACCGACTATCTGGCGACTGCAGCGGGCCGCTGGCTGGTGCCGCTTGCGCATTGACGGCCCCGGCGGGAACGATGGGCCGGGATTGCGTTCAGAGTCGTTCCATTGGCTCGCGACGCGACACCTGGCCGGCGCCGGGGCTGCTAGCAGGCTGTTGAAAAACCACCTGCGTTGCCGATACGGCGTTAAAAACGTCCTCAGAATGCTCATTTACAACTCGTAAACTCCGCTTCTTCGGCCGTTTTTGCCTTGTCTCGGCTGCCTCGCCTACGTTTTTTAACAACCTGCTAGAGTCGCGGGCATCACGATGCATGGCAGGGGGCCATAGATGAAGATTCTGGTGACGGGGGCGAGCGGGTTCATCGGCGGGCGCTTCGCGCGTTTCGCCCTGGAGCAGGGACTCGACGTGCGAGTGAACGGCCGCCGTCCGGAAGGCGTGGAGCATCTGGTCAAGCGTGGTGCCGAGTTCATCCAGGGCGACCTGTCGGACCCGGAGCTGGTGCTGCGCTTGTGCGATGACGTCGACGCGGTGGTGCATTGCGCGGGCGCCGTGGGCGTCTGGGGCAAGTACGAATACTTCCACCAGGCCAACGTGCAGGTCACCGAGAACGTGGTGGAAGCCTGCCTGAAGCAGCGGGTGCGGCGCCTGGTGCATCTGTCCTCGCCGTCGATCTACTTCGATGGACGCTCCCACGTGGGCATTCGCGAAGAGCAGGTGCCCACGCGCTTCTCCGACCACTACGGTGCGACCAAATATCTGGCCGAGCAGAAGGTCTTTGCCGCCGAGGAGTTCGGTCTGGAAGTGATCGCCTTCCGCCCGCGCTTCGTCACCGGCGCCGGTGACACCAGCATCTTCCCGCGGCTGATCGCCATGCAGCGCAAGGGCCGCCTGAAGATCATCGGCAACGGCCTGAACAAGGTCGACTTCACCAGCGTGCAGAACCTCAACGACGCCCTGCTCAGCGGCCTGCTGGCCACCGGTCCGGCGCTGGGGCAGGTCTACAACATCAGTAACGGCCAGCCGGTGCCGATCTGGGACGTGATCAATTATGTGTTCCGCAAGCTGGGCATGCCGCAAGTGAACCGCCACGTTCCCTATGGCCTGGCCTACAGCGCCGCGCTGATCAACGAGTCGGTGTGCAGGCTGCTGCCGGGGCGGCCGGAACCGTCGCTCTATCGGCTGGCCGTGGCGGTGATGTCCAGGGACTTCTCCCTGGACATCAGCCGTGCCCGGCAATACCTGGAGTACGAGCCACGGGTGAGCCTGTGGACGGCGCTGGACGAGTTCTGCGCCTGGTGGGGCGCCCAGCATCCCTAGCCACGCAGCGGGCCGGCGTACTGGGTGTATTTGCGCACCAGTTCTTCTTCACTGAGGACCGCCGGTTTCAGGCGCACGCCGGTGAGGCTGCTCAGGTGTTCGCCCAGCTCTCGGGTGGCGTCACGCTGGGATTCGGCGCAGGCGTTGAGCATGGCCAGGATGGCATCGGGCTGGCTGAGGCGGATATCCACAGCCTGTTCTTCACGAAGCTGGCGCCGCAGGATCTGCATGCAATCCAGCACAGCCTTGGTCAATTCCATTCCTTCTTCCCCCATGGTCGAAGAGTGCTCCGTTCCTTCCTGGCGAAGTGTGCGGAGCCGGACGGAGACGCCGGCTCCGGATGGTGATTTCCTGGCATGGCCTCGTGCCAGGGATGGCATCTGGCTAGCAAGCCCCGTACCAGCCCGCAAGGCCCGGAACTGCGGGGCCCTGGCGTGGTCAATCGAGGGGCGTCGCCCTCGCACGGTGCAACCCGCACCGCCATGGCGCGACGCTGAAGGCCGCCGTGCGAACCGGTATACTTCCGGCCATTCGCGGTTCTGCGTTTCTCTCCAAAGGTCCCCCTATGCGCAATGACGCTCTCGACGAAGTGGATGATGTTCCCAGCCTGACCACCGATGCCCGTGATCGCGACGAATTCGGCCATATTCCGGTGGTCGAGCCGTTGCACCGCCACTCCAACGGCTATACCGCTCCTGCAGCTGTGCCCAGGGCCGCCAGCACCGGTCCGCTCTGGGCCCTGGTGGTTGCACTGCTCGTCGCCCTCTGCGGCCTGGGCTGGTGGAGCTTCCAGCAGATCAGCCTGATGGAGCAGCAACTGGTTGCTACCCAGGAAAGCTTCGCCCGCATCAGCGAGGAGGCCGCCGGCCGCATCCAGGACATTTCCGGCAAGGTGGTCGCCACCGAATCCAGCATGACCAGCGGCAGCGAGTCCATGAAGCTGCAGCTCAAGCAGCTGCAGACCAAGGTGATCGAGCTGTCCAAGCAGCAAGCCCAGGTGATGGAGCTGTCCAAGCAGCAGCAAGCCACCAATGCCCAGCTGGGTGCCCAGGGCAAGCGCGTCGACCAGCTCGCCGCTGACATCAAGACCGCCCAGGGCGCCGCGACCCAGCTGGGCACGCAGCTGAATGGCAAGCTCGACGGCCTGGCTGCCGAGCAGGCGAAGCTGAAGGCCGCCCAGGGCGACATGGCCCAACTCGACAGTCGCCTGAAGGGCCTGGGCAGCGATGTTGAAGCGCTGAAGAAGCAGGGCAACCCGAACCAGGCGATCAAGCGGCTGGAGCAGGACCTGCTGGTACTGCGCAGCGAGCTGGACAACCGCCCGGCACCCTCCCAGGGCACCAGCACCGCCGAGTTCGATGCCTTCCGTGCTCAGATGACCCGCAACATCAATACCCTGCAGAGCCAGGTGCAGAACCTGCAGCAGCAGATCAACATGCGCTGAGGCAGCGTGCTCAATGAAAACCCCCGGGCTGTCATGGCCCGGGGGTTTTTTCGTTTGTGCTGGCGCAGGAAACCGCTCGTTGGTGAGCAAGCTGGCCGGTCAGAAGCTGTAGACGTAGTTCAGATAGAAGCGCTCGGCGTTGTGGGTGATGATCCCCGCCGGACCGCGCGAGGCGCTGGTGCGCTCGATGCCATCCGGCTGGCCCTTGGTGTGGAATTCGTTGTGCAGCCAGACCAGGCTCAGGCCTCTGAACATGCCGTCGAAGTGGTATTGAAAAAGGCTCTGGAATTCGCGTCGGGAGAATCCGTCGTAACCGGCTGCATGGTCGGAAAAGGCGTAATGCACATCCAGTCTTAGTTGCGGAATTCCGATGGACGAGAAGTTGGTGCCGCCCATCAGTTTGAACATTTCTTCATTTTCCACGCCGAAGAAGTAGAACAACTTCGCACTGCTGTTCCAGGCGCCATGATCCTTGCTGAAGAAAACCCGGTCGAAGTCGTCGCCGCGAACTTTGTTATAGGTCATGCCCAGATAGTAATTGGACGTCCGGTACTTGGCGGACAGGTCGATATAACGCGCATAGTGGGAAGTTTCCGCTCGATAGATTCCTGGCACGCCGTTGAATTCGAACAGGTCTCCGGCGTCCTGCTGCATGCCGTTGGTGACATAAAGATCGAGCGCGCGGCCGGCGCCCAGGTCGATGCTGTGCTCCACCTTGAGCGAGGCGGCCCGCAGGTAGTCCCTGGACTCGGCGTACTCGGCCTGCAGCCGGCTGCCGAAGGGCAACTGGTAGCCCAGGGCGAAGAGCTGCAGGTTGTCGATCTTCTCGCCGCGGAAGTTGGTCAGCTCGTCGCCCCAGCCGTTTTCATTGCGTGGGCTGAATTCCCTGATATGGCTGTAGCGCAGGTTCAGGCCATCGAGACGGTAGTCCGCATCCACGCCCAGCGTGGCGGCGGGCAGGATGCGTGTGGCGTCGTCGAAGTACTGGGCGTAGCGGCGCACCTTCTTGCCGCCGCCCAGCACCAGCTCGCCGGCATCACCGTTGAGGCGGCCGCGCAGATAGGCCTCGATGGGCTTGGCCAGGCCGTGGGGCGATTGCACCGAATCGTCGGCTTCAAGATTGGTAATGCTGTTGGCGTCGCTGCCGATGTTCAGGTCGTCGGCCAGGCCATAGCTGTAGTCCAGGCCCAGCATGTCGGCGTACCAGCCGGAAGCGAAACTGAACTGCGCGCCCTGGACCCATTCGTCGCGGGTGGGTCCCACGCCGCCGCCGTCGTTTTCCTTCCAGTAGAACTGGCTGTAACGCAGTGTGGTGAGGCTGTTATCGATAAAACCATCGGCAGCGGCACTCCCGGCCAATAAGCACCCGGCAATCCCTGCCAGATACTTGCAGCGAACGTTGCACATCTCATCACCTTTATTTTCTTGTTCTGACGATAGGGCCTGTGTCCGGGCCGGAATCTATTGTCGAGTCAGGCAAATAAAGGGCAATTCAATTGGGTTCCATGCAGTGGAATATTAAACTTTTGGAATTTTATCGATGGGCGAGCGAAAGTTCCGAGGCTGCATGTTCGGAAACTTCGCGGATAGGGAAGCAGGAATATCAGTCGAGACTTTGCTGCAACTGACTGACCGTTTCGGCGAGGCTGCCCAGATGGCGGTGCTGCACACTTTCCACGCTGTGGGTATCTCGTGGCCAGTGCAGCGCGATGCTGCCCACCAGGCGGCCCCTGCTGCGGATCGGCAGGGCCACGGCACGAATCAGGAAGGGCAGGCGCACGGCGTATTCCCAGGAGCCCTCGGTGCGCTCGCCGAAACCTTGGGTATGGGTCTGCTCGTGGGCCCGCAGCAGCTCATCGCCGCTGAGCCGATGGCGCAGCGCCAAGCGTTGCACTTCATCGCTGTCCAGTTCGCCCAGGCAGGCCTTGCCCATGGCCGACTGGAACAGGCTGGCCTGCAGGCCGATGACCAGGCGATTGCTCGGGTAGCGCTTGCGCAACACCTCGGGGATGACGCTTTCCATCACATGCAGGTCGTCGCCGTCGAAGAAGGACAGATCGGCCACCAGGCCGGTGCGTTCGCTGAGTTCCTGCATCAGCGGCGCGGCCTGTTCCACCAGGCGGCGGCTGAAGCGCTGGAGCGGGTCGCCGTACAGCCTGCCGGAGCAGAGTCGGTAGCGCCGGTCGCACAGGCCGCGATAGAGCCAGCCCTGTTCCTGCAAGGTGTGGAGCAGGCGCGAGACCGTGGCCTTGGGCAGGCCGGTGAGGTAGTGCAATTCCTCCAGGCCGAGTTCCTGGTGCTCGCCGAGCAATTCGATGATCGCCAGTGCCCGCTCCACTGACCGTACCGTGCCGCCTTCATCTTTGCCGTGCATGTCCAAACCCTGTCGTGCCCTGCGTGGACCCACCGCGCGGACACTGCAAGATGCAGGCCCGGGCGCGGTGGTGGCTGGCGTCGCCCGACTAGCGAACGTCATCGAGCAGCGGCGGTGGGCAGTTGCGTACCCACCGGGTGAGCTGTTCATGGGCATGGGCCAGTTGCAGCACCGCCAGGTCGGCCTGGGCCGGGCCCATGATCTGCAGGCCCATGGGCAGTCCGGCGGGGTTGAAGCCAGCGGGCACGCTCATGGCCGGGATGCCGGCGAGGGTAGCGCCGATCACCACTTCCATCCAGCGGTGGTAGGTGTCCATCTCCCGCCCGGCGATGGCCTTGGGCCAGTGCAGGGTTGCGTCGAAAGGGAACACCTGCGCACTGGGCAGCAGCAGGAAGTCGTAACGCTCGAAGAGTTTTTCCACGGCGCGGTACCAATCGCTGCGGTCGACCGAGGCCTGGTAGACGTCCGCCGCACCGAGGCCAAGGCCGCTTTCCACTTCCCAGACGGCCTCCGGCTTGAGTTGCGCACGGCGCGCCGGATCGGCGTAGGCCTGGGCCAGACTGCCGGCCACCAGCCACTGGCGGTGCACCAGCCAGCAGCGCCACAGGCGATCCAGGTCGTACTCCGGCAGGCAGGCCTCGACCTGGCAGCCAAGTTCGCGGAAGTCCGCCAGTGCGCTTTCGCAAAGGCCCAGCAGGCCGACTTCCATGGGCAGGTGACCGCCCAGGTCGCCGAGCCAGCCAATGCGCGTACCGGTGAAGTCGCGCTGCAGCGGGCCGATCAGGTCGGCCGTGCTGGATAGTGCCAGCGGGACTGCCCGATGGGGGCCGGCCTGGGTGCGCAGCAGCGCTGCTACGTCCGCCACGCTGCGACCCATGGGGCCCTCGGTGGCCAGTTGCTGGGCGAACAGCTCCGGGGTGGGGCCGAAGGGCACGCGCCCCTGGGACGGGCGCAGGCCATAGACGTTGTTGAAGGCCGCCGGGTTGCGCAACGAGCCCATCATGTCGCTACCGTCGGCCACCGGCAGCAGGCGCAGGGCCAGGGCCGTCGCCGCGCCACCGCTGCTGCCGCCGGCGCAGAGCGCCGGGTCATAGGCATTGCCGGTGGTGCCGAAGACGTTGTTGTAGCTTTGCGAGCCGAGGCCGAATTCCGGCACGTTGGTCTTGCCGATGAAGATCGCGCCGGCTGCCCGCACCCGCGACACGGCGATCGCGTCATGCTGCGCCAACTGCCCGGCGAACAGCGGCGACCCCATGCTGGTGGGCAGGCCGGCGCAGGCGGCGAGGTCCTTCACTGCCTGCGGCATGCCGTGCATCCAGCCGAGCCATTTCCCCTGGGCCAGGAGGCGGTCGTGCTCGTCGGCTTCGGCCAGCAGTTCCTCGGCCGGGCGCAGCGCTACCAGGGCGTTGACCCTTGGGTTGTAGTGCCCGATCTGCTCCAGGTAGGCCTGCATCACTTCGCGGCAGGACAGCTGGCGTGTGCGGATGGCCTCCGACAGGGGCAGGGCGTCCAGCGCGACGACGTCCTGCCGCAGGGTGGTGGAGGTGTTCTGCGGGAATTCGAAACGGGTCATTCACAGGCTCCGGGCAGAGGTAACGATGGGGCTGCGGCGTTGGCGGCGCTCCACGGCGGCGGGAGCGCCTTCGCGCAGGAAGCAGGTGGCGATCACGCCGATCAGCGCGGCGAAGAGCACGTAGTAGGCCGGTGCCACCGGGGTGCCGGCCACCCGGGTCAGCCAGGTGACGATGAACGGCGCAAAGCCGCCGAACAGCATCACGGCGACGTTGTAGGCCAGAGCCAGGCCGGTGGAGCGCACACGGGTGGGGAACTGTTCGGCGACGGCGGTGGGGGCGGGACCGTAGGACACGCCGATCATCGCGCAGAGCAGCAGTTGCATCAGCGTCAGGCGCTCCAGGCTCGGTGCTTCGGCCACCCAGGCCATCAGTGGGTAGACCAGCAGGAAGAAGGACAGGCAGCCGGCGAGCAGCACCGGGCGGCGGCCGATGCGGTCCGAGAGCGCTCCGGCGAAGGGAATGATCACCGTCATCAGTGCCACTGCGAGCATCTGCACCATGAATACCTGGTCCAGCGGCAGGCCGAGTTGCTTGTGGGCGAAGGTCGGCATGTTCACCAGCACCACGTAGAAGGCCACGGTGCCGTAGATGCAGCTGCCCATGGTCACCAGCACGGCGCGGCGTTGTTCGCGCAGGACCTGCATCAGGCTGAGGGACTCGCCCTTGTGTGCCTGGCGAGCATCGACGAAAGCTTCGGGCTCCTCCATGTGACGGCGCATCCACAGCCCCACCGGGCCGATCAGCAGGCCGAGCATGAAGGGAACGCGCCAGCCCCAGCTTTCCAGGGCTTCCGGGGACAGGCTGTGGGTCACCAGGGCGCCCATGCCGGCGCCGGCGAACACCGCCAGGCACTGGCCGAACAACTGCCAGGCGCCATAGAGGCCGCGGCGGTTTTCCGGAGCGCTCTCCACCAGGAAGGCGGTGGCACTGGCGTATTCGCCGCCGGTGGCGAAGCCCTGCAGCATGCGCGCGACCACGATCAGCACCGGCGCACCGATGCCGATGGCGGCGTAGTCCGGGGCGAAGGCGATCAGCGCGATGGACAGGGTCATCAGCAGGATGATCAGTTGCATGGCTGCCTTGCGACCCTTGCGGTCCGCGTACAGGCCGAGCAGGACGCCGCCCACCGGGCGCATGAAGAAGCCGACGCCGAAGGTGGCCAGGGCCATCAGCAGCGAGGCGTATTCGCTGTCGGCGGGGAAGAACAGGCGGGCAATGATGCTCGACAGGAAGCCGTAGACGATGAAGTCGTACCACTCGAGGGCGTTGCCGATGACGGCGGCGGTCACCTGACGGGCGCGCGAGGTTCCGCTCTGGGAAGCGTGCATGGGGAATTCTCCGGAAAACGTTGAAGTCAGGCGGCTGTGGCAGAAGCCGGGGAGGTGGCGGGCGGTGTCTGGAACCAGGCTTCCGTCAGCGCGGCCCAGTACGCGGCGCCGCATACCAGGATGTCGTCGTTGAAGTCGTATCCGGGGTTGTGGACCATCGGCCCGCCGGCGCCATTGCCGATGAACAGGTAGCTGCCGGGGCAGCGCTGGAGCATCCAGGCGAAGTCCTCGCTGCCCATTACGGTGGGGGCGTCCAGCACCTGTCCGGCACCGATCAGCTCCTCGCCCACGCGGCGGGCGAAGGCAGTTTCCGCAGCGCTGTTGACCAGTACCGGGTAGGCCGGGCGGTGAACGATGCTGGCGCGGCAGCCGTAGCTTTCGGCCTGGCTGCGGATGATCGCCTGTACCCGTTCCAGCACCTGCTCGCGCACCCCGGCGTCGAGGGCGCGCAGGCTCAGGCGCAGCAGTGCGCTCTGGGGAATCACGTTGGCGGCTTCACCGGCCTGCAGGGCACCGACCGTGACCACTGCCGCCTGCTGCGGGTCGACGTTGCGTCCGACCACCGTCTGCAGCGCCATCACCGTGCTGGAGGCAGCCACCAGCGGATCCGCCGTCAGGTGCGGCATGGAGCCGTGGCCGCCAACGCCTTCGATCACGACTTCCAGCAGGTCCTGCGAGGCCATCAGGGAACCTTCGCGGAAGCACAGGTGGCCGGCTTCCAGGCCGGGCATGTTGTGCATGCCGTACAGGGCCTCGCAAGGGAACCGCTCCAGCAGGCCATCGGCGAGCATGGCCTCGGCGCCGCCCTGGCCTTCCTCGGCCGGCTGGAAGATCAGGTTGAGGGTGCCCTCGAAATTGCGGGTGGCCGCCAGGTAGCGCGCCGCGCCCAGCAGCATGGCGGTATGGCCATCGTGGCCGCAGGCGTGCATGCGCCCGGCGTGGCAACTGCTGTAGGTGACGCCCGTGGTTTCGATGATGGGCAGGGCATCCATGTCGGCGCGCAGGCCCAGGGTGCGGCTGGCATCGCCATTGCGCAGCACGCCGACCACGCCGGTGCGGCCGATGCCGCAGTGGACTTCATAGCCCCATTCATTCAGCAGACGGGCCACCAGGGCGGCGGTGCGCTGTTCTTCGAAACCGAGTTCAGGGTGGGCGTGGATGTCCTGGCGCAGGGCCTTCAAGTCGGCGGCAACGTCGTCGAGCCAGGCCTGGATATGGGCGTAACGGGTCATTGTTGTTGTTCTCCTCGTTGGGGCGTCGGCCGCCTTTCGCGGCCGGCCTCCAGCTAACCGCGAGGACGAAAGGAGAACAATCGAAGGTGGTTCCACAGGGTGGAACAGGCGCGTGCAGCCGGGGAGGGCGCTGCGTCGGGCTTGGCAGGCTGGGCCGGGTTCACCAGGTCCGGCAGGTCAGCGTTCGGTAAACAGCGCCGAACGTGCCGGTTTGTGCGGCTATTGGGCGCGATACGTCCGTTCAGCGTGGCAGTCGGTAATCGTCCGGCCCGAGGAGGTCGATGCCGCACTCCAGGTTTTCGATCCAGTAGAGGAAGGCGCTGATCATTTCCTTGCCGACGAAGGGCCGGCCGTGCTGCGGGACGATCATTTCCACGTCCATGCCGCGGACCATCGAGGCCCAGAGCCGGCAGACCTTGTTGCTGGCCATGTAGCGGCGATGGAAGCCTTCCATGTTCGGCACATGGTTGACGAAGTCGCGCACCGGCGTGGCGTCTTCCACCAGGGACGCCCCCATGTCGCCGGAAAAGAGGATGCGGCTGACCGGGTCGTAGATCTGGAAGTTGCCCACCGAGTGGAGGAAATGCGCAGGCACCGCTTTCAACTGGCAGCGGCCCAGGGTGATGGAGTCGCCACGGTCGGGCAGGGCGATGATGCGGTCGTAGGTGGAGATGCCGTGGCTGATGGCCAGGTAGCCGGCGGTCAGGTGCGGCAGGAAGCGCGCCCACAATTTGGAGCAGATCACCCGTGCGCGGGTGTGCAGCAGCCATTTGTCCAGGGAGGCGATGATGTCCGGATCCTGGTGGGAGGCGAAGATGTAGGTCAGGTCCTGCACCGGAATGTGCTTGGACAGTTCCAGCGACAGAGGGGTATAGGTCAGGTCGCCGCCCGGGTCCAGCAGCAGGTACTGCTCGTTGTCGGTAATCAGGAACTGGTTGGACTGCACGCCGTCGCCGCTGACCAGATCGTCGAACATCAGGCATTGGTGGGTACCGTTGTCGAACAGCACGATGGGCTCGCGACGCATGTAAACCTCTGTAGGAAGGGCGACGTTCAAATGTAAGGAATTTCTGAGTAGCGAGTGCTGATTTGAGTCAATGCCGATCCACCGCCAGCGCTCGCCGACCACACCGCTGGTGGAAGTGAAAAGCGACTTCCACCCTACACGTCGGCAGGCAGTGCTTTTTTGTGGGGGCGATTTCAATCGCGAATGAATTTGCGCGCAGTGGCTGTTCGCCGTCAGAGGCCGAACGTCGCCAGGGCCTTTTCCAGCCGCTTCGCCCTCGCTCCGCTGGCGATCTCCAGCACGCCCTGGTCGCGCTTCCACAGGCTCGCCCATTCCTCCGTCCCGCCGGCGAAGGCAGTGTCCAGTTCCGGCTTGAGCGCCTTGAACTGGGCGAAGAGGGCGGCCAGCAGGAGGTGCATGGCCGGTGTGGTGGAGCATTGGCGGGAGACCTCGGCGGCGCCGCCGAGCAACGCCAGCAGGCGCAATTGCAAGTCCCGGGGCCAGGCATTGTCGCGGCCCACGCCGTACAGCCAGGCCACCAGCGCGGCGAGGACATGGAGGTCCTCGATGCTGCGGAAGGGTTTTACGTAGGCGTCCCAGCCATCCCCGGCCAGGCGCTCGCAATGGGCGCTTTCCAGATGCAGGCGTGCATGGGGGACGTCGGGCATCAGCGGCAGCGGCTTGAGCGGCTCGATGCGCACGCCCGGGGCGCCGTTGCGCACCACGGTCAGGGCCAGGCGCGGCGATTCGCCGTCAGCCTCTTCGCGGGCCGCCACCAGCAGCCAGTCGGCGGCCTCCCCGGCGGTGACGAAGTCCTTGCAGCCAGCGAGGCTGAGGCCGTTCAGGCGGGTCTGCAGGTCCGCCGGGCGCACGCTGCGGTTCTCGGTCACGCACAGCGCGCCCAGGCTCTGCGGCGCCGAAGGCCAGAGCAGGCGCAGGGCGCCCTGGTAGCCGGCGAGGAACGCCAGCCCGGGCGTGGCGGACAGCGAGCCGCCGAGCACTGCCAGTTCGAAGGGCGTCACCTCGCCCAGGCGATCCAGGAGGGAACCGTACCAGTCGTCCAGAGATTGGCCGGAGGGCAGGCGGGCTGTGGCTTCGAACAGGCGTTGCCAGGGCATTGAAGGCTCCTCGAGGGCGGTGGCTGCGTGGTTGCGGGCTGTCAGCGACCCCATGTCATACAAGCATCACGGGATCGTCATGGGGGTGACACCGGGTCTACCTGGCCTGAGCTTGCACAACAAGATCGTCCGGCTGCAACCGGGATCCAGCCGGCCAACAGCGGCTTATTCATGACCCGGATCGCCATGGTCCGCGGCAGCATCGCACCCAACGGGCAAAGCCCTCGCCGTCTCCGGAGCAAGCGCCTCTCGCACCTGGTGCGCCTGTTGCGCAGCGACCTGGCCGAAGTGGAAATCCAGCTGCTTGAGCCGTTTGCCAGCCAGGGGCTGACCCGCACCGAGCTGAGCCAAGAAGCGAAGAGCGCCGTGCAACGGGCGCTCTTCGGTGAGCTGGACGACGGCGCTGACCGCCTGAGAGGATCAGGCCTTGTCCGTTTCCGGCCAGTTAATCGGCGGTACTGCAAGGATGTCGCAATCCAGTTCACGCATGGCGGCATCCGTCACGCTGCCGATCAGCACCCGCTTCATCCCTGTCAGTCCGCGGGTTCCCATCACCAGCAGGTCGACCGGTTCGCGATCCATCACCCGTCGCAGTGCAGTCATCGGCTGGCCTTCCTCGATCAGGCGCTGGTCGATGACGGGGCCCAGTTCTTCCTTGAGCAGGAATTCATCCAGCTCGGCGATCGCCCGGCGGCGCTCTTCGGCGGAGTAGTCGCCGGTAATCGCCCCGGCACTGGCCCCGGTTGTCAGCAGCATGGCACCCCCCAGAGGGTCGAAGGCGTACATCGCCTTGGCGCCGGATTTCGGCAGCAGGCCCAGCTCGTGGGCGGCGCGCACGGCCTGGGCGGAAGCCGGGGAGCAATCCAGGGCCAGCAGTGGCATCAGGTAATCGTCCTCGGCGGCCCTGTTCACCAGCAGGATCGGCACGTGGCTGGTGCGTACCAGGCGTTCCAGGGTGGTCCCGACGAAGATGTCGCGCAGCGGGTTCTTGCGGTGGCTGCCGACCACCAGCAGGTCGATGTTGGCCCAGCGGGTGCAGTCGCTGATGTGCTTGGCCGGGTCGCCTACTTCCACCCAGATTTCCGGTGTGCGGCCGGCAAGTTCGGTGAAAAAGGCCAGCTGTGAATTGAGGTAGCGACGGACCTGCTCGACTTCCACTTCGATCCGCAGCTGGGGTTGGTCTTCGTCTACCACATGAAGGATGTACCAGGGACAGTCGAACTGCCGGACCAGTCGCGCTGCGCGTCGCAAGGCGAGGTCGGAGCGATTGGAAAGGTCGGTCGCCAGCATCAGCGCATTCATCGGGCACCTCCAGTCTGTGGGGTTCTTTTGACGCTATTCCACTCCGGCTGTAGGAAATTTCCCTTGATGCAGGTCAACCGATGTCTGGCCGGGTTCCCGCAAATTGCTGGAGCTGTGGATAGAACTCACGGAAGTCATCGAACAGTGGCTGATACAGCGCCTCCAGCTCGGCCATCGCACCATCCAGTGATTCCGGGCGCGAAATGCGCCGCGCCATGCCGGCGATGACCAATTCCAGGGTCTCGAATTCCCGGTAGCTGCCGAGCCAGTCCTGGGCGGCCATGCGCGGGGCGATCAGCGCCAGGCGTCCGGGCAGTGTGGGCTCGTTGACCAGCACAGCGTAGACATGGCGGGTGAAGGCATCCAGCGGTTCGGCGGCATAGCGCTCCCAGTCGCGGGCCAGGCAGTGGTCGAAGAAGACGTCCAGCAGGATGCCGGCGAAGCGCCGCCGCTCGCTGGGGAAACGCAGCTTGGCCTGGGTGATCAGCGGGTGGCTGTCGGTGAAGGCGTCGATGCGCCGGTGCAGGCGGATACCGGCTTCGATATCCGCCGGCCAGCGCCCGACCAGCGGCCCTTTGACGAAGTCGCCATAGAGGCTGCCGAGCAATTGCGCCGGCTGCGAGCCGCCGAGGTGGAGGTGGGCGAGGTAGTTCATTGGCCGAGCTTAACCCAGAGTCGGTTTCATCATGGCAGTCGATGAAGACTATCGGGATAAACGATCCTGTATCGTTGTTTCTCGATATAAAGTTCGTTCCATCCCGATATGCGAATCCACCGCCATGAGCACCTCCATCGACCTCGACGAAATCATCAAGGCACTGGCCAATCCCGTCCGGCGGGAGATGCTGCAGTGGCTCAAGGAGCCGGAGAAGTACTTTGCCGAGCAGGACCACCCGTTCGAAATCGGCGTCTGCGCCGGCAAGTTCGATCAGCGCTGCGGGCTGTCCCAGTCCACCGTCTCGGCACACCTGGCGATATTGCAGCGCGCCGGCCTGGTCACCAGCCGCAAGGTCGGCCAATGGCACTTCTTCAAACGCAATGAAGCCGTCATCGCGGAATTTCTTCGCCAGATGAGCGACGAGCTGTAACTGCAGCCCCGCCCGCAACCCGAGACTTCCCACCTTCTGCAACCGCAATCCCGAGATGCCTGCGGCTCTCGACTGACCCGAGGTAAACGACATGCCCACGCTCTTCGACCCGATCAAGATCGGCGACCTGGAACTCGCCAACCGCATCATCATGGCTCCCCTGACCCGCTGCCGCGCGGACGAAGGCCGTGTGCCCAACGCGCTGATGGCTGAGTACTACGCCCAGCGCGCGTCCGCCGGGCTGATCATCAGCGAAGCCACCTCGGTCACGCCCCTGGGCGTCGGCTATCCGGACAGCCCCGGCATCTGGTCCGACGAGCAGGTGAAGGGCTGGAGCAATATCACCAAGGCGGTGCACGCCAACGGCGGCAAGATCGTCCTGCAGCTGTGGCACGTGGGCCGCATTTCCGACCCGAGCTACCTGAACGGCGAAGCCCCGGTGGCCCCCAGCGCCATCGCCGCCAGGGGCCACGTCAGCCTGCTGCGTCCGCTGCGTGACTATCCGGTGCCGCGCGCCCTGGAAACCGAAGAGATCGCCGACATCGTCGAGGCCTACCGCATCGGTGCCGAAAATGCCCAGGCCGCCGGTTTCGACGGTGTGGAGATCCACGCCGCCAACGGTTACCTGCTGGACCAGTTCCTCCAGGACAGCACCAACAAGCGCAGCGACCGCTACGGTGGCTCGATCGAGAACCGTGCACGCCTGCTGCTGGAGGTCACCGACGCCGCGATCGAAGTGTGGGGCGCCGGCCGCGTGGGTGTGCACCTGTCGCCCCGTGCCGACGCCCATGACATGGGCGACTCCGACCTGGCCGGCACGTTCGGCTATGTCGCCCGTGAGCTGGGCAAGCGCGGCGTGGCGTTCATCTGCGTCCGCGAAAAGGAAGGCGAGGACAGCCTGGCGGCGCAATTGCAGGAAGCCTTTGGTGGCGTGTTCATCGCCAATGAGCGCTTCACCCGGGACAGCGCCAATGCCTGGCTGGAAAGCGGCAAGGCCGATGCCGTGGCCTTCGGCATTCCCTTCATCGCCAACCCCGACCTGCCCGAGCGCCTGCGCCTGGACGCCCCGCTGAACGAACCGCGCCCCGATCTGTTCTATGCCAAGGGCCCGGTGGGTTACATCGACTACCCGCGCCTGTAAGCGCAGCCGGCCTTGTAGGGGTAGTTCATTTGCCAAGCCTGGTAGGGGGCTTTAGCCCACGCTGGCTTACGATCGTGGGCTGAAGCCCACCCAGGGCTCAAATAAACAGCATTACGCCGATTGACGGACCTTGCTGTGCGCGGCGTTCGTGTTTTCTGTAGGGGCGAATGAATTGGCCCCTACAGGTGTCTTGCCGAGCCCCAAGATTCGTTTCCTCTGGTAGCTTTGCACCCACCGCCGTCTGTCGGGGTCGCCAAGGCGGAACCCGGCGGCGATTCGTGTGACCAATGGAGTCCGGCCGCAGTCTTCCGGCCATCCGCGACATGCCAAAGGAAGCCCGCATGCACAAATCGATACGCCCCCTCATTGCCCTGCTCGGCGTCCTGGCCCTGCCGGTTCAGGCCAGCTGGTACCTGGACAACGAGTCGTCGCGCATCTCCTTCATTTCCACCAAGGCCGGCAGCATTTCCGAGGTCCACCGTTTCCTCACCCTGCACGGCAGGATCGGCGGGGACGGCAAGGCGAAGTTGCGCGTCGAACTGGAGTCTGTGAGCACCGGGATCCCGCTGCGTGACCAGCGCCTGCGTGACCAGTTCTTCGAGATCGCCAAGTACCCCGAGGCCGAGATCACCGCCCAGCTCGACCTGCGTCCCATCACCGACCTGGCCCCCGGCGCCCAACTGGAGCTGGGCCTGCCGCTGACGGTGAAGTTGCGCGACAAGTCCCGGGAATACCGCGCCGAACTCCTGGCCACGCGCCTGGATGACCATCGCTTCCAGGTGGTGACCCTGGCGCCGCTGGTGCTGCAGGTGGAGGACTTCGGCCTGACCACGGCGCTGGAAGGCTTGCGCAAGGTGGCCGGCCTGCCCGGCATCAGCCTGTCGGTGCCGGTGGGCGCCGTGCTGATATTCACGGAGCGCTGATGGGGCAGATCTTCCCCTGGAAGTCCGGCAACCGCTTCGAGCTGTTGATCGACGGCCCGCAGTTCTTTCCGATCATGCTCACCGCCATTGCGCGGGCCGAGCATCAGGTCGCGCTGGAGCTTTACCTGGTGGAAGACGGCCGCTGCAGCCAGGCCCTGGTGGACGCCCTGTGCGTGGCCGCCGTGCGCGGCGTGCGGGTGCGTTGCCTGTTCGATGATTTCGGTTGCCTGAAGCTGGGTACGGCGCTGCGCGAGCGGCTGGTCGAAGCCGGGGTGATGCTGCAGTTCTACAACCCGCTGCGCTGGCGGAACGGTTTCAGCAACCTGTACCGCGACCACCGCAAGATCCTTGTGGTGGATGATCGCCAGGCGTTCATCGGCGGCACCGGTTCCACCAACGAGTTCTGGGATCCGAGCCAGGAGACCAGCCGTTGGCACGAAGTGATGGTCGCCATCGAGGGGCCGCTGGTGGCGCACTGGCAACTCATCTTCGACTACCAGTGGCTGGCCAGCCTCGGCCGCCACCCCTGGAAGCCGGGCGAGGCCCCGGGGCTGGCCCATTTGCCGCCCTATCCGGCGGTGGGGGAGGGGCTTGGCCGGCTGGCCTACGCCGATGCGAACCAGCACCGCGACATCGTCCAGTCGCTGGTGCGCAGCATTCGCACGGCGCGCAATCGGGTGTGGCTGGCGACGCCTTATTTCCTGCCGAGCTGGAAGGTGCGCCGCGCCCTGATCAAGGCCGCACGGCGGGGCGTGGAGGTGCGCCTGCTGCTCACCAGCCGGCACACCGACCACCCGCCGGTGCGCTTCGCCGGCCAGCGCTACTACCCGCGCCTGCTGCGCTCCGGGGTGCGGATATTCGAGTACCAGCAGCGTTTCCTGCACCTGAAGATGGTGCTGGTCGATGACTGGGTCAGCGTGGGCTCCTGCAACTTTGACCACTGGAATCTGCGCTTCAACCTGGAAGCCAACCTGGAAGCGCTGGACCCGAACTTCACCCAGGCGGTGGATGCCTGCATGCGCCAGGACTTCTCCGACAGCCGCGAGATCACCATGGTCGACTGGCACGCGCGCCCGCTGCTGAAACGCCTGCGCCAGCGTCTCTGGGGCTGGCTGGACCGGCTGGTGGTGAACCTCCTCGACCGTCGTCGCTGAGAACGAGGCGAGCACGCGCGGGGGCGGCCGCATAATTGTCTACCCTTTGATGCCTAAGGTTTCCAATCCAGGAGAGTGCGAAATGGCTGCGAAGAAAATTCTAATGCTGGTCGGCGACTACGCCGAAGATTACGAAACCATGGTGCCGTTCCAGGCCCTGCTGATGGTCGGGCACACCGTGCATGCCGTGTGCCCCGACAAGGTCGCCGGACAGACCGTGCGCACCGCCATCCACGACTTCGAAGGCGACCAGACCTACAGCGAAAAACCTGGGCATAACTTCGCCCTCAACTTCGACTTCGCCAAGGTCCGGGCGGAGGACTACGACGCCTTGCTGATTCCCGGTGGTCGCGCACCGGAATACCTGCGTCTGAACGCCAGGGTTCTGGAACTGGTGAAGGCCTTCGACCAGGCCGGCAAGCCCATCGCCGCCGTCTGCCATGGCGCCCAGCTGCTGGCGGCCGCCGGCGTACTGGAAGGGCGTGAATGCAGCGCCTATCCGGCCTGCGGACCGGAAGTGAAACTCGCCGGTGGCCAGTATGTGGATATCCCGGTGGACGCGGCCCATACCCAGGGCAATCTGGTCACCGCTCCGGCCTGGCCGGCCCACCCTGCCTGGCTGGCAGGTTTCCTCAGGTTGCTGGGCACCCGGATCGAGCTGTGAAGCGCGGTGGAAACCGCTCAATGGGTTGATGTAGGTCCCATGTGCTTCTTCGCAGGAGCCAGCTTGCCGGCGAACTTTCGCGGGCAGGCTCGCTCCTGCAGGTGCCTCAGCAGACCTGTTCGACCCAGTCGTTGAGGTTGTAGTAGTTGGTCACGCGGGCGATCTTGCCGCAGTGGATATGGAAGAAGGCGCCGGCCGGCAGTACGTAGGTCTGACCCTTGGCCGGCGGCAGGCCTTCATCGTCGGCCAGGTACTGGCCGTGCACCACGAACTCGGCGGCGGCGCGGCTGCCGTCGGCGCTCTGCATGACCACGATGTCCGCGAGGCGCTCCTTGTAGCAGCGGTTCATCTTGTCCATGAAGGCGGCGAAGGCGGCCTTGCCCTGCTGGCGCTCACCCTGGTTGATATCGTGCACCACATCCTCGCTGAGCAGGGCGAGGAAGGCCGGCATGTCGCCGGCGTTGAAGGCGTCGTAATAGGCTTGCACCAGTTCGATAGCGGTCATGGCTGGGTTCCTGTCGCAATGGAATCAATCGGTTGGTGACCGGCATGATAGGTTCTTGCCCCGGCCCCGGCTTAGCCAGGGGCGTCATCCACATCGCCAGAACGACCGCTCCCATGCAGATCCGACTTCTTCACGGCGGCGCCATCGCGCCCCACATCAATGACCTCGCGCACCTGCGCCTGACGGTGTTCCGCGAGTTTCCCTACCTGTACGACGGCACCCTCGACTACGAAGCGCGCTACCTCGCGACCTACGCCGAGTCGGAAGAAAGCGTGTTCGTCCTGGCGCTGGACGGCGAGCGGGTGGTAGGCGCTTCCACCGGCCTGCCGATGGCGGACGAAACCGAGGAATTCCAGCGGCCTTTCCGCGAACAGGGCTGGGCACCGGAACGCATCTTCTATTTCGGCGAGTCGGTGTTGCTGCCCGAGTACCGGGGCAGCGGCCTGGGCGTGCGTTTCTTCGCTGAGCGCGAAGACTATGCACGGCGCCTGGCGCGCTTCGACCACTGCGCCTTCTGCGCGGTGGAGCGTCCGGCCGATCATCCGCGCCGCCCGCCCGGCTACCAGCCGCTTGACGAGTTCTGGGAGCGGCGTGGTTATCGCCATCACCCGGAACTACGCACCGAATACCACTGGCGTGACCTGGATGAAGACACCGAGTCGGCCAAGCCCATGTCCTTCTGGCTCAAGGAGCTAACCCGATGATCAGGATCGCGGCCTGCCAGTACGCCATCGAGTTGCATGAAAGCTGGGATGCCTACGCCAGTCACCTGGAGAGCCTCTGCGCGGAAGCCGCCGCGAGTGGCGCGCAGATGCTGGTGCTGCCGGAATACGCCGGCCTGGTGCTGGCCGGCCAGCTGCCGCCCGCCGAGCGCTGTGACCTGCAGGCGTCCATCGCCGGTATCCAGCCGCTGCTTCAGGATTGGCGGGCGCTCTGCGCCGGTATCGCAGCGAAGCTCGGCGTCTACCTGCTACCCGGCAGCCTGCCCGTGCGCGATGCCGATGGACGGTTCCGCAATCGTGCCTGGCTGTTCGGTCCGGGGGGCGAACTGGGTTTCCAGGACAAGCTGATCATGACCCGCTTCGAGCGCGAACAATGGGGCATCGAGGCGGGGGAAGGGCTCAAGGTGTTCGACACCGCCCTCGGGCGGCTGGGCATCCTGATCTGCTACGACAACGAATTCCCCATGCTCGCCCGCACCCTGGCCGAAGGCGGCGCCGACCTGATACTCGCCCCCAGCTGCACCGACACCGAAGCCGGCTACCACCGCGTACGCATCGGTGCCCAGGCCCGTGCGCTGGAAAACCAGATCGCCGTGCTGCAGTCGCCCACCGTTGGACTGGCGCCCTGGTCGCCTGCGCTGGACGAGAACATCGGCCGCGCTGGCCTTTACGTGCCGCCGGACTACGGCATGCCGAGCAACGGGGTGATCGCCGAAAGCCCCGAACTCTGCCCTTCGGCCAGCCGGTGGCTGATCTGCGACCTCGACCTGGCCGAAGTGCGCCGGGTGCGCGCGCAAGGGCAGGTATTCACCCGGCGCGACTGGCCGGAGCAGTTCGGCCAGGCACAGCTCTCGTAGGTCGGTGCGGGCGGCGCTCCGCCAGAGCGCAGCGAAGCCCAGCATTTAGCACCAACAGACGGGACATATGAATGAAAAAGCCCGGCATCATGGCCGGGCTCTTTCATTGCGCGAAGGTGAAGGCTTACTTCACTTCCACCGCCAGGTTCTCGGCGATCTTCTGTTGCCAGATCGCCGGGCCGGTGATGTGTACCGACTCGCCATTGGTGTCGACCGCTACGGTCACCGGCATGTCCTTCACTTCGAACTCGTAGATGGCTTCCATACCCAGTTCGGCGAAGGCCAGGACCTTGGACTGCTTGATCGCCTGGGCCACCAGGTAGGCGGCGCCGCCAACGGCCATCAGGTACACGGCCTTGTTGTCCTTGATCGCTTCGATGGCGATCGGGCCACGCTCGGACTTGCCGATCATGCCCAAGAGGCCGGTGCTTTCCAGGATCTGGCGGGTGAACTTGTCCATGCGGGTCGCGGTGGTCGGGCCGGCCGGGCCAACCACTTCGTCACGCACCGGATCGACCGGGCCGACGTAGTAGATGAAGCGGCCCTTGAGGTCCACCGGCAGTTCTTCGCCCTTGTTCAGCATGTCGACCATGCGCTTGTGCGCGGCGTCGCGGCCGGTGAGCATCTTGCCGTTGAGCAGCAGGGTCTCGCCGGGCTTCCAGCTCTGCACTTCTTCCGGGGTGATCTTGTCCAGGTCGACGCGGCGCGCGGACGGGCCGGCTTCCCAGACGATTTCCGGGTAGGCGTCCAGCGGCGGGGCTTCCAGGGCTGCCGGGCCGGAGCCGTCGAGCACGAAGTGGGCGTGACGGGTGGCGGCGCAGTTGGGGATCATGCACACCGGCAGCGAGGCGGCGTGGGTCGGGTAGTCCATGATCTTCACGTCGAGCACGGTGGTCAGGCCGCCCAGGCCCTGGGCGCCGATGCCCAGCTGGTTGACCTTCTCGAACAGTTCCAGGCGCAGTTCCTCGATGCGGTTCTGCGGGCCGCGGGCCTTCAGCTCGTGGATGTCGATCGGGTCCATCAGGACTTCCTTGGCCATCACCGCGGCCTTCTCGGCGGTACCGCCGATACCGATGCCGAGCATGCCCGGCGGGCACCAGCCGGCGCCCATGGTCGGGACGGTCTTCAGGACCCAGTCGACGATGGAGTCGGACGGGTTGAGCATGGCCATCTTCGACTTGTTCTCGGAGCCGCCGCCCTTGGCTGCGACGTCGACCTCGACCTTGTCGCCGGGGACGATGGAGTAGTGGATGACCGCCGGGGTGTTGTCCCTGGTGTTCTTACGGGCGCCCGCCGGGTCGGCCAGGATGGAGGCGCGCAGGACGTTCTCCGGCAGGTTGTAGGCGCGACGCACACCCTCGTTGATCATGTCGTCCACGCTCATGGTGGCGCCATCCCAGCGTACGTCCATGCCCACGCGGACGAACACGGTGACGATACCGGTGTCCTGGCAGATCGGGCGGTGGCCGGTGGCGCACATGCGCGAGTTGATCAGGATCTGCGCCATGGAATCGCGCGCGGCGGGCGATTCTTCACGCAGGTAGGCCTCGTGCATGGCCTGGATGAAATCCACGGGGTGGTAGTAGGAGATGAATTGCAGGGCGTCGGCGACACTCTGGATCAGATCATCTTGCTTGATCACGGTCATGAGGGCGCTCCTCTTGGAGGGAACATCAGGGAAGCGCCGGACCACGACCCGGCGCGCTTGCAGGCTAAAAAGGCGCGGCAGTATAGCGCGTGGGAACTGTCGGGCACAGTCGCCGGTAGTCGACCATGGTCGGTGGTCGCACGTTTTCTGCGCACTAGGCAATCTGTGATCACAAGCGTACATTGAAGGCATGGTGCCACTACGGGAAGGAGTCCATGAGCCCATCCAGCCAGCGGGGCAGCCACAGAGCCTTGCAAAGTCTGCTGCTGAAGCGATTCGGCATGGCAGTGGCTACCTACTCGATGGTACTGCTGTTGTGCTGGGTCGCCATGCTGGGCGGGTTGCTGCGGGTTCCGCCGAGTACCGTCCTGATCGCTTCCGGCTGCGTTGCCCTGTCCCAGTTCGTGCTGTTCTGGCTGTTCATCCGCGATCACAACCTGCGATTCTCCGACCCCAGCCTGACGGAGCCCCAGGTGCTGCTCGCCCTGGCCTGGAACACCTGGCTGATGTCCATGGTCGACAGCGCGCGGGGCACCCTGCTGGCGGTCTACGTGCTGATCCTGCTGTTCGGTGTGTTCCAGCTCAAACCCCCGGTCCTGGCCCGATGTGCCGCGATCGGCTTCTTCGCCTTTGCCGGCCTCAACCTCTACGAAGCTCACCAGATGCAGCTGGTCGACCCGGCCCTGGCGCTGCTGCAGGTCTGCGTGCTCTTCGTGCTGATGGTCTGGCTGAGCCTGTTCGGCAGCTATGTTCAGGCACTGCGACAGCGCATGCGCCAACGCCGCTTCGCCCTTCAGGCGCACCAGGACACCCTGCGCGGCATGATGCGACAGCTGGAAGACCTGGTGGCCACGGATGAGCTGACCGGGCTGTTCAACCGCCGCCATTTCCTGCGCCTTGCCAGCCGTGAGCTGGATAACCTGACGCCGAATCGCCAGCACGGCCTGGCGCTGATCGATCTCGACCATTTCAAGCGAATCAACGACGTTCACGGCCATGCCGCCGGCGATCGGGTGCTGCAGACCTTCGCCGCGGTGGCGCGTGCCTGCCTGCGCGACGGCGATGTGCTGGCACGCTACGGCGGCGAGGAGTTCGTCCTGCTGCTGCCCAGGTGTGATGCGGATCGCCTCACTGCCTGCTGCGAACGTCTGCGCGAGGCTTTCGCCATCGCGGAGCCGGTGGGGGTTCAGGTGGAACAGTTGAGCCTCTCGGCGGGCATGACCCTGCTGTCTGCCGGGGATGATCTGGATGATGCGTTGCAGCGTGCGGATCAGGCACTCTACCGGGCGAAGCGCGGCGGACGTAACCGTTGCGATGCCGCTTGGGAGGGTCAGGGTGCCTGAACTCGAAGTCGCTGGAAAACGCTGGACTGTAGCCCCTGCAAGCAACCTGCTGGATGCCCTGAATGCCGGGGGCTGCAAGGTTCCCTACAGCTGTCGGGCCGGCAGCTGCCATGCCTGCCTGGTGCGCTGCCTGTCCGGCGAGCCGGCGGACGCCAGGCCGCACGCGCTGGACAGTGTCCAGCGCGCCGAAGGCTGGCGGCTGTCCTGTCAGTGCCTGGTGGTGCAGGACCTGGTGGTGGAGGTGTTCGACCCGGCGCGCGATGGCGTGGAAGCCGAAGTCGTCGGCATCGACTGGCCGGCGTCGGATGTCCTGCGCCTGCGACTGGCGCCATCGCGGCCGCTGCGTTACAGCGCCGGCCAGCATCTCCTGCTGTGGAATGACGAAGGCGTCGCCCGACCCTATTCCTTGGCCAGCCTGCCTGGCGTCGACGACTTCCTCGAATTCCACCTGGATTGCCGCAAGCCGGGAATGTTCAGCGACAGGGCCCGGCGCCTGGCGCCGGGAGACAGGCTGCGCTTGGGCGAACTGCACGGCGGCGCGCTGCACTATGAACCGGCCTGGGACACCCGGCCGCTGCTGTTCCTTGCCGCAGGTACTGGACTGGCGCCGCTCTGGGGGCTGCTGCGGGAAGCATTGCGCAATCATCATCAGGGCCCCATCCGCATCATTCATCTGGCCCATGACGCCACCGGGCATTATCTGGCCAAATCCCTCGCCGAGCTGGCTGCAACCCATTCCGGGCTTGTCGTCCAGCTGATCACACCGGCCGAGCTGCCAGAGGTTTTGGCGCAATTCCGTCTTGTTTCGCGGCAAACCGTCGCCTTACTCTGCGGCCACCCCGCCAGCGTCGAAGAGTTCGCGCGCCGGCTTTATCTGGCCGGTTTGCCCCGTAACCAGCTGCTGGCCGATACCTTCCTGACCCGTGAGACCTGACGTCGCGGGCCGACACCATTCGAGGAGTTGCCATGAGCGAGCATATTCTGGTCGAGCGCGAGCAGGGTCTGCTGACCCTGCGCATGAATCGCCCGGACAAGATGAATGCCCTGACCCGTGCCATGTACAGCCGCATGGCCGAAGTGCTGGATGCGGCGCGGGACGATCGCGATGTGCGCGCCGTGCTGATCACCGGCACCGAGGAGTGCTTCACCAGCGGCAACGATATCGTCGATTTCTTGCAGGAGCCGCCGAGCGGGGCGGACAGCCCGGTGTTCCAGTTCATGCGCGCGCTGTTCGATTTCCCCAAACCGGTGGTGGCGGCGGTGAGTGGCCCGGCGGTGGGCATTGGCACCACCCTGCTGCTGCATTGCGACCTGGTCTATGTGAGCTGCAACGCCAAGCTGAAGATGCCGTTCGTCAACCTCGGCCTCTGTCCCGAGTTCGGTTCCAGCCTGATCCTGCCGCGCCTGCTCGGCCACGCGAAGGCCGCGGAGTTGTTGCTGCTGGGCGAAGGCTTCAGCGGTGAGCAGGCCGCCAACTGGGGTATTGCCAACGCCGCCCTGGAAAACGGCGCCGCGACCCTGGTCCGTGCCCGCGAGGCGGCGCTGCGCTTCCTCGACCTGGCGCCCTCTGCCCTGGCGGTGAGCAAGCGCCTGATGCAGGCGCCGGGCCGTGAGGAGCTGCGCCGGGTGATCGCGGAGGAGGGCGAGCTGTTCATCCAGCGCTTGCGCTCCCCGGAAGCGGTGGAAGCGCTGTCGGCCTTCACCCAGCGCCGCAAGCCGGATTTCTCGAAGTTCGCGTGAGATCGGGTGTGCCTGTGGGGGTGAATGAACTTGCCCCCACAAGATTTTTGATCCCCGATTGCTCAAACAAGAAAGCCGCCTCGAAAGGCGGCTTTTTTGTTTCACCGGCCAGGTCAGACCAGCAGATCACCCACGTGGAGGATCTTCATGGTGTTGGTGCCGCCCTGGGTGGTGTAGCTGTCACCCTTGGTCAGGATCACCCAGTCGCCCTTGGTCACCACGCCGCGTTGCAGCAGTTCGTCCACGGCCATCTGGCTGACCTTCTCCGGCGGCAGTGCGGCGGCGTCGAAGGGGATGGTTTCCACGCCACGGAACAGCGCCACGCGGGCCTGGGTTTCGCGGTGGGGGGAGTAGGCGAAGATCGGCACCGAGGAACGGATACGCGACATGATCAGCGGGGTGTAGCCGCTTTCGGTCAGGCAGATGATGGCCTTGATGCCCGGGAAATGGTTGGCGGCGTACATCGACGCCAGGGCGATGCTCTCGTCGCAGCGGTCGAAGGTCTGGCCGATGCGGTGGTGCGAGCGGCGGCTGTCCGGGTGCTTTTCGGCGCCCTGGCAGATGCGTGCCATGGCCTGCACCGCTTCGACCGGGTACTCGCCCGCGGCGCTTTCGGCCGAGAGCATCACGGCGTCGGTGTAGTCGAGCACGGCGTTGGCTACGTCGGAGACTTCGGCGCGGGTGGGCATCGGGCTGTGGATCATCGACTCCATCATCTGGGTCGCGGTGATCACGGCTTTGTTGTAGCGGCGGGCGTGCAGGATGATCTTCTTCTGGATGCCCACCAGCTCGGCGTCGCCGATTTCCACGCCCAGGTCGCCACGGGCCACCATCACGGCGTCGCTGGCGCGGATCAGGCCGTCGAGGGCTTCGTCGTCGGCCACCGCTTCGGCGCGTTCGATCTTGGCCACCAGCCAGGCCTTGCCACCGGCTTCGTCGCGCAGGCGGCGGGCCAGTTCCATGTCGGCGGCGTCACGGGGGAAGGACACCGCCAGGTAATCCAGTTCCATTTCCGCAGCCAGCTTGATGTCGGCCTTGTCCTTGGCGGTCAGGGCCGGAGCGGTCAGGCCGCCGCCGCGACGGTTGATGCCCTTGTGGTCGGACAGCGGACCGCCGATCAGCACGCGGCACTGCAGTTCGTCGGCGCTGGTGCTTTCGACGCGCATGACCACGCGGCCGTCGTCCAGCAGCAGCTCGTCGCCCACGCCGCAATCCCTGACCAGGTCCGGATAGTCGATGCCCACCACTTCCTGGTTGCCGGCGTCACGGGGATGGGTGACGGAGAAACGGAAGCTGTCGCCTTCCTTCAGTTCGATGCGCTTGTTGGCGAACTTGGCGATGCGGATCTTCGGGCCTTGCAGGTCGCCGAGCAGGGCGACGAAGCGGCCGTGTTTGGCGGCCAGTTCGCGGACCAGGCGGGCGCGTGCCTTGTGTTCTTCGGGGCTGCCGTGGGAGAAGTTCAGGCGGGCGACGTTCAGTCCCGCGATGATCAGCTGCTCCAGGACTTCCGGGGAGTTGCTGGCCGGGCCGAGGGTGGCGACGATTTTGGTGCGGCGGAAAGGCATGCGAAGACTCCATTTTTCAAGCAGAGCGCGAGGCTACTACGCGAGAAAACTGTAGTCATTGTTCCTGTGCACTACCCGCTGAATTGTTTCAGTTGGCCCGCAGAGCGGTGTTACAGGGGGCGAATTCAGCGCCTGGTCCAGATTGCGCGAGGCCCTGCTCGCCAGGTCGCTGCCGGGAAATTGCACCCGCAGCCGGCAAGGCCAAACAGAAGGTACGCTGCGTATCCGGATCGCCCGGCGGCCTGAAGAAACGGCGAACCCGGCCGATATCCCGGTGGACGGAGGAACCCACCATGCGAACCCTGATCATCCTGACCCTGCTGGCAGCTGTGGGCGGCTGCACGCGCTGGTCCCTCGACCATCACCTGAACAATGCCTACCGCTCCTACGAGCACGGAGACTGCGAAGACGTGATGCTCGAATTGTCCAAGGCCGAGCGCAAGAGTCGCTCCCGCCAGTACCTGCAGCCGGAAATCTCCCTGCTGCGCGGCCAGTGCCTGGAGCGCCAGAGCCTGTTCGTCGATGCGGCGCAGACTTACCAGTTCATCATCGCCCGCTACCCCACCAGCGAGTACGCCTACCGCGCCAAGGCGCGCCTGGAGACACTCCAGCAGCTCGGCCGTATAGGCGGCAGTAGCGTGAAGGCGAGCGCGGCACCGTTCTGACCCGTAACCCGGCCGTCGGTCGTTGGCGGGTTGAGCCACGCCCGGCCGGGACTAAGCTGAGCCTCTACCCGAGGGACCCAGGAATGCGCCACCTGCTGTGCTGCCTGTTGCTGATACCGGCCATCGCCGGTGCACAGATCTACCGCTGGACCGATGCCCAGGGACAGGTGCATTTCAGCGAGACGCCGCGGGAGGGCGCCGAGGCGGTATCGGTGAAGCCCCAGGTCGTGGAGCGCGATCAGGCGACCCGCGAGCGCGAGGCACGTACCGAGAGAATTCACGACGCACGCCGGCAGGAGCAGGCGGCGGCCGCCGACAAGGCCCAGGCTGCACGTGAACAGCGGCAGAAGAGATGCAGCCAGATGCGCGATCAGCTGGGTCAGCTGAACCTTGGCGGACCTTTGTATCGCCTCGACGAGCGTGGTGAGCGTCAGTACTACACTGATGAGCAGATCGAATCCATCCGTCGCAAACTGGCCGAGAGCGTGGCCCGTGATTGCAATTGACGGTTGGTCCGGGGCGGCAACGAGTCCATACTGAAGTGCCATCAATAGCTATTTGATATCATGCCGACGAAGCGCCATATCGAACGCCATCAGTTGCCTTACTACCTGAAGGTGTTCAATCGCATCACCGACAAGCCCATGGGGTACCTGGGCAATGTTTCCATGGACGGCCTGATGCTGATAAGCCAGCTGCCCATGCTGGTGGGCGCGCGCTTCGACATGCGTTTGAAGATTCCGGGCAAGGATGGGCAGCTGCACTTCATCGACTTCTACGCCACCTGCCAGTGGTGCCACGAGGACGTGACCCCGGGGAACTACGATTCCGGCTTTTCCCTGGAGGCACCGCCGGCGGATTACGTCGACCTCATCGATGCCCTGCGTTTCTATTTCAGCTTTCGTCCTTTGGCCGCCTCGGCCTGAGTCTGCCTGAAAATTGGCCAGCGGTTGGCTGGCCGACTCCCGGATTTCATCCAGGCTACGATTTGCCTGGGGGAGATCTCAATCGCGAATGAATTCGCTTCCACAGGCAAATGAAAAAGGCGCCAGATGGCGCCTTTTTCGTTGCAGATGGCTTCAGGGTCGTATCTCGATCAGGGTGCCGTCCTTCACCAGGCTCCAGATTTCCCGCATGTCCGCGTTCTTCATGGCGATGCAGCCCTCGGTCCAGTCCAGGGTGTGGAAGTACCACTCCGGGTATTCCTCATCCAGCGGGGTGCCGTGGATCATGATCATGCCGCCGGGGGACACGCCCTTTTCCCGGGCCTTGGCGGCATCGCGGGCATTGGGATAGGAGATGTGCATGGCCAGGTTGAACTTGTCGCTGGTCTTGCGCCAGTCGATCCAGTAGAAGCCTTCCGGAGTGCGCTGGTCGCCTTCGCGCAGCTTGGGACCGGTTGGAACCTTGCCAAGGGAAATGCGGTACGCCTTGAGGATGTCGCCACGATTCATCAGCAACAGCTTGCGTTCCGATTTCACTACCAGGACCTTGTCGATGGACTTGCCACCCAGCGTCGGCGCAGTACTTGCCTGGGCGAGAGCGGCAAGGCTCATGAAAAGTACGACTAGCAACCAGCGCATCGGTACGACATCCCCACAGTGTTCAAATATTAAGCAGAATAGCGGTCAGGCTTTCTTGTAATAGGCCAGCAAGGGTGCCAGCGGCTCGTTGCGCACCGGGAAGACCTGTCCGGCGCGGTCGGCGAAGAAGCATTCTAAGGTACGGCCCACGGTCGGAAAAGCCAGCTCCGACCAGGGAATATCCCGCTCGTGAAACAGGCGTACCTCCAGGCTTTCTTCGCCAGCGGCGAAGTCCAGGTCCACCAGTTCGGCGCGGAAGAAGGTGTAGACCTGGCTGATATGCGGCAGGTCGAACAGGGTGTAGAGACTGAGGTTGCGCACACGGGCGCAGGCTTCTTCGAAGGTTTCACGGGTGGCGGCCTGCTCCATGGTCTCGCCGTTTTCCATGAAACCGGCCGGGAGCGTCCAGAACCCCTTGCGCGGGTCGATGGCGCGGCGGCAGAGCAGTACCTGCTCACCCCACACCGGCAGGCAACCGGCGACGATGCGTGGGTTCTGGTAGTGGATCGTGTGGCAGATCTCGCACACATAGCGCAGACGGTTGTCGCCGTCGGGGATGCGCTGGACGACCGGACCGCCACACTGGCTGCAGTATTTCATCGTGGGTCCTCGGGGCAGGCATCCATCTTGGCGCGGCACGGTGTCGCACGGCAAGCGGCGGGACGGACAAACCGAGGAGGGGAGGGTGCGACCTGTCGGTGTGGGACTTGGGCGTCCCCAAGGTTCATGCCATCATGCCCGGCAGTCGAGAACAACGAGATAATCCATGCTGGATGACCTGCTCCGTCGCGTGCAGAGCTACTCCCCGAAAATCCTGGAAATCGATCGTGACTTCCCCGAAGCCGCGGTGCTGGTGCCCATCACCCGCAGTGACGAGCCGGAACTGGTACTGACCCTGCGTGCCAGCGGCTTGTCCACCCACGGCGGAGAGGTCGCCTTTCCCGGCGGCCGCCGCGATCCCGAGGATCAGGATCTGGTCCGCACCGCCCTGCGCGAGGCGGAGGAAGAGGTCGGCCTGCCGCCCGGGCTGGTGGAGGTCATCGGCCCGCTCAGCTCACTGGTCTCCCGTCACGGCATCAAGGTCACGCCCTATGTCGGCCTGGTTCCGGACTTCGTCCAGTACAAGGCCAACCATGGCGAGATCGACTCGGTGTTCAGCGTCCCGCTGGCGTTCTTTCGCGATGACCCGCGCCAGGTGACCCACCGCATCGACTACCTCGGCCGCAGCTGGTACGTGCCCAGCTACCAGTACGGCGAATACAAGATCTGGGGCCTGACCGCCATCATGGTGGTCGAGCTGGTCAACCTGGTGTTTGACGCCGGGATAGACATGACCCGCGCCCCCGAGACCTTCATAAGACTCAAATAAGCCCCGTTCGAGGAGCGCCTGATGAAATACCGCCTTGGAACCGCACAGGTCGAAGCCCATGTCGACAGCTGGACCGCCCCCACCGCCACCCTCGTGGGCAAGGTGCGCCTGGATGCCGGTGCCAGCGTCTGGTTCGGCGCCGTGCTGCGCGGCGACAACGAGCTGATCCACATCGGTGAGAACAGCAACGTCCAGGATGGCACCGTGATGCATACCGACATGGGCTACCCGCTGAACATCGGCCGCTCCGTGACCATCGGCCACAACGCCATGCTGCACGGCTGCTCGGTGGGCGACTTCAGCCTGATCGGCATCAACGCCGTGGTGCTCAACGGCGCGAAGATCGGCAAGTACTGCATCATCGGCGCCAACGCGCTGATTCCCGAAGGTAAGGAAATTCCCGACGGTTCGCTGGTCATGGGCTCCCCCGGCAAGGTGGTGCGCGAGTTGACCGAGCAACAGAAGAAGATGCTCGAAGCCAGCGCCGCCCACTATGTGCAAAACGCCCAGCGCTACGCCCGCGACCTCGCGGAGCAGGACGACTGATGGACGCCGAGCGCCCCGTCCGTTCGCCTTGCGTGCAGGTCTGCGTGCTGGACGACCACGACATCTGCAGCGGCTGCCAGCGCAGCGCCGATGAAATCACCCGCTGGGGCCGCATGGACAATGCCGAGCGCCGCGAGGTCCTGGCCCGTTGCTTCGAGCGCGCCCGTGCCGGCGGCCAGTTCATCATTCCCCCGCCCCAGGTTTCTTGACTCCCCGAGGAAACGACATGCCCCGTATTGGAACCCCCTTGTCGCCTAGCGCGACCCGTGTACTGCTGTGCGGCTCCGGTGAGCTCGGCAAGGAGGTGGCGATCGAACTGCAGCGTCTGGGCTGCGAAGTCATCGCCGTCGACCGTTACGCCGATGCCCCGGCCATGCAGGTGGCCCATCGCAGCCGCGTGATCAGCATGCTGGACGGCGCTGCCTTGCGTGCCGTGATCGAGCAGGAAAAACCGCACTTCATCGTGCCGGAGATCGAGGCCATCGCCACCGCCACGCTGGTGGAGCTGGAAGCCGAAGGCTTCACCGTGGTGCCCACCGCCCGTGCCGCCCAGCTGACCATGAACCGCGAAGGCATCCGCCGTCTCGCCGCCGAAGAGCTGGGCCTGCCCACCTCGCCGTACCACTTCTCCGACAATTTCGAGGATTACTGCGCCGCCGTGGCCAGCGTGGGTTATCCCTGCGTGGTCAAGCCGATCATGAGTTCCTCCGGCAAGGGCCAGTCCGTGCTGAAGTCGGATGCCGACCTCAAGACAGCCTGGGACTACGCCCAGGAAGGCGGCCGCGCCGGCAAGGGCCGAGTGATCGTCGAAGGCTTCATCGATTTCGACTACGAGATCACCCTGCTCACCGTTCGCCACGTGGGCGGCACCAGCTTCTGCGCCCCCATCGGCCATCGCCAGGTGAAGGGCGACTACCACGAATCCTGGCAGCCCCAGGCCATGAGCCCGAAGGCCCTGGCCGAGTCCGAGCGCATCGCCCAGGCGGTGACCGAAGCCCTGGGCGGCCGTGGACTGTTCGGCGTGGAACTGTTCGTCAAGGGCGACCAGGTGTGGTTCAGCGAAGTTTCGCCGCGCCCCCACGACACCGGCCTGGTCACCCTGATCTCCCAGGACCTTTCCGAATTCGCCCTGCACGCGCGGGCCATCCTCGGCTTGCCGATCCCGGCCATCCGCCAGATGGGGCCTTCCGCGTCGGCGGTGATCCTGGTCGAAGGCAAGTCCAGCCAGGTCAGCTTCGGCAACCTGGGCGCCGCCCTCAGCGAGCCGGATACCGCCCTGCGGCTGTTCGGCAAGCCTGAAGTGGATGGTCAGCGGCGCATGGGCGTGGCCCTGGCGCGAGACGAATCCACCGACCTCGCGCGGGCCAAGGCGACCCGTTCGGCTCAGGCGGTCGACGTCCAGCTGTGATGCATCTGGCCGGTCTGTGCTGGTGGGCGGCGGCGCTGCCGCTGCTGCCCCTGGCATTGCCCATGGCCGTGCATACCCACCGTACCGCCCTGCGCCTGGCGCCTGCCGCCGGGCCAGAGTTCGGCCTTGCAGGGGGTGAGCTCGAAGACGAGCCCCTGCGTCTTCTCCTGATTGGTGAGTCCACTGTGGCCGGGGTCGGTGCTTCCTGCCTGGACTTCGCCCTGGCCGGCCAGTTGGCCGCGGCCCTGGCGATGCGTCTGGGGCGCCCCGTTGCCTGGCGTGCCTGTGGCGAGAATGGCATCACCGCCAGCGAGGCACTGCAACGCCTGCTGCCAGAGGTGGCGGAGGAGCCCGTCGATCTGGTGTTGCTGGTGTTCGGCGTGAACGACACCACCCATTTCAGCTCCAGCCGCAGTTGGCTGGGATCGCTCCAGGGCCTGGCCCGACATTTCACCGGACGTGGCGCGCAAGTCGTCCTGGCGGGCGTGCCGCCGCTGCAGCATTTCAGTGCCTTGCCCTGGCTGTTGCGCCAGTTGCTGGGCTGGCGGGCGCGGCTGCTGGATCGCCAACTGCAAGCCTTGGCGCTGCGGGAAGGGCTGGCATGTTGCGCCACCAGTCTGGAGATGCGCCCGGATTACCTGGCGCTGGATGGCTACCATCCGTCGAGCCTGGGCTATCGCGTCTGGGGCGAGTCGCTGGCGGACTGGTTCATCGAGCTGGCTTCATCACCGCGGAAAGCAGAGGCGCTGGCGCTCGATCTCGGCGTCTGAGATCGAAGCCACTACGCCTTCGGCGTAAGCCCGGCGCGCCAGGCGAGTACGCGCTGCACGCGGTTTCCGCCGGACTGGAGGATTTCCAGGCGATAGGGGCCGACCTTGAGGCAGACGCTGCAGTCGGGAATCTGCTCCAGGGCCTCGGTGATCAGCCCATTGAGGGTTTTCGGGCCGTCGCAGGGCAGGTGCCAGCCGAGCGCCCGGTTCAGCTCACGCAGGTGCAATGCGCCGTCCAGCTCGTAGCGGCCGTCGTCGCGGGACTGGATGCCGGGATTGGGGGCGAAATCTTCCAGGCTGCCGAACTCACCCACCAGCTCCTGGAAGATGTCTTCCAGGCTGACCAGGCCCACCACGTCGCCGTATTCATCGACCACGATGCCAAGGCGGCGCTTGTGCTTCTGGAAGTTCACCAGCTGGGTCAGCAGCGGCGTGCTTTCCGGGACGAAATAGGTCTCGCGGCTTACCGCCAGCAGCTGCTCGGCGCTGGTCGGGCCCTGGGTCAGCAGACGCGGCAGCTGGCGCAGGTGGAGGATGCCTTCGATCTGGTTGATGTCTTCGCGGTAGAGCGGCAGGCGGGTGTGGGTGGCGTTCTGCAGTTGGCTGAGGAGCTCGTCCGGCGAAGTGTCCAGGTTGATGCCCTGGATTTCGTTGCGGGGAATCATGATCGAGGCGACGGTGACCTGCTGCAGCGCATCGCTCACCGCTACCGGCAGGCGGGATTGTGGCTGGATCTCGACGCCATGGCGGCGCCGGGCTGCCAGCCAGGCCACTATCGCGCCGGCCACCAGGGAGAGGGTGATTCCGAGGAGGAGGCCGGCGAGCAGTCCGTGCATGGTGTCTTCAGACGTGGAGGATGAATTCGCGGACCAGCTTGCTGCCGAAGTACGCCAGCATCAGCAGGCAGAAACCCGCCAGGGTCCAGCGGACGGCCTTGTGCCCGCGCCAGCCCAGTTGGTGGCGGCCCCAGAGCAGCACGCCAAACACCACCCAGGCGATACAGGAAAGGATGGTCTTGTGCGCCAGGTGCTGGGCGAACAGGTTGTCGACGAACACCCAGCCGGAGATCAGCGACAGCGACAGCAGGCTCCAGCCGGCCCAGAGGAAGCCGAACAGCAGGCTTTCCATGGTCTGCAGGGCGGGGAAGTTCTTGATCAGCCCGGACGGATGCTTGTGCTTGAGCTGGTGGTCCTGCAGCAACAGCAGCAAGGCCTGGAACACCGCCATGGTCAGCAGGCCGTAGGCCAGGATCGACAGCAGGATGTGGGCGAGAATGCCCGGCGCTTCGTCGATGACCTGGGAGGTGCCGCCCGGTACCAGTGCCGCCGCCAGCACCGTCAGGGCGCCGAGGGGCAATAGCAGGAGCAACAGGTTCTCGATGGGAATCCGCGCGATGGCCACGATGGTCAGCAGGATCACCGCCGCCGCGATCAGGCTCGCGGAGTTGAAGAAGTCCAGGTAGAGGCCGGCAGGCGTCAACAGCTCGAGGAAGAGCGCGGTGCCATGGGCGAGCAGCGCCAGGCCGCCGCCGATGATCAGCAGGCGTTTGTCCGGCGTAGTGCGCTGGCCAAGGCGAAGGCCCTGGTAGCCAGTGATGCCCGCATAGAGGAATGCAGCCAGGAGGCTGGGCAGCAGAGGGTGCATAAGTCCTTGTAAGGCAAGCCCGAAAGGCAGTGAGTGTGGCATACAAGGCCTGCCGGTGAAAGACCGCTGGCGGTGTCGGCAAAGCCGACTCTTCGTTATACTCCGCCGCCTGCCGCAAGCTCAGCCGGGGCTCACGAGAGCCCGAAAGGAACGCGCATGTTTGAAAACCTTACCGACCGCCTCTCACAGACGCTGCGCCATGTCACCGGCAAGGCCAAACTGACCGAGGACAACATCAAGGACACCCTGCGCGAGGTGCGCATGGCCCTGCTCGAGGCCGACGTCGCCCTGCCGGTGGTGAAGGACTTCGTCGCCAAAATCAAGGATCGGGCGGTCGGTACCGAGGTTTCCAAGAGCCTGACCCCGGGCCAGGCCTTCGTGAAGATCGTCCAGGCCGAACTGGTGGAGCTGATGGGCGCCGCCAACGAGGACCTGGCGCTGAACGCCGCGCCGCCGGCGGTGATCCTGATGGCCGGCCTGCAGGGCGCGGGCAAGACCACCACCGTGGGCAAGCTGTCGCGCTTCCTCAAGGAGCGCAAGAAGAAGTCGGTGCTGGTGGTTTCCGCGGACGTCTACCGCCCGGCGGCCATCAAACAGCTGGAAACCCTGGCCAATGACATCGGCGTCACCTTCTTCCCCTCCGATACCAGCCAGAAGCCGGTGGATATCGCCCAGGCGGCGATTCGCGAAGCCAAGCTGAAGTTCATCGATGTGGTCATCGTCGACACCGCGGGCCGCCTGCACGTCGACGCCGAGATGATGGACGAGATCAAGCAGGTGCATGCCGCCATCAAGCCGGTGGAAACTCTGTTCGTGGTCGACGCCATGACCGGCCAGGACGCCGCCAACACCGCCAAGGCCTTCAACGACGCCCTGCCGCTGACCGGCGTGGTGCTGACCAAGGTCGACGGCGACGCCCGGGGCGGTGCCGCGCTCTCGGTGCGCGCCATCACTGGCAAGCCGATCAAGTTCCTTGGCATGGGCGAGAAGACCGAAGCCCTCGATCCCTTCCACCCCGACCGCGTCGCCTCGCGCATCCTCGGCATGGGTGACGTGCTCAGCCTGATCGAACAGGCCGAGCAGAACATGGACCGCGAGAAGGCCGAGAAACTCGCGAAGAAGATCAAGAAAGGCAAGGGCTTTGACCTCGAAGACTTCCGCGACCAGTTGCAACAGATGAAGAACATGGGCGGCCTCGGCAGCCTGATGGACAAGCTGCCGATGCTCGGTGGCGTCAACCTGGCGCAGATGGGCAACGCCCAGACCGCCGCCGAGAAGCAGTTCAAGCAGATGGAGGCGATCATCAACTCGATGACGCCCGCCGAGCGCCGTGATCCGGAAATGATCAGTGGTTCGCGCAAGCGCCGCATCGCGCTGGGCTCCGGCACCCAGGTGCAGGACGTCGGCCGCCTCATCAAGCAGCACAAGCAGATGCAGAAGATGATGAAGAAGGTCACCGCCAAGGGCGGCATGGCCAAGATGATGCGCGGCATGGGCAGCATGTTCCCCGGCGGCATGCCGAAGATGTGAGCCCGGCCGCCGACCGGCGGCCTCTAAAAAGAGATTTGCAATCGGCCGGATAATCCTTAGAATATGCGGCCTTTCGGGCCCATGGCCCATGCTTGAAAAGCACCGACTATAGGAACGAAGTTCAATGGTAACCATCCGTCTTGCCCGTGGCGGCTCCAAGAAGCGCCCCTTCTACCACCTGACCGTGACCAACAGCCGCAATGCGCGCGACGGTCGCTTCGTAGAGCGCATCGGTTTCTTCAACCCGATCGCCACCGGTGCGGAAGTCAAGCTGTCCGTTAACCAGGAACGCGCCAACTACTGGCTGAGCCAGGGCGCCCAGCCGTCTGAGCGCGTTGCTCAGCTGCTGAAGGAAGCTGCCAAGGCTGCTGCCTAAGCATCTTTTATGAGCACGACGCCGGCCGCCGCCGACGAACTCATCGTTCTCGGCAAGATTTTCTCGGTGCACGGCGTACGTGGTGAGGTGAAGGTCTACTCCTTCACCGACCCGCTGGATAACGTGCTCGATTACCGCCGTTGGACGCTCAGGCGTGACAACGAGGTAAAGCAGGTTGAAGTCGCCAGCGGACGCTTGCATGGCAAGGTCCTGGTGGTGAAGCTGAAGGGGTTGGTCGATCGAGATGTCGCCCGCACCTACGCAGGTTTTGAAATCTGCGTTCCCGTCAGCGAACTGCCGGATCTCGACGAAGACGAGTTCTACTGGCACCAGTTGGAAGGTCTCAACGTGATCAACCAGGATGGGCAGCTGCTCGGCCGCATCGATCACCTTCTGGAGACCGGCGCCAACGATGTGATGGTGGTCAAGCCCTGCGCTGGAAGCCTGGATGATCGCGAACGCCTGCTGCCCTACACGGAGCAGTGCGTACGGTCGATCGACCTGGAAGCCGGCGAGATGCGGGTGGAATGGGACGCCGATTTCTGAGGACCTGACATGAAAAGCATGCAGGTTGAAGTGATCAGCATCTTTCCCGAGATGTTTGCCGCCATCAGCCAATACGGCATCACCAGCCGAGCGGTGAAGCAGGGGTTGCTCAAGCTCAACTGTTGGAACCCGCGGAGCTTCACCGAGGACCGCCACCAGACGGTGGATGACCGGCCCTTCGGCGGCGGCCCCGGGATGGTGATGAAGATCCAGCCCCTGGAAAGGGCCCTGGCAGCAGCCAAGGCAGCGGCGGGGGAGAAGGCGAAGGTGATCTACCTCTCGCCGCAAGGGCGCCAGCTGAAGCAGGCGGCCGTGCGCGAGCTGGCGAACGAGGAAGCTTTGATCCTCATTGCCGGGCGCTACGAAGGCATCGACGAACGCTTCATTGAGGAGCACGTCGATGAAGAATGGTCGATCGGCGACTACGTCCTGTCCGGCGGTGAGCTGCCGGCCATGGTGCTGATCGATGCGGTGACGCGGTTGCTGCCCGGCGCTCTGGGCCACGCGGACTCCGCTGAGGAGGACTCCTTTACGGACGGCCTGCTCGATTGCCCGCATTACACCCGTCCGGAGCTGTATGCAGGCAAACGTGTTCCCGAGGTGCTGCTCAGCGGCAACCACGAACACATCCGGCGATGGCGTTTGCAGCAGGCGCTTGGGCGCACCTGGGAACGTCGGGCCGATCTTCTGGATTGCCGCTCGCTTTCTGGAGAAGAGAAAAAGCTGCTGGAGGAATACATCCGCCAGCGGAACGATAGTTAACGTATCGATGGCACGCCCAGAAGGGCTGTCTTAGGAGCATAGCGATGACCAACAAGATCATTCAGCAACTCGAAGCTGAACAAATGAACAAAGAGATTCCGGCTTTCGCCCCGGGCGACACCGTAATCGTTCAAGTGAAAGTGAAGGAAGGCGACCGTTCCCGTCTGCAGGCCTTCGAAGGTGTGGTCATCGCCAAGCGTAACCGTGGCCTGAACAGCGCTTTCACCGTGCGCAAGATCTCCAACGGCGTTGGCGTAGAGCGTACTTTCCAGACCTACTCCCCGCTGGTTGACAGCCTGAGCGTCAAGCGTCGCGGCGACGTGCGCAAGGCCAAGCTGTACTACCTCCGCGACCTGTCCGGCAAGGCAGCTCGTATCAAGGAGAAGCTGGCCTAATCGCCACAGCTTTCCCGAAAAACCCGCCCAGGTTCGCCTCGGCGGGTTTTTTCTTACCTGTGTGAAAAGCCTGGTGAGTGGCTACGGAACTGTTCACTCATCGGACGCCCCGATCGGAGATGAATCGGATGTGGCGCTATGGAAGACTAGCGTCTCATACCGTCAAGGCCGCCATTCATGCCCGCGCTAGACCATCCCCTGATTGACCGCTTTCTCGACGCCCTCTGGCTGGAAAAGGGCCTGTCCGAACACACCCGCTCGGCCTACCGCAGCGACCTCGCCCATTTCAATGGCTGGCTCGATGAGCGCGGCATGACCCTGGACAAGGCCGGGCGCGACCTCATCCTCGACCACCTGGCCTGGCGCCTGGACCAGGGCTACAAGGCGCGCTCCACGGCGCGGTTCCTCTCCGGCCTGCGCGGTTTCTACCGCTTCCTGCTGCGGGAAAACCTGATTCTCGAAGACCCGACCCTGCAGGTGGACCTGCCGCAACTCGGCCGCCCCTTGCCCAAATCGCTCTCCGAAGCGGATGTGGAGGCGTTGCTGGACGCCCCCGACCTGGAAGACCCCATCGGCCTGCGTGATCGCGCCATGCTCGAAGTTCTCTACGCCTGCGGCCTGCGGGTCACCGAACTGGTGAGCCTTACCCTGGAACAGGTCAACCTGCGCCAGGGCGTGCTGAAGGTGTTCGGCAAGGGCAGCAAGGAGCGCCTGGTGCCCCTGGGCGAGGAAGCCATCGCCTGGCTTGAGCGTTACCAGCGCGAGGCGCGACCTTTCCTGCTGGACGGCAAGCCCAGCGACGTGCTCTTTCCCAGCCTGCGCGGCGAGCAGATGACCCGCCAGACCTTCTGGCACCGCATCAAGCACCAGGCCCAGGTGGCCGGCATCAGCAAGTCCCTGTCGCCGCACACCCTGCGCCACGCCTTCGCCACGCACCTGCTCAACCACGGCGCGGACCTGCGCGTGGTGCAGATGCTGCTGGGCCACAGCGACCTGTCCACCACCCAGATCTACACCCACATCGCCCGCGCCCGCCTGCAGGAACTGCACGCCCGCCACCACCCGCGGGGGTGAGCCGGATAAGGCGACGCATGCGTCGCCCCGGCGAACGACCGGCCATGGATGGCCGGGCCGGGGTCGAACCCGGCACAGAAGGCGCGACAGGGATGTCATGCACAAGTCCCGACCTTCGCGCTGCGTCGCCCCGGCGAACGACCGGCCATGGATGGCCGGGCCGGGGTCGAACCCGGCACAGAAGGCGCGACAGGGATGTCATGCACAAGTCCCGACCTTCGCGCTGCGTCGCCCCGGCGAACGACACGGCCATGGAATACCGGGTCCGGTTCCTACAAATGCCCGACCGGCTTCCGGCAACGTCCGCCGGGCACCCGAGGTCTGCGTGCCAGGGCTTCTGTGTTAGGCTTGAGCGGTTTCCCGAACGTCCGCCGCTCGACAGGAGTACCCATGCGCGTGACCCGTCTTATCGCCGGCCTGGCCCTCGGCCTCGCCAGCACCATCAGCCTCGCCGACGATCCGGACCAGGCCATCCGCAAGACCCTCGACGCCCTGCAACTCGGCCTGCCCATCGAGTCCATCGCCGAGAGCCCGATGCCCGGCATCTATCAGGTTCAGCTCAAGGGCGGCCGCATGCTCTACACCAGCGCCGATGGCCAATACCTGATGCAGGGCTACCTCTATCACGTGCAGAACGGTAAGCCGGTGAACCTCACCGAGCAGGCCGAGAGCCGCTCTATCGCCAAGGAAATCAACGCCATCCCCGCCAGCGAGATGGTGGTGTTCTCGCCCAAGGAGCCGGCCAAGGCCCATATCACCGTGTTCACCGACACTGACTGCGGCTACTGCCAGAAGCTGCACAGCGAAGTGCCGGAGCTGAACCGCCGCGGCATCGAAGTGCGCTATGTCGCTTTCCCGCGCCAGGGCATCGGCAGCCATGGCTACAACAGCCTGGTCAGCGTCTGGTGCAGCAAGGACCGCCAGGCCGCGATGAACAAGGCCAAGGCACGAGAAGAACTGCCGGCGGCGACCTGCGACAACCCGGTGGCCAAGCAGTTCGAACTGGGCCAGCTGATCGGCGTCAACGGCACCCCGGCCATCGTGCTGGGCAATGGCCAGATGATCCCGGGCTACCAGCCGGCTCCGCAGCTGGCGAAACTTGCCCTGGAGGCCAAGTAATCCGGGCGCTCGCTTCGATTGACCAATATTCAGCCGCTTCGTAAAGTGCGGCTCTTTTCCTCGGCCGGGACTCACCCGGCCGTTTTCGCAGTGATGATGGGGAGTTCAGCGTGAAGCCGGTAAAAGTAGGCATCTGTGGCCTGGGGACCGTCGGTGGCGGCACCTTCAACGTACTCAAACGCAACGCCGAGGAGATTGCCCGCCGTGCCGGGCGTGGAATCGAAGTTGCCCAGATTGCCGCTCGTCGTCCCAACCCGAAGTGTGAAACCGGCGCTCCCCCCATCACCGCCGACATCTTCGACGTGGCCAACAACCCGGAAATCGACATCGTCATCGAGCTGATCGGTGGCTACACCCAGGCCCGCGAACTGGTCCTGAAGGCCATCGAGAACGGCAAGCACGTGGTCACCGCCAACAAGGCGCTGATTGCCGTGCACGGCAACGAAATCTTCGCCAAGGCCCGCGAGAAGGGCGTCATGGTCGCCTTCGAAGCTGCTGTCGCCGGTGGCATCCCGGTGATCAAGGCGATCCGTGAAGGCCTCGCCGCCAACCGCATCAACTGGCTGGCCGGCATCATCAACGGCACCGGCAACTTCATCCTCACCGAAATGCGCGAGAAGGGCCGCGCCTTCGAAGACGTTCTGAAGGAAGCCCAGGCACTGGGCTACGCCGAAGCAGACCCGACCTTCGACGTCGAAGGTATCGACGCCGCCCACAAGCTGACCATCCTCGCGTCCATTGCCTTCGGCATCCCGCTGCAGTTCGACAAGGCCTACACCGAGGGCATCTCGAAACTCACCAGCGCGGACGTCAACTACGCCGAAGCCCTGGGCTACCGCATCAAGCACCTGGGCGTGGCGCGTCGCACCGACAGCGGCTTCGAACTGCGCGTACACCCGACCCTGATTCCGGCCGACCGCCTGATCGCCAACGTCAACGGCGTGATGAACGCGGTGATGGTCAACGGCGATGCCGCCGGCAGCACCCTCTACTACGGCGCTGGCGCCGGCATGGAGGCCACCGCCTCTGCCGTGGTCGCCGACGTGGTGGACGTGGTCCGTGCCCTGACCACCGACCCGGAAAACCATGTGCCGCACCTGGCCTTCCAGCCGGATGCCCTGTCCGACCACCCGATCCTGCCGATCGAAGCCTGCGAAAGCGCCTACTACCTGCGTATCCAGGCCAAGGATCACCCGGGCGTGCTGGCGCAGGTCGCGGCCATCCTGTCGGAACGCGGCATCAACATCGAATCCATCATGCAGAAAGAAGTCGAAGAGCAGGACGGCCTGGTGCCGATGATCCTGGTTACCCACCGGGTCATCGAGGCGCGCGTCAACGACGCCATCGCCGCGCTGGAAGCTCTGGAAGACGTGGTAGGCAGCGTTGTACGCATCCGCGTCGAGCAACTGAACTAACCGGGCTGCAGGCTACAGGCGGCAGGCCGCAGGCGAAATGCCTGGAGCCTGTGGCCTGGAGCCTGAAGCCAAAACCGAAGGTTTTAAGACATGCGCTATATCAGTACCCGCGGCCAGGCTCCCGCCCTGAACTTCGAAGACGTGCTGCTGGCTGGCCTGGCCAGCGACGGCGGTCTCTACGTCCCGGAAAACCTGCCGCGCTTCACCCTGGAAGAAATCGCCTCCTGGGCCGGCCTGCCTTACCACGAACTGGCGTTCCGCGTGATGCGTCCCTTCGTGGCCGGCAGCATCAGTGATGCCGACTTCAAGAAGATCCTCGAAGAGACCTACGGCGGCTTCGCCCACAACGCCGTGGCGCCGCTGCGCCAGCTGAACGGCAACGAGTGGGTGCTGGAGCTGTTCCATGGCCCGACCCTGGCCTTCAAGGACTTCGCCCTGCAGCTGCTGGGCCGTCTGCTCGACCACGTGCTGAGCAAGCGCGGCGAGCGTGTGGTGATCATGGGCGCCACCTCCGGTGACACCGGTTCGGCCGCCATCGAAGGCTGCAAGGCCTGCGAGCACGTCGACATCTTCATCATGCACCCGAACAACCGCGTGTCCGAGGTGCAGCGCCGGCAGATGACCACCATCCTCGGCGACAACATCCACAACATCGCGGTCGAGGGCAACTTCGACGATTGCCAGGAGATGGTCAAGGCGAGCTTCGCTGACCAGGGCTTCCTCAAGGGCACCCGCCTGGTGGCTGTGAACTCGATCAACTGGGCGCGGATCATGGCCCAGATCGTCTACTACTTCCACGCGGCCTTGCAGCTGGGCGGCCCGGCGCGTTCCGTGGCCTTCTCCGTGCCCACCGGCAACTTCGGCGACATCTTCGCCGGCTACCTGGCGCGCAACATGGGCCTGCCGGTCAGCCAACTGATCGTCGCCACCAACCGCAACGACATCCTGCACCGCTTCATGAGCGGCAATCAGTACGTCAAGGAAACCCTGCACCCGACCTTGTCGCCGTCGATGGACATCATGGTTTCGTCCAACTTCGAGCGCCTGCTGTTCGACCTGCACGGCCGCAACGGCGCCGCCATCGCCAGCCTGATGGATACCTTCAAGCAGGGTGGTGGCTTCAGCGTCGAGGAAGACCGCTGGACCGAAGCGCGCAAGCTGTTCGACTCCCTGGCCGTGGATGACGCAGCCACCTGCGAAACCATCGCCGAGGTCTACAAGGAATGCGGCGAGCTGCTGGACCCGCACACCGCCATCGGCGTACGCGCTGCCCGCGAATGCCGCCGCAGCCTGGCGATCCCGATGGTCACCCTGGGCACCGCCCACCCGGTGAAGTTCCCCGAGGCTGTGGAGAAGGCCGGCATTGGCCAGGCCCCTGCACTGCCGCCGCACCTTGCCGACCTGTTCCAGCGCGAGGAGCGTTTCACCGTGCTGCCGAACGACCTGAAGCAGATCCAGGCCTTCGTCAGCCAGCATGGCAACCGCGGCAAGCCGCTGTAAGCCAGGCGCCTGAAACGAAAAGGCCGGCTCCCGAAAGGGGCCGGCCTTTTTCATTGGGTGGGGTGGAAACCTTGTGGGGGCGAATTCATTCGCAAAGGGCAGCGAAGCTGCCCCCTGATGTTCCAAATGGCAGGCCTTCGGCCTGCTTAGCGAATGAATTCGCCCCCACAGTCGACCAGACCACCTCTGCGCCCGCTCAAATCGCCCCATTCTGCTTCAGCGCCGCCACCTGCTCGGCGCTGTAGCCCAGACCGGAAAGCACCTCGGCGTTGTGTTCCCCCAATTCCGGACCGATCCATTCGCTGGAGCCGGGGGTCTCCGAGAGCTTGGGCACGATGCCCGGCATCTTGAATGGCTTGCCGTCCGGCAGTTTCGCCGAGAGGAACATCTCGCGGGCGAGGAACTGCGGGTCGGCGAACATGTCTTCGGCGGAGAAGATGCGGCTGGCCGGCACTTCGGCGCGGTTCAGCACGGCCAGTACCTCTTCCAGCAGCAGCGAGCCCACCCAGCGGTCGATCACCCCGTAGAGTTCGTCCCGGCGCGCGTCGCGGCCGTCGTTGCTGGCCAGCGTCGGGTCGTTGGCCAGGTCCTCGCGGCCGATGGCCTGCATGAAGCGCTTGAAGATGGCATCGCCGTTGGCGCCGATCTGCACATGGCGGCCATCGGCGGCGGTGTGGATGGAGGAGGGGGTGATGCCGGGCATGATGTTGCCGGTGCGTTCGCGGATGAAACCGAACACATCAAACTCCGGGACCATGCTTTCCATCATGGCGAACACCGCCTCGTAGAGCGCCACGTCCACCACCTGGCCCTGGCCGCCGTTCACCTCGCGGTGGCGCAGGGCCATGAGGGCGCCGATCACGCCCCAGAGCGCGGCGATGGAGTCGCCGATGGAAATGCCGGTACGCACCGGCGGGCGGTCCTCGAAGCCGGTTATGTAGCGCAGCCCGCCCATGGATTCACCCACCGCACCGAAGCCTGGCTGGTCCTTGTAGGGCCCGCTCTGGCCGAAGCCGGACAGCCGCACCATCACCAGCTTCGGGTTCAGGGCGTGGAGGGTCTCCCAGCCCAGGCCCAGTTTTTCCAGCACGCCAGGGCGGAAGTTCTCGATGAGGATGTCCGCCTCGGCCAGCAGCTTCTTGAGGATCTCCTGGCCTTCCGGGTGCTTGAGGTTCAGGGTCAGCGACTTCTTGTTGCGGGCCTGCACGAACCACCAGAGCGAGGTGCCTTCATACAGCTTGCGCCACTTGCGCAGCGGATCGCCGCCGTCGGGCGATTCGATCTTGATGACTTCCGCTCCGAACTCCGCGCACAGGCGCGAGGCGAAGGGACCGGCGATCAGGGTGCCGAGCTCGATCACTTTGAGGCCGGCGAGGGGTTTTGCAGCGACGTTCATCGGAATATCCAGGCTTCGGGCAATGGCGGCGACTCTACTCCGCGGGGCCTGCCGAGAACAGTCCGGTTTACCGCTGGCGCCCCTGTGCAGGGCGACTTAAAGTTCTTGGCAGGACCCCGGATCGCATACGCCGGACGCCGTGCCAACACGTGCTGCCAGCCTCCGCCGCTTGTCGACCAGCACGTGTCGGGAGGAGGGACCATGCAACTGAATGTGCCCACCCTGGTGCTTGTGGATATCTACATCCTCGCCCTGGTGGGCATTCTCATGCTCCACGCCTGGCGCCGTGGCCGCCGCGAACCGACCCTCGGCTACCTGTCCGCCGCGCTGCTGCTCGGTGTGCTGGGCACCGCGCTGGGCAACCTGCGCGGCATGGGGGTGGATTACCTGCCGCTGGTGATCGGCAACGTGGTGCTGCACATCAGCACGGCCATGATCTGGACCACTATGCGGGTGTTCGCCGGACGCCAGCCGCATGTGCCGGGCATCTGCGCCGGGGCGGTGGTCTGGGCGCTGTTCTGCCTCAATCCGGCGTTCTACGAGTCCCTCACGGTGCGCATCGCGGTCGGTTCGCTGATCACCGTCTGCTACACCGGCCTCAGCGCCTACGAGCTGTGGCGCAGCCGCCAGAGCCTGGAAGTGGCCTACCTGCCGGCCCTGGTCCTGACCCTCTTCCACATGGGCTTTTACTGCGTGCGCATCATCGTCGACCGCGGTATGCCCTTCGACGCAGCGGTGGCCAGCAGCGGGCAGGGCGCCAGCTTCTTCTCCCTGCTGGTGTTAGAGACCCTGCTCTACGCCATCGGCATCTCCTTCGTCACCCTGTCCATGGTCAAGGAACGCGCCGAGCTCAAGTTCCGCGCCGCCGCCTACTGCGATCCGCTCACCGGCGTCGGCAACCGCCGCGCCTTCATGACCACCGGCGAATACCTGCTGGAGAGCTGCGAGCACCAGGGCGAGCCGGTGGCCCTGCTGCTGTACGACCTCGACCACTTCAAACACCTCGACGACAACTATGGGCACGACATCGGCGATGAGGCCCTGGTGGCCTTCACCCGGATCGCTGTCGGCAGCATGCGTAAGCAGGATGTGTTCAGCTGCATTGGCGAAGGGCAGTTCGCCTGCCTGCTGGCAGACGCCGACGACGAAGCCGGCGCCCAGGTGGCCGAGCGCATCCGCCGCGAATTCTCCGAACTGCCGTTCCAGGAGCCGGGTGAGCACAGCGTCAACATCGGTATCGTCAGTTCCAGGGACGCCGGCTACGACCTGTTTCGCCTGCTTTCCCTGGCCGACGACGCCCTCTATGCCGCCAAGGACAAGGGCCGCAACCGCATCCAGCGCTATCCCGCCGATTAGCCGGAAGGCTCAGCCAAGGCTGCTGAATCAGGGTAGACTTGCCGCCCTCCGCGAATCACCAAGAAGCCCGCCATGGCCCTCCAAGCGACCCCCTACAAAGTCGAGCTCAACCTCACCGACCTGGACCGCAGCGTCTACGAGAACCTGCGTTTCACCGTCGCCAGACACCCCTCGGAAACCGAAGAGCGCCTGGCTGTGCGCCTGATCGCCTATGCCCTCTGGTACCACGAGCAGTTGTCCTTCGGCCGTGGCCTGTCGGATGTCGATGAACCCGCGCTGTGGGAAAAGAGCCTGGACGACCGCATCCTGCACTGGATCGAAGTGGGCCAGCCGGATGCCGAGCGCATCACCTGGTGCTCGCGCCGCACCGAGCGCTTCAGCCTGGTGGCCTACGGCAACCTGCGCGTGTGGCAGAGCAAGGTGCTGGACGGCGTGCGCAACCTGAAGAACATCAACGTGGTCGGCGTCAACCAGGAAGCCCTGGAAGAACTCGCCCGCGACCTGCCACGCTCGCTGAGCTGGAGCGTGATGATCAGCGACGGTTCGCTGTTCATCACCGATGAGCGCGGCCAGCACGAAATTCCACTGGAGTGGCTGGCCGGGGAACGTTGATCGGAAGTCCGGAGGATTTCCGGGGGGAGGGTGCCCAGCGCTCGCCCCAAGGCTCTTTCCCGGGAGGGAGAGGGGAAGTCGAGTCATAGATTGGACCTTTCATGCGTATCGAACAGCGTGCCCTGCCCGATGTCCTGCCCGACCTGGGCGACCTGCCACCCCTTTTGACCCGCCTCTATGCGTCCCGTGGTGTGCAATCGGTGGCCGAGCTGGACAAGAGCCTGGCGCGGCTGATCCCCTACCAGCGGCTCAAGGGCATCGACGCCGCCGTGGCCCTGCTGGTCGAAGCCCTGGAAAAGCGCCAGCGCATCCTCTACGTCGGTGACTTCGATGCCGACGGCGCTACCGCCAGCAGCGTCGGTGTGCTTGGCTTGCGCATGCTCGGCGCCTTCCATGTCGACTACCTGGTCCCCAACCGCTTCGAATACGGCTACGGCCTGACCCCGGAAATCGTCGCCGTGGCCCTGGAGCGCCGCCCCGACCTGCTGGTGACCGTGGATAACGGCATTTCCAGCGTCGAAGGCGTGGCCGCCGCCAAGGCCGCCGGGCTCAAGGTCCTGGTCACCGACCACCACCTGCCGGGACCGGAGCTGCCGGCGGCGGACGCCATCGTCAACCCCAACCAGCCCGGTTGCGACTTCCCCAGCAAGTCCCTGGCCGGTGTAGGCGTGATCTTCTACGTGCTGATGGCCCTGCGCGCGCGTCTGCGCGAGCTGGACTGGTTCGCCCGTGCCGGCCTCAAGGAACCCAACCTCGGCGACCTGCTCGACCTCGTCGCCCTGGGCAGCGTGGCCGACGTGGTGCCCCTGGACGCCAACAACCGCATCCTGGTCCACCAGGGCCTGGCGCGCATCCGTGCCGGCCGTGCCCGGCCCGGCCTCAAGGCCATCCTCGAAGTCGCCGGGCGGCCGGCCGGGCGCATCACCTCCACCGACCTCGGCTTCATCCTCGGCCCGCGCCTGAACGCCGCCGGCCGCCTGGACGATATGAGCCTGGGTATCGAATGCCTGCTGTGCGAAGACGAGGCTCTGGCCCGCGACATGGCGGTGCAGCTGGACCAGCTCAACCAGGACCGCAAGGCCATTGAGCAGGGCATGCAGCGCGAGGCCCTGGCCCAACTGAAGAACCTGCCCATCGAAGACATGCCTTTCGGCCTCTGCGTCTTCGAGCCGGACTGGCACCAAGGGGTGATCGGCATCCTCGCCTCGCGCCTCAAGGAGCGTTACCACCGCCCGACCATCGCTTTTGCCGATGCCGGCGATGGCCTGCTCAAGGGCTCGGCGCGCTCGGTGCCAGGTTTCCATATCCGCGACGCGCTGGATGCCGTCGCCGCCCGCCATCCGGGGCTGATCAGCAAGTTCGGCGGCCACGCCATGGCCGCCGGCCTGTCCTTGCCTGTGGAAAACTTCGGTGCCTTCGCCGCTGCCTTCGACGCCGAAGCACGTCGCCAGCTCGATGAGGATGACCTCACCGGCCGCCTGCTCTCCGATGGCCAGCTGAGCATCGAGGAATTCCACCTGGAACTGGCCCGCGCCCTGCGCCTGGCCGGGCCCTGGGGCCAGCACTTCCCCGAGCCGTTGTTCCATGGCGTGTTCCAGATCGTCCAGCAGCGTCTGGTCGGGGAGCGTCACCTGAAGCTGGTGCTCAAGAGCGAATGCGGTTCGGTGCAACTGGACGGCATCGCCTTCAATATCGACCGCGAGCAATGGCCCAACGCCAGCGTCCGCTGGGCCGAACTGGCCTACAAGCTGGACGTGAACGAATACCGAGGCCAGGAAAGCGTGCAGCTGATGGTGGCGCACATCGCTCCGCGCTGATGCCAATGCTGGCGGCCCCCACATCGAAGCCGCTATGGACGCACATCCCGTAGGTTGGTGCAGAGCGAAGCGAAGCCCAACAAGGCACGCGTAGCGTGCCCGGATCGCTGCGCCAACCCCGGAAATCGACCGTCGGTCCAGGCGCCTTGTAGGAGCTAGCTTGCTAGCGAAAAGGGGCCATTCGCTGGCAAGCCAGCTCCTACGGGCAATGCAGCTACTTGCTCACCCGTCACCCCATCTGCGCACCTTCTCCATCCAGGGCTACGCTGTTCCAGTCCTGCGCCCTCGAGAAATATTTTCGGCCTGTTGTCGATTCCGTCGTTTCCCCTTCGACCAATTGGCACAGTCAGCCGGCAGCGGCCGCAGGCTGGCGCTCATGCCACCCAACAGGAGAGAGACAATGCGCTTCATGGTGATAGTCAAGGCAACCAGGGAGTCGGAAGACGGCATCATGCCCAGCACGGAGCTGCTCACGGCCATGGGCCAGTACAACGAGGAGCTGGCCCGGGCCGGCATCCTCCTCGCCGGTGAGGGCCTGCACCCCAGCTCCAAGGGGGCGCGGGTGGTATTCAAGGGCAAGGAGCGCACCGTCATCGACGGCCCCTTCGCGGAAACCAAGGAGCTGATCGCCGGCTTCTGGTTGTTCAAGGTCGATTCCCTGGAAGAGTGCATCGAGTGGGTCAAGCGCTGCCCCAACCCGATGCCGTCCGAATCCGAGATCGAAATCCGCCAGGTATTCGAGGCCGAGGACTTCGGCGAAGCACTCACCCCCGAACTGCGCGAACAGGAAGAGCGATTGTTCGAGAAATCCCGACAGCAGTGACAGTCAACCACCACGGACAGGAGACCCTCATGAAAATCGACCCCTACCTCACCTTCGACGGCCAGTGCGGCCCTGCCTTCCAGTTCTACGCCAAGGTGCTGAACGGCACCCTCGAAGCCTTCCTGACCTTCGCCGAGAGCCCCGCCTGCGGTGAGGTGCCGGAGAACTTCCGCGACAAGATCATGCATGCCCGCCTGGCCGTGGGCGATCAGGTGATCATGGGCTCGGACTGCCCGCCCCAGGTGCCTTTCCAGGGCATCAGCGGCATCAGCGTTTCGATCAACGTCGACCGGGTGGTCGAGGCCGAGCGGGTGTTCAACGCGCTGGCCGAGGGCGGCCAGGTGCAGATGCCCCTGGCGCAGACTTTCTGGGCTGCGCGTTTCGGCATGCTGGTGGACCGCTTCGGCGTGCCCTGGATGATCAACTGTGAGAAGGATCAATAATTCTCAAAAGTGACCGCGGCGCCGGGAATTTCCCGGCGTCGTTGTTAAGCTTTTCAGGATCGACCTCCACAGGACCGATCCGATGCAACTGGTTCAACGGCTGCGTAGCCGGGTCAGCAACTTCCAGTATCGCCGCGAATGGATGCGCGCCGACCTCGCTGCCGGGCTGTCAGTCGCCGCCGTGCAGATTCCCACCGCCATCGCCTACGCGCAGATCATCGGCTTCCCCGCCCAGGTGGGGCTCTACGCCTGCATCCTGCCGATGCTGATCTATGCCTTGGTGGGCGGTTCCCGACAGCTGATGGTCGGGCCCGACGCCGCCACCGCCGCCATGGTGGCCGCCGCCATCACCCCGCTGGCGGCCGGTGATCCGCAGCGGCTGATCCACCTGTCGATGATCGTCGCGGTGATGGTGGGCCTGCTGTCCATCGTCGCCGGCTTCATGCGTGCCGGCTTCATCGCCAGTTTCCTTTCGCGGCCCATCCTCGTCGGCTATCTGAACGGCATCGGCCTCAGCCTGCTGGCCGGCCAGCTCGGCAAGCTACTGGGCTACCAGAGCGAGACCAGCGGCTTCATCCCCGGCCTGCTGGCGATGATCCGCAACCTGGCCGATACCCACCTGCCAACCCTGGCGCTGGGGGCAGCGACCCTGCTGGTGCTGATCCTCCTGCCCCGGCGCTGGCCGCGGCTGCCGGTGGCCCTGGTGGCGATCGTGCTGGCTTCGCTGGCCGCCGCCGGGCTGGGGCTGGACCGTCATGGCGTGGCGTTGCTGGGCGCGGTTCCTGCGGGTCTGCCGGAGCTGAGCTGGCCGCGCGCCAGTTACCCGGAATTGCTCGGCCTGCTGCGCGATGCCACCGGTATCACCATCGTCAGCTTCTGCAGCGCCATGCTCACGGCCCGCAGTTTCGCCGCCCGTCACGGCTACGCCATCGACGCCAACCATGAACTCATCGCCCTGGGCCTGGCCAACGTCGGCGCTGGTGTGTCCCAGTCCTTCGTCATCAGCGGCGCGGACTCGCGCACGGCGGTGAATGATCTGGTGGGCGGCAAGACCCAGATGGTCAGCGTGGTGGTGGCCCTGGTGATAGTCGCCGTGCTGGTGTTTCTCCACGGACCGCTGGCCTGGGTGCCCATCGCCGCCCTGGGCGCGGTGCTGATGCTGGCCGGCTGGGGGCTGATCGACTTTCACGCGCTCAAGGCGTTCTGGCGCCTCAGTCGTTTCGAGTACGGGCTGTGTCTGCTGACCACTGTGGGGGTGCTGGGCGTCGGCGTGTTGCCGGGGATCTTCGTCGCCATCAGCCTGGCCCTGCTGCGCCTGCTGTACCTCACCTACCGTCCCAGCGATGCGCTGCTGGGCTGGGTGGAAGGCGTCGACGGCCAGGTGGAACTGAGCCGTTATCCACAGGCGACCACCTTGCCGGGCCTGCTGATCTACCGCTTCGATGCGCCCCTGCTGTTTTTCAACGCCGACTACTTCAAGCAGCGCCTGCTGCATCTGGTGGAGCAGGCCGACCACCCTCGCGCGGTGCTGCTCAACGCCGAAACCATGATCAACCTCGACCTCACCGGCCTCGCCACCCTGCGCGAAGTGCAGCAGACCCTCGCCGCCAGGGGGGTGCACCTCGGTTTCGCCCGCCTGTTCGGCCCGGCCTACGAACTGCTGCAGCGCTCCGGCGAACTGGGCGAGCTGAAGCCCCCGATGGTGTTCAGCTCGGTGCGGGCGGGGATCAACGCCTACCGGATCTGGTTGGCCAAGCAGGACTTGCAGGATTCGCAGCCGGGCGGGTAAACCAGAGGCTCAATCCACGGGAACACAAGGAACGAACATGGACCCCTTCATGCAAGCCGCCATCGACGAAGCCCGCCAGGGGCTGGCCGAGGGCGGGATTCCCATCGGCTCGGTGATCGTCCACAAGGGCCGCATCATCGGCCGGGGCCACAACCGCCGCATCCAGGAAGGCAGCGCCATCAAGCACGGCGAGATGGACGCCTTCGAGAATGCCGGCCGCCAGAGCGCCAGCGTCTACCGCGAATCGGTGCTCTACACCACGCTCTCGCCCTGTTCCATGTGCAGCGGGGCGATCCTGCTCTACGGGATTCCCAAGGTGATCATCGGCGAGAACCGCACCTTCCAGGGTGAGGAGGAGCTGCTGCGTTCCCGGGGCGTGGAGCTGGAGGTGCTGCAGGATCCCGACTGTGTGAAGCTGATGGAAGACTTCATCGCGTCTCGTCCGGAGCTGTGGAACGAAGACATAGGCGAATGACCCGGCGGCTAGACTGAAACTGTTCGTCCCCATGCTCCTCGAGGAGGTGTGGCATGGCGATCCGCGAAGGTTTTATCGGCACCATCGGCAATACGCCCCTGCTGCGTCTCGACAGCCTCAGCGCCGAGACCGGCTGCGACATCCTGGCCAAGGCCGAATTCCTCAACCCCGGCGGCTCGGTCAAGGACCGCGCCGCCCGCTACATCATCGACGACGCCGAGCGCGAGGGGCGCCTGTTCCCCGGCGGCACGGTGGTGGAGGGCACCGCCGGCAATACCGGCATCGGCCTGGCACATATCTGCGCGGCGCGCGGGTATCGTTGCATCATCGTAATCCCGGACAACCAGTCCCCGGAGAAGCTCGACCTGCTGCGTACCCTGGGCGCGGAGGTGCGCCCGGTGCCGCCCAGGCCCTACAAGGACCCGGACAACTACCAGAAGATCGCCGGCCGCCTGGCCGACGGGCTGCCCGGCGCCATCTGGGCCAACCAGTTCGACAACACCGCCAACCGCCAGGCCCACTTCGAGACCACCGGTCCGGAAATCTGGGCCGATACCGGGGGCCGGCTGGATGCCTTCGTCTGCGCCACCGGCACCGGCGGCACCCTGGCCGGGGTGGCGCGCTACCTCAAGGCGCGTGACGCCAGCATCCGCATCGTCCTCGCCGACCCCATGGGCAGCGCGCTGTACAACTGGGTGAAACGCGGCGAGCTGGTGGCCGAGGGCAGCTCCATCACCGAAGGCATCGGCACCACCCGCATTACCGCCAATCTCGAAGGCACGCCCATCGACGACGCCGTGCAAGTGGACGACCCGGCCTGCGTGGCGATGGTCTATCACCTGCTGCGCAAGGAGGGGCTGTTCGTCGGCGGGTCCTCCGGCATCAACCTCGCCGCCGCCGTGCAGGTGGCCCGCCAGCTCGGGCCGGGGCACACGATCGTCACGTTGTTGTGCGACCGCGGGGGGCTCTATGCGGGGCGCTTGTTCAATCCTGAATGGTTGAGGGAAAAGGGGTTGGCCGAGGCGGCTGGTATTGCCGTCGTGTAGGGGGGGCGGTGCGCACCGACAGACCGCGCGGAGGTTCTGGTGCGCGCAGCGCACCCTACGCAAGCTGTCGGCGCGGGTACCCCTCTCCTGTCAGGGAGAGGGGGGAGAGGGGCTTACCAGCCGAGTTGCTTGTTGAATCCGAGGGCGTCGTAGTAGTCGCCCTGGTAGGTGATCTTGCCGTTCTTGACGCGGATGAAGCTCACGCCCTCGAACTTCAGCGGCTTGTTGGTGGCCGGGGTTTCGGCGCTCCAGGCCCCGCTGTTGGTGCCGGCGAACTCCCACTGGAAGGCGATGCCGTCGGCGCTGACGATGGGCTCGCTGGTCATCCTCCATTTCAGGTCGGGTACTGCACCGACGAAGACCTTGATCACATTGTCGCGGGCCGCGGCACGCCCCTGTTGCGGGGTGCCGACGGTGGCGTCGAAGTACACCGCATCCTCGGCCAGGAAACCGGCGGCCTTGTCGGCGTCGTGGGCATTCCAGGCGGCCATGTAGCCGTCGACAATGGCCCTGGCATCGTCAGCCGCATAGGCCATGTTGGCCATGACGCAAAGCAGGATGAAGCTGATATCACGCAAGGTTCTACGCATTGCTCGTTCTCCTGGTTGGGTAGTGCGGGTGAAGCGAAACTGCTTTTCCTGTGGAGGCGAATTCATTCGCGAAGGGCGGCGCGGCCGTCCCCTGGCTGATCCCAAGGCAGGCCTGCGGCCTGCTCAGCGACTGAAGTCGCCCCCACAACAGCAGCATGAATCCGCTCGTAACCGCCCGGATCAGTGCTTGAACATCACATGGCGAACGGCGGTGTAGTCCTCCAGCCCGTACATGGACATGTCCTTGCCGTAGCCGGACTGCTTGACGCCGCCGTGGGGCATTTCGCTGACCAGCATGAAATGAGTGTTGACCCAGGTGCAGCCGTACTGCAGGCGCGCGGACAGGCGGTGGGCGCGGCCGACATCGGCGGTCCACACGGAGGAGGCCAGGCCGTAGTCGGAATCGTTGGCCCACTCCAGCACCTGCTCTTCGGTATCGAAGGCGGTGACCGACACCACCGGGCCGAACACTTCGCGACGGACGATCTCGTCGTCCTGGCGGGCGCCGGCGAGCACGGTGGGCTGGAAGAAGAAGCCGGGGCCGTCGACCCGCGCACCGCCGGTAACCACCTGGATGTGCGGCAGGGCGCCGGCGCGCTGGACGAAGCCTTCGACGCGCTGCAGGTGCTGCTCGGTGATCAGCGGGCCGAGCTCGGTGGCCGGGTCGTCCTGCAGGCCGGTCTTGATGCTGCCTACGGCTTCGCCCAGTTTCTGCACGAATTGCTCGTAGATGCCCTTCTGCGCGTAGATGCGGCAGGCGGCGGTGCAGTCTTGCCCGGCGTTGTAGAAGCCGAAGGTGCGGATGCCTTCCACGGCGGCGTCGATGTCGGCGTCGTCGAAGATGATCACCGGTGCCTTGCCGCCCAGCTCCATGTGCATGCGTTTCACGCTGTCGGCGGTGCCGGCGATGATGCGTGAACCGGTGGCGACCGAGCCGGTCAGCGACACCATGCGCACCTTCGGGTGGGTGGTCAGCGGCTCGCCGACGCTCGGGCCACGGCCGAAGACCATGTTCACCACGCCGGCGGGGAAGATTTCATTGATGAATTCGGCCAGCTTCAGGGCGGTCAGCGGGGTCTGCTCGGAAGGCTTGAGCACCACGGTGTTGCCGGCGGCCAGCGCCGGGCCGAGCTTCCAGGCGGCCATCATCAGCGGGTAGTTCCACGGCGCGATGGAGGCGACCACGCCCACCGGGTCACGGCGGATCATCGAGGTGTGGCCGGGCAGGTATTCGCCAGCGGCGGACCCGCTCATGCAGCGGCTGGCGCCGGCGAAGAAGCGGAACACGTCGGCGATGGCCGGCAGCTCGTCGTTCAGAGCAGCGGCGTAGGGCTTGCCGCAGTTCTGCGATTCCAGGCGGGCCAGTTCCTCTGCGTGGGCGTCTATCTTGTCCGCCAGCTTCAGCAGCAGGGTGGCGCGGTCCTTGGGCGAGGTCTGCGACCAGGCCGGGAAGGCGGCATCGGCGGCACGCACGGCGGCGTCGACCTGGGCCGGGCTGGCCTCGGCGATCTCCACCAGGGCGGTGCCCAGGGACGGGTTGAGTACGGCGAGGCTGGGGCCTTCACCGGCGACGAGCTGGCCGTTGATCAGGAGCTTGGTTTGCATGGGTTAGGTCCTCGTAACTATCCCCTCTCCCTTCGGGGAGAGGGTTAGGGAGAGGGCTGCGGACTCGCCGGCAGCCACGTGTTCTGGATCTGACTTCGCTGCCCTTTCCCCCGGCCCCTCTCCCGCATGCGGGAGAGGGGAGACAAGAAGGGGAGAGTGCATACAGGGCTTTACTTCCCGCTACCCGCCACGCTCTCGCCGCCCTTGGTCAGGTAGTAGGCGGCGAGGATGGGCAGCATGGTCACCAGCATCACCAGCATGGCGACCACGTTGGTCACCGGGACGTCGCGCGGGCGGCTGAGCTGGTTGAGCAGCCATATCGGCAGGGTGCGTTCGTGGCCGGCGGTGAAGGTGGTGACGATGATCTCGTCGAACGACAGCGCGAAGGCCAGCATGCCGCCTGCCAGCAGGGCCGAGCCCAGGTTCGGCAGGATGATGTGGCGGAAGGTCTGCCAGCCGTCGGCTCCCAGGTCCATCGAAGCTTCGATGAGGCTGTGGGAAGTGCGGCGCAAGCGCGCGATCACGTTGTTGTGGACGATCACCACGCAGAAGGTGGCGTGGCCGATGACGATGGTCAGCAGCCCGGGCTCGATCCCCAGCTCCTTGAACGCCGAGAGCAGGGCGATACCGGTGATGATGCCGGGCAGGGCGATCGGCAGGATCAGCATCAGCGAGATGCCTTCCTTGCCGAAGAAGCTGCGGCGGTACAGTGCGGCGGCCGCCAGGGTGCCGAGCACCAGGGCGATCAGGGTGGCGATGCAGGCGACCTGCAACGATAGCTTGATCGCTTCCACCACGTCGGCGCGGCCGAAGGCGACGCTGAACCAGTGCAGGGTGAAGCCCCGCGGCGGGAAGCTGAAGGCCGCGTCTTCGGTGTTGAAGGCGTACATGAAGATGATCAGGATCGGGATGTGCAGGAATGCCAGCCCGCCCCAGGCGGCTGCTTTCAGGCCCCAGGACGCTTTCTCAGAGTGCATCGAAGGCCCCCAGACGTTTGACGATGGACAGGTAAACGGCGATCAGCACGATCGGCACCAGGGTGAAGGCCGCAGCCATGGGCATGTTGCCGATGGCGCCCTGCTGGGCGTAGACCATGCTGCCGATGAAGTAGCCGGGCGGGCCCACCAGCTGCGGCACGATGAAGTCGCCCAGGGTCAGGCTGAAGGTGAAGATCGAGCCGGCGGCGATGCCCGGGATGGACAGCGGCAGGATCACCTGCATGAAGGTCTGGCGCGGGTGCGCGCCGAGGTCGGCCGAGGCTTGCAGCAAGGACGGCGGCAGGCGCTCCAGGGAAGCCTGGATCGGCAGGATCATGAACGGCAGCCAGATGTACACGAACACCAGGAAGCGCCCCAGGTGCGAGGTCGACAGGGTGCTGCCGCCCACGCCGGGCACGCCCAGCAGCAGTTCCAGCACGGGTTCAAGGTGCAACGCCTGGACGAACCACATCACCACGCCACCCTTGGCCAGCAGCAGGGTCCAGGCGTAGGCCTTGACGATGTAGCTGGCCCACATGGGCATCATCACCGCGATGTAGAAGAACGCCTTGGTCTTGCCCGTGGTGTAGCGCGCCATGTAGTAGGCGATGGGGAAGGCCAGGGCGGCGCTGGCGATGGATACGGCGATGGCCATGCCCAGGGTACGCAGGATGATGTCGAAGTTGGCGGCCTGGAACAGTGCGGCGAAGTTGGCCAGGGTCAGCTCCGGCGACACCGTCATGGTGAAGTCGTCGAAGGTGTAGAAACCCTGCCAGAGCAGCGTCAGCAGCGAGCCCAGGTAGATGGCGCCGAACCACAGCAGCGGCGGCACCAGCAGCAGCGAGAGGTACAGGGTCGGCTTGCGATGGAGCAGGGTGGAAAACCTGCGCATCAGGCCGTTGGCAGCGCGCGGCCGCGCGGCGTTGAGGGTCAGTTCCATGTCACGCGTCCTCGGTCAGCCGGACCATGGCATCACGGGTCCAGCGGGCGGTGACCAGCTGGCCCTGCTGATGCAGCGGCGCGGCGTCCTGCCACTGGCTGTTGGCCAGGCTGACGCAGAGGTTCTGGCCGTTGTCCAGGCGGATCTCGTAGCGGGTGGCGGCGCCTTGGTACTGGATGTCGTGGAGCAGGCCGCTGATTTCCACCTCGTGGCTGCCGATCTCGCCCTGGGCGAAACGGATGTGCTCGGGGCGGATGGAGAAGGGTTGCTCGGCGCCGGTCAGTTGGCGGGCCAGGTCGCCGCGTAGCACGTTGGAGGTGCCAACGAATTCGGCAACGAAAGGCGTGGCCGGCTTCATGTACAGGTTGCGCGGGGTGTCCACCTGCTCGATGCGGCCCTTGTTGAACACGGCCACGCGGTCGGACATGGACAGCGCCTCGCCCTGGTCGTGGGTGACGAAGATGAAGGTGATGCCGAGCTGGCGCTGTAGCTTCTTTAGCTCGCTCTGCATCTGCTCACGCAGCTTGAGGTCCAGTGCGCCCAGGGGTTCGTCCAGCAGCAGCACGCGCGGGCGGTTGACCAGCGCACGGGCCAGGGCCACGCGCTGGCGCTGGCCGCCGGACAGCTGCGCCGGTTTGCGCTCGCCATAGCCGGCCAGGGCAACCATGCCCAAGGCTTCTTCGGCACGGGCCAGGCGCTCGGACTTCGCCACGCCCTTCACCTTGAGGCCATAGGCGACGTTGTCGCGCACGTTCATGTGCGGGAACAGCGCGTAGTCCTGGAACACCGTGTTTACGTCGCGCTCGTAGGGCGGCAGGCCAGCCGCCTCTTCACCGTGGATGCGGATGGAGCCCGAGGTGGGCTGCTCGAAACCTGCGATCAGGCGCAGGCAGGTGGTCTTGCCTGAACCCGAAGGGCCGAGCATGGAGAAGAACTCGCCGTCCTTGATATCGATGGATACCCGGTCGACAGCCTTGACCTCGCCGAACTGGCGGGAAACCTGGGTGAACTGGACAGCAAGTGTCATGGTGTGGTGCTCCGGTGAAGCGAAAGAATCAGGGGTGCAGGCGCTAACGCCCTCTCCCTCCGGGAGAGGGCTGGGCTGAGGGTTGTGTCAGCCGCACGGTGTTTCCAGGTGAGTACGAACAAACTCCCTCTCCCTTCAGGGGCGACCTGCAAGGGGAGGGCTGGGGAGAGGGCGAGCACCGTGCGCTGCCGGGCTACCTTCTCCCCCAGCCCCTCTCCCGCAAGCGGGAGAGGGGAGGTTTCATCGTGCTACAGGCTGGACTGAGCGAGCGGCCTGAGGGCAAGGCGCCCCGCAGCGAGGCGCGAGACATACCTCCTGGTAGGCGACGCGCCGAGCGAGGACGCAACGCAGCCATCAGGTCGCGCAGCCAGTTCAGCGACCGCCCATGATCGCGATGTAGTCCTGGGTCCAGCGGCTATAGGGCACGAACTTGCCGCCCTCGGCCTGCGGGGTTTTCCAGAAGGCGATCTTGTCGAACTGGTCGAAGCCGTTGGTGGTGCAGCCTTCGGCGCCGAGCAGGGCGCTGGCCTTGCAGCCTTCCGGGGCGGCGGGCAGGGAGCCGAACCAGGCGGCGACGTCGCCCTGGACCTTGGGCTCCAGCGACCAGTTCATCCACTTGTAGGCGCAGCTCGGGTGCTTGGCGTCGACGTGCAGCATGGTGGTGTCGGCCCAGCCGGTGACTCCTTCCTTCGGGACCACGGTTTCAACCGGCTGCTTCTCGGCTTTCAGGGTGTTGGCCATGTAGCCCCAGGTGCTGGAGGCGGCCACGCCTTCGTTCTTGAAGTCGCTCATCTGCACGGTCGCGTCGTGCCAGTAGCGGTGCACCAGCTCATGCTGCTGGCGCAGCAGGTCGAGCACGGCGGTGTACTGCTCTTCGGTCAGCTGGTACGGGTCCTGGATGCCCAGTTCCGGTTTGGCGGACTTCAGGTAGAGGGCGGCGTCGGCGATGTAGATGGGGCCGTCGTAGGCCTGTACGCGACCCTTGTTCGACTTGCCGTCGGCCAGTTGCTGGGGTTCGAACACCGCGCTCCAGCTGTCCGGCGCCTGGGTGAAGGCCTGGGTGTTGTACATCAGCAGGTTCGGGCCCCATTGGTACGGGGTGCCGTAGGACTGGCCGTCGACGGTGAACCACGGCGCGTCCTTCAGGCGCGGATCGAGGTTCTTCAGGTTGGGGATCAGCTCCGGATTGATCGGCTGTACGCGCTTGCCGTAGATCAGGCGCAGGGAAGCGTCGCCCGAGGCGGTGACCAGGTCGTAGCCGCCCTTGGCCATCAGGCTGACCATCTCGTCGGAGGTGGCGGCGGTCTTCACGTTGACCTTGCAGCCGGTGTCCTGTTCGAACTGGGTGACCCAGTCGTAGTTCTTGTCCGACTCGCCGCGCTCGATGTAGCCGGGCCAGGCGATGATGTCGAGCTGGCCTTCGCCGGCGCCAACTTGTTTCAGGGCTTCGGCGGCCTGCAGGCTGCCGCTGGCGAGGATGGCGGTGGCCACTGCGCTGAGCAGGGCGGTTTTGCGCACGGACATGTTGTTCCCTCTTTTTCGTTATTGGTCGGGGCAGATCAAGCAGGTACAGCTGGCCCTGTGGGCCTCTTATCTCTTTTAAAAATCACCACCGTGGCGGGCCATGATGTGGCGCACCACGCTGTAGTCCTGCAAGGAGTCGCTGGACAGGTCCTTGCCGTAGCCGGAGCGCTTGAGCCCGCCGTGGGGCATCTCGCTGGCCAGCATGAAATGGGTGTTGATCCAGGTGCAGCCGTATTGCAGGCGCGCGGCCACCTGCATGGCCTTGTCCAGGTTCTGCGTCCAGACGGAGGAGGCCAGGCCGTACTCGGAGTCGTTGGCCCAGTCCACCGCCTGGGCCAGGTCGTCGAAGCGGGTGACGGTGACCACCGGGCCGAAGACTTCGCGCTGGACGATCTCGTCCTGCTGCTTGCAGCCGGCCAGCAGGGTGGGCTGGTAGTAGAAGCCGGCACCGGAATGCACGGCGGCGCCGGTGACCCGCTCAATATGCGGCTGGCCCAGGGCGCGTTCGACGAAGCTGGCCACGCGGTCGCGCTGGCGCGAGCTGATCAGCGGGCCGATCTCGTTGTCCTGGTCACGCTTGCGGGCGAAGCGCAGGCTGGCCACGGCCTCGCCCAGTTCGCTCACCAGGCGGTCGTGGATACCGGCCTGGGCATAGATGCGGCAGGCGGCGGTGCAGTCCTGGCCGGCGTTGTAGTAGCCGTGGGTGCGCACGCCCTGGACCACGGCGTCGAGGTCGGCGTCGTCGCAGACGATCACCGGCGCCTTGCCGCCCAGTTCCAGGTGGGTGCGTTTGAGCGTGCGCGCGGCGCTCTGGAGAATCTTCTGCCCGGTGACGATGTCGCCGGTGAGCGACACCATGCGCACGCGCGGGTGGCCGACCAGTTGGCTGCCGACACTGTCGCCGCCGCCGCAGAGGATGTTGATCACCCCCGGCGGGAGGATGTCCGCCAGCGCCGGCGCCAGGGCCAGGATGGACAGCGGGGTGTGCTCGGAGGGCTTGAAGATCAGCGTGTTGCCGGCGGCAAGCGCCGGCGCGATCTTCCAGGCCGCCATCATCAGCGGGTAGTTCCAGGGGGCGATGGAGGCCACCACGCCCACCGGGTCGCGGCGCACCAGGCTGGTGTGGCCGGGCACGTATTCACCGGCGAGCTGGCCCTGCTGGCAGCGCACGGCGCCGGCGAAGAAGCGGAACACGTCGGCGGTTGCGGGGATGTCGTCCTGGCGCGCCAGGTGCAGCGGCTTGCCGCAGTTCAGGGCTTCCAGGCGGGAAAGCTGATCGGCGCGTTTTTCGATGGCGTCGGCAATGGCCAGCAGGGCGGCGGCGCGCTGCGCGGGCGTGGTCCGCGACCAATGGGTGAAGGCGCGATGAGCGGCTGCGACGGCGGCGTCCACCTGCTCGATGGAGGCTTCGGCGATGGTCACCAGGGTCTCGCCGCTGGCGGGGTTGATGATCGGCTCGGCCAACCCTTCGCCGATGACGAGCTGGCCGTCGATCAGCAGTTCGGTATGCAGGGTCGGGGTGCTGGCGGCGCCGGTCATCTTGCGGGCTCTTTTCTTCTCGGATTCTTGTTCTGCGGTCATTCCGTGCTCCTTGGGAGCCCGGCATGCCTCAGCTTATAGGGGGGAGAGACTAGAGGCCGGGCTGGAGGTCGACAAATTCTAAATATTGAAAGTAGCGTTCTATTAAATAGAAAGCCTGCGGTTGTTCGGCTGTTCCCGCGCCACGGTGATGAACGGGTCCACCAGGGTCGGGCGCGCGGTGCCTCGGCGCCAGGCCAGGCCGACGTCCAGCGGGGCGCCCAGGTCCACCAGCGGGCGGGCTTCGATGATGTCGCCTTCCAGTGACCAGGGGCGGTAGGTCATGTCCGGCTGGATCGACAGGCCGAGGCCCGCCGCCACCAGGCTGCGCACCGCTTCCACCGAGGCGGTGCGCAGGGTCACCTGGGGCGTCAGGCCGGCTCGGGACCAGATGCGCTGGGTGTGCAGGCCCATCTCGTCGGCGTTGAGCTGGATCAGCGGCTCGCCGGCCACATCCGCCAGGCTGATGCTGTCGCGCTCCAGCAGCGGGTGCTGGGCAGGCAGCCAGAGGCGGTGCGGCGAGTGGGTCAGCACTTCGGTCTGCAGCGCGTGGCGGTCTTCCAGGTTGGAGAGGATCAGCACGCCCACGTCGATCTCGCCACTGACCAGCAGGTGCTCGATATAGGGGCGCTCGTCTTCCACCACGCGGGTCTTCACATTGGGATAGGCGCGCTGGAAACGGGTGATGAGGTCGGCCAGGTAATAGCCGGCCACCAGGCTGGTCACGCCAATGGTGAGGCTGCCGGCCACCTGGTCGGTGCTCTGCTGCAGACTGCGTTTGGCGTTTTCCACCGTGGCGAGGATCAGGTGCGCCTGGCGCAGGAACTGGTGGCCCTGGTGGGTCAGCGACATGCCCTTGGCATGGCGGTTGAACAGGCTGACGCCGATCTCCTGTTCCAGTTGCTGGATGGCCAGGGTCAGGGTGGACTGGGAAATGAACACCGCCTGGGCTGCCGCGGAGATGGAGCCGGTTTCGGCGACGGCGATGAAATGGCGGATCTGGCGGAGGGTCATCATGGGGGGGTGGTATCCATGAAATATCGAAATCTGAACGATGGTTTCGCTTTTTTAGATGGTTACGCGAACTTCCGCCACCCTGCGGGTCCGCAGCGATACGAACTCTCCTTGTAGGAGCCAGCTGGCTGGCGAATTTCGCGAGCAAGCTCGCTCCTACAGGTTTGTGCCGCGCCGTTGTAGTTCGGGAGGTTCGCCGCTCCCGGATTTCATCCAGCTACTCGCTCCTACAGGGGTTCTCCGAGCAGCAACTCTCGCTCCCGCTCACACAGCTCCATCAGAAAGTCCCACACCACCCGCAGGCGCACGGAGCGGTGCAGTTCGCGGCGGGTGCTCATCCAGTACTCGCGTTCGATGTATTCCTCCGGCAGGACCGGCACCAGCTGCGGATCGCGACTGCCCATGAAGTACGGGAGGATGGCCAGGCCGAGACCGGACTGGGCCGCTTGCTGCTGGGCGACCACGCTGGTACTGCGGAACACCACGTGAGGGTGGCGGCAGAAGTTGTGGTGGAACATCAGCTCCTGGCTGAACAGCAGGTCGTCGACATAGCCGATCCACTGGTGCTTGCCCAGGTCGTCGCGCTTGTCCAGCGGCGGCGCCTGCTCCAGGTAGGCCGGGCTTGCGAACAGGCTGAGACGGTAGCGGGTCAGCGAGCGGGTGATCACCAGGTCGGCATTGGGCCGGTCGAGGGAGATGGCGATGTCCGCCTCGCGGTTGGTGATGCTGACGAAGCGCGGCACCGAGACCAGCTCAACTTCCAGCCCCGGATACTGGCGCATCAGTCCGGCCAGGCGCGGGGCAAGGAACATGCTGCCCAGGCCCTCCGTGACGCCGATGCGGATCTGCCCCAGCGGCGAGATGCTCTGGCTCATCTCTTCCTGGGCCAGCAAGGCGGCGTTCTCCATGGCCTCGGCATGTTTGAGCAGGGCCTGACCCGCGGGCGTCAGCTGGTAGCCGCCGGTGTGCTGGGCGAAGAGTTGCGTGCCGAGGTCGCGCTCGATGTTCTCGATGTGCCGCGCCACCGTTGCATGAGTGGTGTTCAGGCGCTTGGCTGTGGTGAGCAGGCGGCCGCTGCGTTGCAATTCGAGGAAGAAGCGCAGGTCGTTCCAGTCGAACATGGCAGCGGTCCTTGGCAGGGAAAGGGGAGGACGTTGTTAGAAAACTAACAGCAGCTGTCCCGAAACGGTCGTTTTTTTATCGTGAATGAGCGGCTAGCCTCAAGACGTTCGCGACCTGGCGGTCAGTTGCCGCCCGTCCGACGGCCTTCGAAAACAACGACAAGACGAGGCTCGCCATGTCCGGGGTATTGGATACCTATGACTACCTTATCGTCGGCGCCGGTCCTGCCGGTTGCCTGCTGGCCAACCGGCTTTCCGCCGACCCGGCCAATCGCGTCCTGCTGCTGGAAGCCGGTGGCGCGGACAACTACTCCTGGATTCACATCCCCGTCGGCTACCTCTATTGCATCGGCAATCCGCGTACCGACTGGTGCTTCAATACCGACGAGGTTCCCGGTCTCAACGGCCGCGCGCTGAAATATCCGCGCGGCAAGGTGCTCGGCGGCTGCTCGTCGATCAACGGGATGATCTACATGCGCGGCCAGGCCCGCGACTACGACGGCTGGGCCGCCGAAGGTAACGCCGGCTGGAGTTGGAAAGAGCTGTGGCCGCTGTTTCTGCGGATGGAGGATCACTTCGGCGGCGCCAGCGAACTGCACGGCGCAGGCGGTGAGTGGCGGGTGGAGCGCCAGCGCCTGTCCTGGCAACTGCTGGATGCCTTCCAGCAGGCGGCCGCGCAGACCGGCATCGCCAGCGTCGAGGATTTCAACGGCGGCGACAACGAAGGCTGCGGCTATTTCCAGGTGAACCAGCGCGGCGGCGTGCGCTGGAACGCTTCGAAGGGTTTCCTGCGTGGCATCCGCCATCGCCCGAACCTGACGGTCCTGACCCAGGCGGAAGTGCTCCGGGTGGTCCTCGAAGATGGCCGCGCCAAGGCGCTGCTGGTGAACTGGCGGGGCGGCGAGCAGCGCATCGAGGCGCGCCGCGAGATCATCCTCAGCGCTGGCGCTATCGGCACGCCCTGCCTTTTGCAGCGCTCTGGCATCGGACCGCGCGCCTTGCTGGAGTGTCTCGGCATAGGCGTGGCGCACGAGTTGCCGGGCGTCGGTGAGAACCTCCAGGACCACCTGCAGTTACGCATGGTCTACAAGGTCAGCGGCGTGCCGACCCTGAACCAGATTGCCGGCAGCCTGTGGGGCAAGCTGGGCATGGGCATACGCTACCTGCTGGACCGCAGCGGTCCGCTGTCCATGGCGCCTAGCCAGTTGGGAGCCTTCGCCCGCTCCGATCCGCAGCAGCCTTCGGCCAACCTCGAATACCACGTGCAACCCCTGTCGCTGGACCGCTTCGGCGAGCCGCTGCACGACTTCCCGGCCTTCACCGCGTCGGTCTGCGACCTGCGTCCGCACAGCCGTGGCACGGTGCGCATCCGTTCCGCCGACCCGGCCCTGGCGCCGTCGATCCAGCCCAACTACCTGAGCGACCCACGCGACCTGGCGGTGGCCGCCGATGCCATCCGCCTGACCCGGCGCATCGTCGCCGCACCGGCGCTATCCACCTACCAGCCGGAGGAGTACAAGCCCGGCCCGGGCTACCAGAGCGAAGAAGACCTGCACCGCGCCGCCGCCGAGATCGGCACCACCATCTTCCACCCGGCCGGCACCTGCCGCATGGGCCAGGGTCTCGATGCAGTGGTGGATGCCGAGTTGCGGGTGCACGGCATCCCCGGCCTGCGCATCGCCGATGCCTCGATCATGCCCAGCCTGACCTCCGGCAATACCTGCTCGCCGGTACTGGTGATCGCCGAGAAGGCAGCGCAATTGATCCTCGCCGAGCAGCAGCGTGTCCTCGGGCTGGGCGCGGCAACGGTGGGCAAGGTGAAGGAAAGCATCGGGGTTTGAGCGAAGGACCTTCGCCGCCCGTGACATCCAGCATCGCGCGGCGTCCTGCGCCGTGGTGGTCGAGGCTGATCAGGAAAGGCATCCACAACAACAAGAGCCCCCACAAGGGGCAGGAGAGCCGCAATGACCGAGTACGTAACGACTCCCGCTGATGAGTTGCCCGCCACGACGCGCCAGGAGGAGCGCAAGGTGATCTTCGCTTCCTCCCTCGGCACAGTGTTCGAGTGGTACGACTTCTTCCTCTATGGCGCCCTGGCCGCCGTGATCAGCAAGCAGTTCTTCGCCGGGGTGAACGACACCACGGCTTTCATCTTCGCCCTTATGGCCTTCGCCGCCGGCTTCTTGGTGCGCCCGTTCGGGGCACTGGTGTTCGGTCGCCTGGGCGACATGATCGGGCGCAAGTACACCTTCCTGGTCACCATCCTGCTGATGGGCTTGTCCACCTTCGCCGTGGGCTTGCTGCCCACCTATGCCTCCATTGGCGTGGCGGCGCCCATCCTCCTGGTCTGCCTGCGCATGCTCCAGGGCCTGGCGCTGGGCGGCGAGTACGGTGGCGCGGCGATCTATGTCGCCGAGCACGCCCCGGCCAACAAGCGCGGCAGCTATACCAGCTGGATCCAGTCCACCGCCACCCTCGGCCTGCTGCTCTCGCTGCTGGTGATCCTGGCCTGCCGCGAGCTGACCGGCGACCAGTTCGAAACCTGGGGCTGGCGCCTGCCGTTCCTGCTGTCCATCGTGCTGCTGGGCATTTCCACCTGGATTCGCCTGTCCATGCACGAGTCGCCGGCCTTTCTGAAGATGAAAGCCGAGGGCAAGTGCAGCAAGGCGCCGCTGCGCGAGTCCTTCACCAACTGGAGCAACCTCAAGGTGGTGCTGACCGCGCTTTTCAGCATCAACGCCGGACAGGCGGTGACCTTCTACACCGCGCAGTTCTATGTGCTGTTCTTCCTGACCCAGGTGCTCAAGGTCGACGGCGGCACCGCCAATGGCCTGCTGATAGTCGCCCTGGTGCTGGGTGCGCCGTTCTTCATCGTCGCCGGCTGGCTGTCCGACCGCATCGGCCGCAAACCGGTGCTGCTGGCTGGCCTGCTGCTGGCCACCCTGTGCTACTTCCCGCTGTTCAAGGCGCTGACCCATTACGCCAACCCCGCCATCCACCAGGCCAGCCAGCAGGCGCCGATCGCCGTGATCGCCGATCCGGCCACCTGTACCTTCCAGTTCGATCCGGTGGGCAAGGCGAAATTCGACAGCCCCTGCGACAAGGTGAAGACCTTCCTGGTTAAGCGCGGGCTGCCCTATTCCAGTGAGGCCGCGGCGGCCGGCAGCGAGGTGCTGGTGCGGATCGGCGACACCGAGATCAGCGGCTTCGACGCCGAGGCCATGGCGGCGGCGGTGAAGGCGTCGGGTTATCCCCAGCAGGCAGACAGCGGGCAGATCGACAGGCCGATGGTGATCGCCATCCTCTTCGCCCTGATCCTGATTTCCACCCTCTGCTACGGCCCGCTGGCGGCGCTGATGGTCGAGCTGTTTCCGACCCGCATCCGCTACACCTCGCTGTCCTTGCCGTACCACATCGGCAATGGCTGGTTCGGCGGTTTCCTGCCGACGGTGTCCTTCGCCCTGGTGGTGTATACCGGCGACATCTTCCACGGCCTCTGGTACCCGGTGCTGATCACCGGTGGCAGCCTGGTCTGCGCGCTGTTGTTTCTGCGCGAAACGCGGCATACGGATATCCACAGGTAGCGCGTCTCCCTCTGGGGGCGAATTCATTCGCGATCGACCGGCAATATCTGGAAGCACTCTGCCCCCTGCGACCGGGAATCCCTGCGGCTAGAGTCGGTCGATCTGTGAGTCTGGAATGACCTGGAGGCATCGATGATTACCCGTGGACTGCTCGACCAACTGCTGAAATCCGGCCAGGACCTGCTGCAACAGAAGGCGGCCGGCAAATCCGCCGGCAAATCCGGCAATGGCAGCGACCTCGGCAGCCTGCTCAAGGGCGCCGGCGGCGGTGCCCTGGCGGCGGGAGCCCTGGGGCTGCTGCTGGGCAACAAGAGTGCGCGCAAGCTGGGCGGCAAGGCACTGACCTATGGCGGCCTGGCGGCGCTCGGGGTGCTGGCCTACAAGGCCTACGGCAACTGGCAGGCGCAGCAGGCGACGGCGCCGCAGAACGAGCCGCGCACCCTCGATCGCCTGCCCGCACTGCAGGCGGAGCAGCACAGCCAGGCCATCCTCAAGGCTCTGGTGGCGGCGGCCAAGGCCGATGGCCATGTGGACGCCCGCGAGCGCCAGCTGATCGAGGAAGAGCTGGCCAAGCTGACCCAGGACGCCGAGCTGCGTCACTGGCTGGATGCCGAGTTGAACAAGCCGCTGGACCCGGCCGAAGTGGCCCGCGCCGCCAGCACGCCGGAAATGGCCGCGGAAATGTACCTGGCCAGCGTGCTGATGGTGGACGAGGAGCACTTCATGGAGCGCGCCTACCTGGAGGAACTGGCCCGCCAGCTGCGCCTCGATCCGGCACTCAAGGCCGAACTCGAACAGCAGGTTCGTCAGGAACTGGCCTGACCGAATCCGCCGGTACATTTAGCTGTAGGAGCGAGCTTGCTCGCGAAAGGTCGTGTGATGGACTGTTCGCGAGCAAGCTCGCTCCTACCCGTTCTGGGTTCGCTCCCCACGCGCATCCCCTCCCTGCAATTCGGCAACTTTCTGCCAAACTCCCCAATGGTTTCGTGCCGCCGACATTCTGGCGACGAAATTCCATGCTTCGTGGCGATTGCGAGTCGCCGAGCTTGTCTCTAGAGTCGCCGCATTTGGCCGCAGGCCTGCAAGAAACCTGGCACGGGTAAAGGGGAAGAATGTGAAGAACTGGACTGTTCGCTTGCGTATCCAGGCAAGTTTCGCGGTGATCATCGCCATCATGCTGCTGATGGCCGGCATGTCCTACCTGCAGCTGAGGAATATCGAGCAGGAGGGTGACCGGGTCCTGAAGGATTCCGTGCCCGGCATGTATTTCATCAGCAAGGTTCGCAGCGAATGGACCGAAAACCTCCTGCGTACCCAGGCGCTCCTGCACCGCGACGGCGATTGGCGCGGTGCTATCTATCACACCGACCGCAAGGATCTGGAGGAGAGCAGCGCCGAGCTCGATGAGGCGATCGAAGCCTACGACCGCACCATCAGCGACGATGTCGATCGCGAGCAGTTCAAGACCTTCACCGATCTGCGCAAGGCGTACGGGATGCATCAGGCCCAGGCGCTGGCAAACCTGGACGACGGCAAGTTCGACGCGGCCAGTGCCACGTTCGAGGGCGCTCTGGTGGAGCGGTGGGGCGAAGGCCGCGAGAAGCTCAACGACCTGATCGAGATCAACCGCGAGTTGAGCGAGGCGTCGATCGCCGAAATCATCACTTCGGTACGCAGTGCCGAACGCAGCATGCTCATCGCCCTGGTGCTGGCCATTGCCGCCGCGTCCGTCTGCGGCCTGCTGCTGCTGCGTGCCATCACCCGCCCGGTCGGCGGTATCGTCGATACCTTGCGGATCATGGGGAGCGGCGATCTGTCCACCCGCCTGGACCTCAAGCGCCGGGACGAATTCAACGCCATCGAGACCGGCTTCAACAGCATGGCCGAGGAGCTCAAGACGCTGGTTTCCCAGGCCCAGCGCTCGGCCGTGCAGGTGACCACCTCGGTTACCGAGATTGCCGCGACCTCCAGGCAGCAGCAGGCCACTGCCACCGAAACCGCCGCCACCACCACAGAGATTGGTGCTACTTCGCGGGAAATCGCCGCCACCTCCCGCGACCTGGTGCGCACCATGGCCGAGGTGTCCGGCGCCGCCGAGCAGACCTCCGTCCTCGCCGGCTCCGGCCAGCTTGGCCTGGCGCGCATGGAAGACACCATGCACCAGGTGATGGGCGCAGCCGAGCTGGTGAACGCCAAGCTGGCGATCCTCAATGAGAAGGCTGGCAACATCAATCAGGTGGTCACCACCATCGTCAAGGTGGCCGACCAGACCAACCTGCTGTCCCTGAACGCCGCCATCGAGGCGGAAAAGGCCGGCGAGTACGGCCGTGGCTTTGCCGTAGTGGCGACCGAAGTGCGCCGCCTGGCTGACCAGACCGCCGTGGCGACCTACGACATCGAGCAGATGGTGCGCGAGATCCAGTCGGCGGTGTCCGCCGGGGTCATGGGCATGGACAAGTTCTCCGAGGAAGTCCGTCGCGGTATCGCCGAAGTCGGCCAGGTGGGCGAGCAGCTGTCGCAGATCATCCAGCAGGTGCAGGCGCTGGCGCCGCGGGTGCAGATGGTCAACGAGGGCATGCAGGCCCAGGCCACCGGCGCCGAGCAGATCAACCAGGCGCTGGTGCAACTGGGCGAGGCCACCGGGCAGACGGTGGAATCCCTGCGCCAGGCCAGCTCCGCCATCGACGAACTGAACCTGGTGGCCAACGGCCTGCGGACCGGCGTCAGCCGCTTCAAGGTCTGAGTCGGCACCATGGGCCCGAATCGAACCCGAACGCCGGCCCGCACCGCCAGGGGCCGGCTCTACCTGCAGTTCCGCATGGGTGGCGACCGCTATGCGCTGGACGTCCATGAAGTGGTGGAGGTCCTGCCCCTGCGCCGGCTGAAGCAGGTGCCCGAGGCGCCCGAGTGGGTCGCCGGGGTGTTTTCCCACCGGGGCGTGCTGGTGCCGGTTCTGGACCTGGGAACACTCGCCTTCGGCCAGCCGTCCCGGGCGCGCACCAGCACCCGGCTGGTGCTGGTGGATTATCCGCTGCAAGGGCAGGGCCGCTGGCTCGGGCTCATCCTGGAACAGGCCACCGATACCCTGCGCTGCCATCCGGATGAGTTCCGCGACTACGGCCTGGAACAGGGCGCAGCGCGCTACCTGGGGCCGGTCTACCAGGCCGCCGACGGCCTGGTGCAGCGCATCCGCGTTGCCGACCTGATGCCGGACGAGGTGCGCGCCTTGCTCTTTCCGACGACGGAGGGCGCGGCATGATCGAGCGCTTCGAAACCCTGCTGAAGCACCGCATCGGCCTGGAGGCGGAGTCCGTCGGCCGGGTGGTGATCGAGCGTGCGGTGCGCCAGCGCATGCACGCCTGCGCCAGCCGTGACGAGGACGCCTACTGGACCACCCTGAACGCTTCGCCCGCCGAACAGCAGGCGCTGGTGGAGGCGGTGGTGGTGCCGGAAACCTGGTTCTTCCGCTATCCCGAATCCTTCGCAGCCCTCGGCCGCCTGGCCCTCGATCGGCTGCCGGCGCTGGCCCCCGGCCGTCCGTTGCGCATCCTCAGCCTGCCCTGTTCCACGGGGGAAGAACCGTTTTCCATCGTCATGGCGCTGCTCGATGCCGGCCTGGCCCCGGGGCTGTTCGAAGTGGATGCGGTGGATATCAGCGAGCGGGTGCTGGAACGTGCGCGCCAGGGTGTGTATGGGCGCAACTCGTTCAGGGGCGATGACCTGGGTTTTCGCGACCGCTACTTCCTGCCTTCGGGCGAGGGCCACGCCGTGACCCGGCAAGTGGCGTCCAGGGTGCGCTTCCTGCGCGGCAACCTGCTGGAGCCCGGCCTGCTCGCCGGGGAGCCGCCCTACGATTTCGTGTTCTGCCGCAACCTGCTGATCTATTTCGACCGGCCCACCCAGAGCGCCGTGCTGGAGGTACTCAAGCGCCTGATGCAGCGTGACGGTGCGATGTTCATCGGCCCCGCCGAGGCCAGCCTGCTCAGCCAGCAGGGCATGCAGCCGCTGGGTTATCCACAGGCCTTCGTGTTCCGTCATGGGCCATCCCAGGCGGCAAAGCCGAGCCGGCCCCAGGTTCCGGCGCCTGCTGCTACAGTGGCCGCGCCGGCGCCTGCTCGCGTTCCGTCCCGACCACGTCCGCCGATGCCGAAACCCACGCAGCCAAAGCCCGGGCAGGCCCGAACGGCCGCCGGCGGAGAGGGGCCAGAGGCCACCCTGGCGAATATCGTCAGCCTGGCCAACAGTGGTCGCAGCGAGGAAGCACGCCGTGCCTGCGAAGCCTTCCTGGCTGCCCATGGCCCCTCGGCGGATGCCTTCTACTGGCTCGGGCTGCTCAGTGACGTGGCCGGCAAGGCGGATGAGGCGCAGGACTATTACCGCAAGGCGCTCTACCTGGCGCCGCAGCACGCCGAAGCACTGGCCCACCTGGCAGCGCTGCTCGCCGCACGGGGCGACCGGGCCGGCGCACGGCGCCTGCAACAGCGCGCCAGCCGGGGAGTGAACAACCATGGCCGATAACCGCCTGCCCCTGATCGCCAGCGACCAGCTGCCAGCGGTGGACGACTGCTGGAATCGCATCGGCATCCACGGTGACAAATCCTGCGAGCGCCTGGCCGCTCATGTCCATTGCCGCAATTGCGAGGTGCATGCCGCGGCCGCCACCCTGCTGCTCGACCGCTATGCGCTGATTCGCGAAGACACCGACAGCTCAGTGGACGACGCCGAAGAAGATGGCCGCGAACGCCGCTCCACACTGGTGTTCCGCCTGGGCGAGCAATGGCTGGGCATCGCCACCCGCAGCCTGGTGGAGGTGGCGGCGGTCAGCCCCATCCACTCCCTGCCGCACCAGCGCGCCCTGGCTCTGCTGGGGGTGACCAACGTCCGCGGTGCACTGGTGGCCTGCCTGTCCCTGTTGGAACTGCTGGGGCTGGAGAAGGGCGCCGAGACCCATGACGAGCGCCGCGTGGTGCCCCGGATGCTGATTTTCGCCAGCCCGGGCGGCCCGCTGGTGGCGCCGGTGGATGAAGTGGACGGTATCCACGGCATTCCCCTGGATGCCGTGGTCGACCCCGGCCGCGCACCGGACCTGGCGGCCCGCCAGTTCGCCACGGGCGTGGTGCAGTGGCGCGAACGCAGCATCACGCTGCTGGATGAGGGCCTGCTGCTGCAGGCCATGGCAAGGAGCCTGGCATGACCCCGGAGCAGATGCGCGATGCGTCCCTGCTGGAACTGTTCCGGCTGGAGGCCGAAGCCCAGACCCAGGCACTGAACGCCGGGCTGCTGGTGCTGGAACGCAATCCGACCCAGGCCGACCAGCTGGAAGCCTGCATGCGCGCGGCCCACTCCCTGAAGGGCGCGGCGAGGATCGTCGGGCTGGATGCCGGAGTACGGGTCGCCCACGTGATGGAGGACCTGCTGGAGGCTGCCCACCAGGGCCATGTCCGCCTGCAGCCGGACAATATCGATGCGCTGCTGCAGGGTTCCGACCTGCTGCTGCGCATTGGCGCCGAAGCCGGCTGGGCGGAGAGCGCCGGGCGCGAGACCATCGAAGCGCTGATCGCCCGGTTGCAGGGGCTGCCCGTGGACAGTCCTCCGGCGGCCGGGGAGCTCGTCGAGCCGGTCATTCCCCCGCCGAGTATTGCCGAACCGCCACCGCCGCATCCCGCGGAGCCCGCGCCGCGCGAGGCGGAGGCGCCCATCCCCGGCGACACCGGCAACGAGGCCCGCGACCGGGTGTTGCGGGTCAGCGCGGAGCGCCTCGATCACCTGCTGGATATTTCCAGCAAGTCGCTGGTGGAGTTCCAGCGCATCAAGCCGCTGAACGACGTCCTGCATCGCCTCAAGCGCCTCCAGGCCAGCGCCAGCCGGGCGCTGGATACGGCCCGCGAGTCGGTGCTGGACGGCACCCTGGACCCGCAGGCCCAGGCCATGCTGGGTGAGGCGCGGCAACTGCTGGGCGAATGCCAGCAGATGCTCGCCGGCTACATGGCCGATTTCGATGAGTTCGGCTGGCAGGGCGGCCAGCGTGCGCAACTGCTCTACGATGCCGCACTGGCCTCGCGCATGCGCCCCTTCGCCGACGTGCTGGCGGGGCAGGCGCGGATGGTCCGTGACCTTGGCCGCTCCCTGGGCAAGCTGGTGCGGCTGGAGGTGAGCGGCGAGAGCGCCCAGGTCGATCGCGACGTGCTGGAGCGCCTGGAAGCGCCCCTGACGCATCTGTTGCGCAATGCCGTCGACCACGGCATCGAAAGCCCGCAGGTGCGCCGGCGCCTGGGCAAGTCGGAGGAGGGCGTGATCCGCCTGCATGCCCGCCACCATGCCGGGATGCTCCTGCTGGAACTGGCCGACGATGGCGCTGGGGTCGACCTGGAACGCTTGCGTGATACGGTGGTCGCGCGGCAGTTCGCCAGCCCCGAAACGGCGCTGCGGATGACCGAGGAGGAACTGCTGGCCTTCCTCTTCCTGCCGGGATTCAGCATGCGCGACCAGGTCACCGAGGTGTCCGGGCGTGGTGTCGGCCTGGACGCGGTGCAGCACATGGTGCGCCAGTTGCGGGGCGGCGTGCGCATGGAGCAGCGCAGCGGGCAGGGCGCCACCTTCCATATCGAAGTACCGCTGACTTTGTCGGTGGTGCGCAGCCTGGTGGTGGAGGTGGGCGGCGAGGCCTACGCCTTCCCGCTGGCCCATATCGAACGCATGACCCGGCTGCAGTCCGAGGATATCGTCCAGCTCGAAGGCCGCCAGCACTTCTGGCACGAAGGCCGGCACGTGGGACTGGTTTCGGCCAGCCAGATCCTCCAGTGCGCCGAAGGCAAGCGCGACGAGCACGGCATTCCGGTGGTGCTGATCCGCGAGCGCGACACCTGCTACGGCGTGGCCGTGGAACGCTTCCTTGGCGAGCGCACCCTGGTGGTGATGCCGCTGGACCCGCGCCTGGGCAAGGTCCAGGACCTGTCCGCCGGGGCCCTGCTGGACGATGGTCGGCCGGTGCTGATCCTCGACGTCGAGGACCTGCTCAAGTCCGTCGGCAAGTTGCTCGGCAGCGGCCGCCTGGAACGGGTCGACCGCAGCGGGCGCCAAGGCGCGGGGGCCCAGCGCAAGCGCGTGCTGGTGGTGGACGATTCCCTCACCGTGCGCGAACTGGAACGCAAGCTGCTGGTTGGCCGTGGCTACGAGGTGGCGGTGGCGGTGGACGGCATGGACGGCTGGAACGCCCTGCGTTCCGAGCATTTCGACCTGCTCATCACTGATATCGACATGCCGCGCATGGACGGCATCGAGCTGGTCACCCTGGTGCGTCGCGACAATCGCCTGCGGTCCGTGCCGGTGATGGTGGTGTCCTACAAGGATCGTGAAGAGGACCGTCGCCGCGGGCTGGATGCCGGCGCCGACTATTATCTGGCCAAGGCCAGCTTCCACGACGAAGCGTTGCTGGATGCGGTGGTCATGCTGATCGGGGAGGCGCAAGGGTGAGGATAGGGATAGTCAACGACATGCCCCTGGCGGTGGAAGCGCTGCGCCGGGCCCTTGCCCTGGAGCCAGCGCACCAGATCGCCTGGGTCGCGGCCAATGGCGTGGAAGCGGTGGAGTGCTGCAGCCGGGACGTGCCGGACGTGGTGCTGATGGACCTGCTGATGCCGGAGATGGACGGGGTCGAGGCGACCCGGCAGATCATGGCCCGCAGCCCCTGCGCCATTCTCATCGTCACCGTGGACATTGAGCAGAACATGCACCGGGTGTTCGAAGCCATGGGCCACGGAGCCCTGGACGCGGTGAACACCCCGGGACTCGGCAGCGGCCAGGCCCAGGAAGCCGCGCAGTTGCTGCGCAAGATCCATAACATCAGCTGGCTGGTGGGCCAGCGCGACAACCGTGGCCGTGGCGCCGCCGAGCCACCTGCGCGGCGCCCCGGCGGTCAGCGTCTGGTGGCGATCGGCGCCTCCGCTGGCGGCCCGGCTTCCCTGGCGCAGCTGCTCAAGCAGTTGCCGGCGGATTTCCCGGCGTCCGTGGTGCTGGTCCAGCACGTGGACGAAGTCTTCGCCGCCGGTATGGCCGATTGGCTGGCCAGTGAATCCAGTCTCCCCGTCCGCCTGGCGCGGGAGGGAGAAGCGCCGCAGCCGGGGACCGTTCTCCTGGCCGGCACCAACAATCACCTGAGGCTGCTGAAGGACGGCTCCCTGGCCTATACCGCCGAGCCCGCCAGCCATGTTTACCGTCCCTCCATCGACGTCTTCTTCGACAGCCTGGTGGCGCACTGGAAGGGAGAGGCCATTGGCGTGCTGCTCACCGGCATGGGCCGCGATGGCGCGGAAGGCCTCAAGCGCATGCGCGACAAGGGTTTTCTGACCATCGCCCAGGACCGGGACAGTAGCGCCGTCTATGGCATGCCCAAGGCCGCCGCGACCATCGGCGCAGCGGTGGAGATACTCGCGCTGGAGCGAATCGCGCCCCGGCTGGTCGAAGTGATTGGTTGAATTCGAAGCATCAAGCTAGGCCCGGCGGGCCCGGAGAGTCATATGCAATACCCTTATCGAAGTCAGATGGATGAGACTTCCCCAGGCGGTGGCGGGGCGATGGTCCTCCTGGTGGATGACCAGGCGATGATCGGCGAGGCTGTGCGCCGCGCCCTGGTCGGCGAGCCGGGCATCGACTTCCATTTCTGCTCCGATCCCCAGCAGGCCATCGCCATGGCCCGCCAGATCAAGCCGACGGTGATCCTGCTCGACCTTGTGATGCCCGGCGTCGACGGCCTCAGCCTGCTGGCCGAACTCCGTGGCGTGGCGGCCCTGCGCGAGGTGCCGATCATCGTCCTGTCGACCAAGGAAGAGCCCAGGGTGAAGAGCGCGGCCTTCGCCGCCGGGGCCAACGATTACCTGGTCAAGCTGCCGGACGCCATCGAGCTGGTGGCGCGCATCCGCTACCACTCCCGTTCCTACGTCGCCCTGCTGCAGCGCGACGAGGCCTATCGCGCCCTGCGGGAAAGCCAGCAGCAGTTGCTGGAAACCAACCTGGTGCTGCAGCGGCTGATGAACTCCGACGGCCTCACCGGCCTGTCCAACCGCCGCCACTTCGACGAATACCTGGACATGGAATGGAGCCGCGCGTTGCGCGAGCAGAACGAACTGTCGCTGCTGATGATCGATGTGGACCACTTCAAGGCCTTCAACGACAACTTCGGTCATGTGGCCGGCGACGATGCGCTGCGCCGGGTCGCCGAAGCGATCCGCACCTGCTGCAGCCGCGCCACGGACCTGGCCGCACGCTACGGCGGCGAAGAATTCGCCATGGTCCTGCCGGGAACTGCTGCCGGCGGCGCGCGCCTGCTGGCGGAGAAGGTGCGGCGCACGGTGGAGGCCCTGTGCATCCACCACGACCTGCCGGCACCGGGTTCGGTGCTGAGCGTCAGCGTCGGCGTAGCCACCCTGACGCCGAAGTTGGGCCAGTCTTCCCTGGTCCTGGTAGACCTGGCCGATCAGGGGCTGTACCGGGCCAAGAACAACGGCCGCAATCAGGTGGCCATGGCGGAGGTGGACACCGGGCCCTGACGGGGAGGCGGAGCGGGGCGGGTCCGTGCGTCGCCGGATCGGCGCAATTCACGGCTGGCATGCTGCCGGCATCCAGTGACTCGGGTATACTCGCCGGCTTTTCCGAAAGTTTTGCCAGCGAGAGCTTCCAGCCATGGAAATCAACCCGATCCTGAACAGCATCAAGGACCTCTCCGATCGCACCCTGTCTATTCGGGGGTATCTTTGACTACGATCAGAAGCATGATCGTCTCGTCGAAGTAAACCGCGAACTCGAAGACCCCAACGTCTGGAACAACCCCGAATACGCCCAGAACCTCGGCCGTGAACGCGCCCAGCTGGCGCAGATCGTCGAGACCCTGGACGACCTCACCGGCGGCCTGGCCGACTCCCGCGACCTGCTGGACATGGCGGTCGAGGAGAACGACGAAGGCGCGGTCAACGACGTCGCCGCCGAAATCGAACGCCTGCGCGAGATCCTCGAGAGGCTGGAATTCCGCCGTATGTTCAGCGGCGAGATGGACCCCAACAACTGCTACCTGGACATCCAGGCCGGCTCCGGCGGCACCGAGGCCCAGGACTGGGCCAACATGCTGCTGCGCATGTACCTGCGCTGGGCCGACAAGCACGGCTTCGATGCCGAGATCGTCGAACTGTCCGAGGGCGAGGTCGCCGGCATCAAGGGCGCCACCGTGCACATCAAGGGCGAGTACGCCTTCGGCTGGCTGCGTACCGAGATCGGCGTGCACCGCCTGGTGCGCAAGAGCCCGTTCGACTCCGGCAACCGTCGCCATACCTCGTTCACCGCGGTGTTCGTCTCCCCCGAGATCGACGACAACATCGAGATCGAGATCAACCCGGCTGATCTGCGCATCGACACCTACCGCTCCTCCGGCGCGGGCGGCCAGCACGTGAACACCACCGACTCCGCGGTGCGTATCACCCACGTGCCGACCAACACCGTGGTGGCGTGCCAGAACGAACGCTCCCAGCACGCCAACAAGGACACCGCGATGAAGATGCTGCGGGCCAAGTTGTACGAGCAGGAGATGCAGAAACGCACCGCCGCCTCCCAGGCCCTGGAAGACTCCAAGTCGGATATCGGCTGGGGCCACCAGATCCGCTCCTATGTACTCGACCAGTCGCGGATCAAGGACCTGCGCACCAGCGTCGAGCGCAGCGACTGCGACCGGGTGCTGGACGGCGACCTGGACGAATACCTCGAGGCCAGCCTCAAACAAGGGCTCTGACGCGGAGCCTCCCTGCAGGAGCCCGGCTCTTGCTCGCGAACCCGCTTGAGCGCTTCGCGAGCAGGCTCGCTCCTACATGCAAACCCAATTGATCTAAACGCCAGGCAGATAAACGACCATGAGCGACCAACAACTCGAGCAGCACGAACTGCAACAGGAAGAAAACAGGCTGATCGCCCAGCGCAAGGAAAAGCTTGCCACCGTGCGTGAATCCAGGGCCATCGCCTTCCCCAACGACTTCCGCCGCGCCGACTACTTCGCGGACCTGCAGAAACAGTACGCCGACAAGACCAAGGAAGAGCTGGAAGCCGCAGCCATTCCGGTCAAGGTTGCTGGTCGCATCATGCTCAACCGCGGCTCCTTCCTGGTCCTGCAGGACAGCAGCGGCCGCCTGCAGGCCTATGTCAACCGCAAGACCCTGCCTGAAGAGACCCTGGCCGAGATCAAGACCTGGGACCTGGGTGACATCATCGGCGCCGAAGGCACCCTGGCCCGTTCCGGCAAGGGCGACCTGTACGTCGACATGACCAACGTGCGCCTGCTGACCAAGTCCCTGCGCCCGCTGCCGGACAAGCACCACGGCCTGACCGACACCGAGCAGCGCTACCGCCAGCGCTACGTCGACCTGATTGTCAACGAGGAAACCCGCCACACCTTCCGCGTGCGTTCCCAGGTCATCGCCCACATCCGCCGCTTCCTGTCCGAGCGCGGTTTCCTCGAAGTGGAAACCCCGATGCTGCAGACGATTCCCGGCGGCGCCGCGGCCAAGCCGTTCGCTACCCACCACAACGCGCTGGACATGGCCATGTTCCTGCGTATCGCGCCGGAGCTGTACCTCAAGCGCCTGGTGGTCGGTGGTTTCGAGAAGGTCTTCGAGATCAACCGCAACTTCCGTAACGAAGGCGTTTCGACCCGGCACAACCCCGAGTTCACCATGCTCGAGTTCTACCAGGCCTATGCCGACTACGAAGACAACATGGACCTGACCGAGGAACTGTTCCGCGAGCTGGCCCAGGCCGTGCTCGGCAGCACCGACGTGCCCTACGGCGACAAGGTCTTCCACTTCGGTGAGCCGTTCGCCCGCCTGTCCGTGTTCGACGCCATCCTCAAGTACAACCCGGACATCACCGAGGCTGACCTGAAAGACCTCGACAAGGCCCGCGAGATCGCCCGCAAGGCCGGTGCCAAGGTCCTCGGCCACGAAGGCCTGGGCAAGCTGCAGGTGATGATTTTCGAGGAACTGGTGGAGCACAAGCTGGAGCAGCCGCACTTCATCACCCAGTACCCGTTCGAAGTCTCCCCGCTGGCCCGCCGCAACGACCAGGACCCGAGCGTCACCGACCGCTTCGAGCTGTTCATCGGCGGCCGCGAGATCGCCAACGCCTACTCCGAGCTCAACGACGCCGAAGACCAGGCCGAACGCTTCATGCTGCAGGTCAAGGAGAAGGACGCCGGTGACGACGAGGCGATGCACTACGACGCCGACTTCATCAACGCCCTCGAATACGGCATGCCGCCCACCGCCGGCGAAGGCATCGGTATCGACCGCCTGGTGATGTTGCTGACCAACTCGCCGTCTATCCGTGACGTCATCCTGTTCCCGCACATGCGTCCGCAGGCCTGACTCTGAAGCAAGAAGAAAAAACCGCCTTCGGGCGGTTTTTTCTTGGCTGGCGTCCGGCACGCGAACCTTTTTGCCCCGGCGTTGTTCCTACAAGGCGCTCGTCAGGGGTCGACAGAGCGACAATCTCGCCAGATCCCGCATTGATTAGCCGGATAAATGGTCAACACTTCACTTTGAGTGAGTTCGGAGGGTTTCCTGTCTTGAACCAGTCGTCCCGCGGTGACAGTGCCGCCCGCGTAGCCAGCGCGGTCGCCGAAAGCGTGAAATACCAGGGCCGCAAGGCCAGCCGCCAGGGCAGCGAACAGCGACGCCAGGCGATCCTCGATGCCGCCATGCGCATCATCGTGCGCGACGGCGTGAGGGCGGTGCGCCATCGGGCCGTGGCCGCCGAGGCCCAGGTGCCGCTGTCGGCCACCACCTATTACTTCAAGGACATCAACGATCTGATCACCGACACCTTCGCCCAGTTCGTGGAGCGCAGTTCGGCGGTGATGGCGGCCTTCTGGGCCAACGTGGAGGACGACCTCCAGGCCATGGCCGCGGCGCTCAGCCGCGACGGCGACTCGCGTCGGGAGATGACCGACCAGATCGTCGAGCTGGCCATCCAGTACGTGCGCAGCCAACTCGAAGAGAACCGCGACCAGCTGCTGGCCGAGCATGCCTTCCGCCAGGAAGCGTTGCTCAATGCAGGGCTTCGCAATCTGGCTGACGCCCATCGCCGGATACTCTCGCAGGGCGCGGAGCATTTCTTCCAGGTATTGGGCTCGGCCGAACCTGCCGAAGACGCCAAGGTGTTGACGGCCGTCATTCTGCGGATGGAATATCAGGGCCTTCTCGATGGGGTGGAAAACCTCGACATCGACGAGATGCGAGCCGTCCTGAAACGCTACCTTTATCTGGTGATGGGACTCTAGGCGAGTAGATCGAACCCCGCCGTGCCGGCGGCTGCGTGAACACTGCTGTGCTCGGCCATGCGTCGTTGAAAGCAGGCTCAGAATGCTCATTTACTGCATGTAGACTGCGCTTGCTCGCCTGTTTTGCCCGGCCATCGCTTGCGATCTGTTCACCTGGCTGGCGAGGCGGGGTTTTCGTTATCACAAGGAGAGCGAGATGAGTGTCTGGCGTGCCGTGGTTGCCCTGTCATTCCTGCTGTTGGGTGGCTGCCTTGTCACTTTCAAGGATCCCATCCCGGCCAACGAGCCGGCGCCCATTCCCCTGCTCGGGGACTGGAGCCGCAAGGACGAGTGGGGCGAGCGGCAATATCTGGAGATCAGCCGCGCTGGCTCCAACCTGTACAAGGCACGCAGCTTCGAAGGCAGCAAGGACAACCTGGAAGGCATGGAGGAGTTCGGCTTCACCGTTGCTCACCATGGTCGCCGCTGGTACCTCTCAGCCGGACTGCCGAAGAAGCTCGGCGCCAATTTCGCCATCGCCGGTTTCGAACTGACCACCGACAACGAGCTGGTGGTCTACAACCTGGATGTCGAGCGCATCGAGCAGGAAATGCGGGAAGGCCGGTTCGAGGGCCAGCTCGTGGAAATGCCGGAGGGCGACGGCCTGCTCATCACCAGCCCGCTGGACGTGGTCTTCGGCTGGCTGGATGACCCGGCCAACTCCGACGTCTTCGTCGAAGTGGCGCGCTACCAGCGCGCGGTCGAGGAGTAAGACGCCGATGTCCCGCCGCAAGCTGCCCGACGACTACCAGAAGACCATCCGCGCACTGTCCGACCGCATCGTCCAGGCACAGACGCCGATCCGGGTGCTGGACGCGGTGAAATGGGACGACAGCGTCCGCCAGGGCTTCCTCAAGCACAAGGGCAAGTCCATGCCCGCGGTGGACCGCGCCTATTACGAGAGCCGTCCGCTGGCCTTCGACTCGGCGGAAAAGAAGCTGGAATTCCAGAACATCGAGCGCGACATCACCCGCCACCTGGGCCAGTTCAACCCGGTGGGCCAGATCATGCGGCGCATGTGCAAGGAATACCGCATGGTGATCCGCATGCTCGAGGCGCGCGGCACCGCGGACTTCGGCCTGATTTCCCAGGAGCTCTACGGCGCCGCCTCCGATGCCTTCCACGCCGGCGACCCGACCCTGGCCGACCTCGGCCTGATGCTTTCGGACTACCTGAACAACATCGCCGATCGCGGCGACCTCAAGGACGAGGTCAAGAACCTCACCGCCAAGGACGCCGTGGACCTGTTGCAGAGCCGGCTGGGGCCGGTGTTCGGCGATGACACCATCCGTGTGTTCGAGTCCGATGGCATCGTCGCCGACGCCGCGGCGGGGGCCGACTACATCAAGATCCGCGCCGACGCGATGTTCAACGAGCGCGACGTGCGTGCCCTGGAAGTCCACGAGGGGCTGGTGCACGTGGGCACCACCCTGAATGGCCAGAACCAACCGATCTGCACCTTCCTCTCCAAGGGCCCGCCGTCCTCCACCGTGACCCAGGAAGGCCTGGCGATCCTGATGGAGGTGATCGCCTTCGCGTCCTATCCGACACGCCTGCGCCGGCTGACCAACCGCACCCGCGCCATCCACATGGCGGAGGAGGGCGCCGATTTCCTCGACGTCTACCACTTCTACCGCGAGCAGGGGTACAGCATGGAGGAAAGCTACGCCAGCGCCAGCCGCGCCTTCCGTGGCTCGCTGCCAGGCGGGTTGCCCTTCACCAAGGACCTGTCCTACCTGAAGGGCTTCATCCTGATCTACAACTACATCCAGCTCGCGGTGCGCAAGGGCAAGCTGGAGCAGATCCCGCTGCTGTTCTGCGGCAAGACCACCCTGGAAGACACCCGCACCCTGCGCCAGCTGGTGGACGAAGGCCTGGTGGTGCCACCGAAGTACCTGCCGCCGCAGTTCCGCGACCTCAACGCGCTGGCGGCCTGGATGTGCTTCTCTAACTTCCTCAACCACCTGAGCCTGGAACGCATCGAGGCGGATTACGCCAATATCTTGTGAGGCTGCAGGTTCATTGTGGGGGCGAATTCATTCGCTAACCGGCCCGAAGGGCCGGCCAACGGTCTCCGGGAAGGAATCCTCGATGCGCCACTGTTTGCTGATCTTCTTCGCCCTGCTCCTGCAAGGCTGCAGCTCGCTGCTGTTCTACCCGGACAAGCACCTGCCGTTCACCCCGGAGAAGGCCAGGCTGGAATATCGCGATATCCAGCTCACCGCCGCCGACGGCACGCGCCTGCATGCCTGGTGGTTGCCGGCCAAACCGGGCGTCGAAGTGAAGGGTACGGTGCTGCACCTGCATGGCAACGGCGGCAACGTCGCCAGCCACCTGGGCAGCAGCTGGTGGTTGCCGGCCCAGGGCTACCAGGTGCTGTTGCTGGACTATCGGGGCTACGGCCGCTCCGAGGGCGCGCCGAGCCTGCCGGCGATCTACCAGGACATCGATGCGGCCTTCGCCTGGCTCGACCGGGCGCCGGAAGTGCAGGGCCGGCCACAGGTGCTGCTCGGCCAGAGCATCGGTGGCGCCCTGGCGGTGCATTACCTCGCCGAACACCCCGCGCGCCGGGACAGGCTCAAGGCGCTGGTGCTGGACGGCGTGCCGGCCAGCTACCGCGAAGTGGCCCGGTACAGCCTCTCCAATGCCTGGATCACCTGGCCATTGCAGGTGCCGTTGTCCTGGCTGGTACCCGACGGCGACAGCGCCATTCGTGCCATCGGCAGGTTGCAGGGCCTGCCCATGCTGATCTACCACAGCATCGACGATCCGGTGGTCCCCCTTTCCAACGGCGTGCGCTTGTATCAAGCTGCGCCCCCTCCGCGGGTGTTCCAGCCGGTCCGCGGTGGCCATGTGCAGACATTCGCCGATCCCACCTGGCGAACGGTGATGCTGCTTTACCTCGAAGACCCGAAAGGCTTCGTCGGATTGCGCCGGCTGGCTGAAGTCCCGAATACAGAGAGTCCCCAATGAGCGAACGCAACCCCATCCCACTGATCCTCACCGGCATCGGCAGCATTGTCGGCACCGTGATGGTGCTCTGGTACTACGGCTACCTGCACTTCGCCAAACCCGAGGACGCCCTGCTGCTGTCCGACTTCACCATGCTCAAGACCATTCCCGGCGAGGATTACAGGATTTCCCTCAAACCGGCGGACCAGGTGGCGCAGTGCATCGATGGCGTGCTGGTGCTGTTCGACACCCAGCAGAAGGGCCTGACCGGCGTGCTGGTGGACAACAAGAAACAGGCCGTGCGTTGCATGGGGCAGGAGACCCCGCAAGAGGTCAAATAAGAGGCTAGCCTCCCAATGGAGGTGACCCCCATGGACATACGTATCTGGCAAGGCGATATCACCACCCTGGCGGTGGACGCCATCGTCAATGCCGCCAATTCCTCGCTGCTCGGCGGCGGGGGCGTTGACGGCGCTATCCACCGTGCTGCCGGCCCCGAACTCCTCGCCCACTGCCGCACCCTCGGCGGCTGCCCCTCGGGCGAGGCGAAGATCACGCCCGGCTTCCGTCTGCCGGCACGTTTCGTGATCCACACTGTCGGACCGGTCTGGCACGGCGGCAGCCATCGCGAACCCGAGCTGCTCGGCAACTGCTACCGCAACAGCCTGGCCCTGGCCGAAGCCGAAGGGCTGGCCAGCATCGCCTTTCCGGCGATCAGCTGCGGGGTATATGGCTATCCGCTGCGGGAGGCGGCGCAGGTCGCGATGGCGGAACTCAGGCGGCCGAGGCCGGCGGGCAGCAGCCTGCGAGAGGTGCTGCTGGTGGCCTTCGACGCCAGGATGGCGCAGCTCTATCAGGAAGCGCTTGCGGGGTAGGCGATTCCATCTCAATCCGTCCCGTAGGTTGGTCCGAGGAACGAGGCCCAACGCTGCAGGACAACTCCGCGTGGGCCTGCGAGCCGCGCGGGAGCCGTGTTCGCGAATGATTTCGCGCCTACAGCGACTTCGGCGACAACAAGCGCAACCCGTTGAACACCACCAGCAGGCTGGCGCCCATATCGGCGAACACCGCCATCCACAGCGTGCCACTGCCCATCAGTGTGAGGGCGAGGAACACTGCCTTGATCCCCAGGGCCAGGCTGATGTTCTGCATCAGCACGGCGTGGGTGCGGCGCGACAGGCGGATGAATTGCGGCAGCTTGCGCAGGTCGTCGTCCATCAATGCCACGCCAGCGGTTTCGATGGCGGTATCGGTGCCCGCGGCGCCCATGGCGAAGCCGATGTCGGCGCGAGCCAGGGCGGGGGCGTCGTTGATGCCGTCACCCACCATGCCCACCGGCACGCCGCCGGTCTGGCGCCGGCCGATCTCCGCCAGCTTGTCCTCCGGCAGCAGGTTGCCACGGGCATCGTCCATGCCGACCTGGCGGGCGATGCTCTGCACGGTGTGCGGGTTGTCGCCGGAGAGCATCAGCGTCTTCACCCCCAGCGCGTGGAGCTGGCCGATGGCTTCGCGGCTGCTGTCGCGCACGGTATCGGCGACGGCGAACAGCGCCAGCACCGCCTGCTCGCTGCACAGGACCACCACTGTTTTGCCCTGTGCTTCCAGGGCATCCAGGCGGGTTTCCAGCTCGCTCGAGCACAGGCCGAGTTCCTCCACCAGGCGGTGGTTGCCCAGGTGATAGGTACGCCCGTCGATCAGGCCGGTGACTCCGCGCCCGGGCAGGGCGGCCAAGCGGCCCACGGCGTAGAGCGCAACGCCGTCGGCTTCGGCGGCACGGGCCACGGCCTGGGACACCGGGTGGTCCGAGCGGGCGGCCAGGCTGGCGGCCAGGGCGCGGGGTTCCTGCTGGTGCGCCTGCAGCTGTTCGATATCGGTCTGGCGCGGGCGGCCTTCGGTCAGGGTGCCGGTCTTGTCCAGGGCTACCCAGGCCAGCTTGCGGCCGAGTTCGAGGAACACCCCGCCCTTGATCAGGATGCCGCCCCGGGCTGCCGCGGCCAGGCCGCTGACGATGGTCACCGGGGTGGAAATCACCAGGGCGCAGGGACAGGCGATCACCAGCAGCACCAGGGCGCGGTACAGCCAGTCCAGCCAGGCGCCATCGAACAGCAGCGGCGGCAGCAGGGCGGTGAGCACGGCGATGAGGATCACCACCGGCGTATAGATGCGCGAGAAGCGGTCGACGAAGCGCTGAGTCGGCGCCCGCGAGCCCTGGGCCGCTTCCACGGCGTGGATGATGCGCGCCAGGGTGCTGTCGTCGGCGGCACGGGTGGCGCGGTATTCCAGCTCGCCTTCACCGTTGATGGTGCCGGCGAACAGCGGATCGCCCAGGCCTTTCTCCACCGGCAGGCTCTCGCCGGTGATGGGCGCCTGGTTGACGCTGGAGCGACCGCCCAGCACTTCGCCGTCCAGGGCGATGCGCTCACCCGGGCGGACCCGCAGGTGGGCACCGGGCTGCACCTCGCGGGCCGGGCGCTCGCGCCACTGGCCGTCCTCGAACACCGTGGCCTGTTCCGGGGCCAGTTGCAGCAGGCCGCGAATGGCATCCCGTGCCCGCTCCAGGGAGCGCACCTCGATCAGCTCGGCAATGGCGAACAGCACGCTGACCATGGCCGCTTCCGGCCACTGGCCGATCAGTAGGGCGCCGGTCACGGCGATGCTCATCAGCGCGTTGATGTTCAGGTTGCGGTTCTTCAGGGCGATCCAGCCCTTCTTGTAGGTGGGCAGGCCGGCGCCGAGGATGGCGAGGATCGCCAGGCCCGCGGTCAGCCATTGCGGCCCCGCCCCGAACCATTCGCAGGCTTCCGCCGCCAGTGCGGCCAGGCCGGCCAGGGCCAGCGGCCACCAGGGTTTCTTCGCTTCCGCCGGGGCGCTGGCCGGAGCGCCTTCGGCGAGGGGCACGGCCTGCATACCCAGGCTCTCGATCAGGCGCTGCAGGGGTTCCACGTCCTCGAAGCGATGGCGCACGCGCAGCAGGCGCTGCATCAGGTTGAATTCCAGCGCATCGATGGCCTGCACCTTGCCCAGTGCGTCGCGGATCAGGCGCTCCTCGGTGGGGCAGTCCATGGCGTCGATGCGCAGGCTGCTCCAGCGCGGCTCGGCGCTGGTGGCGATTGCCGCCAGCTCCGGCGTGGCGGAACGGGGCGCGTGGTCATGGTCGTGGCAGCAATGTTGGCTCATGGGGTCAATTCCTGTTTGACGCTTCGAGTGGCATTGCACACCCTGTAGCAACTACAGAGTCAAGCGGAGTCAGGCAATGAAGATCGGCGAACTGGCGACCCTCACCGGATGCCCGGTGGAAACCATCCGCTACTACGAGCGCGAAGGCCTGCTGCCGGCGCCCTCGCGAAGCGCTGGCAATTACCGGCAATACGACACGGCCCACGTGGAGCGCCTGTCGTTCATCCGCCACTGTCGCTCGCTGGACATGACCCAGGAGGAAATCCGCGCGCTGCTGGCCCTGCGCGACCGCCCCGAAGCCGATTGCGGCACCGCCAACCGGCTGATCGATGAGCACCTGCACCATGTCGAGGTGCGCATCGCCGAACTGCAGTCCCTGCGTGACCAGCTCAAGGACCTGCAGGCGCGCTGCAACGGCGACGGTGCCAGCCAGGCCTGCGCCATCCTTCGCGAGCTGGAACAGCCCGGCCCGCCGCCGGTGACCGGTGAAGATTGCGCGCACGCCGGGCACCTGCACGTGCCTGGCGTGCATCGGCGCGGGTGACCATTAGCGCGGGCGTTCAGTGATTGGTGGCGTCGCGCTGATCGCTGAGCTGCTGCAGGTAACGGCGCGAAAGGGCCAGGAAGCGCGGTGTCGGCCCTATGTCTTCATAGAGCGGATCGCCCTGTTCATCGGTGGCGACCACCTGGCTGCCCTTGACGTAGGGGAAGCTGGCTTCCAGCTCCTCCAGGGCGGCGCCCACCAGTTCACCGATCAGTTCCTCGACGCTGCGCTTGGGGTACATCTCGGCCAGCGCCGCGAGCCGCGCGGCGGACTCCAGATCCAGATGAACGCTGTACTCGCTGCGGGTCAGGCGACCCTTGGCGTTCTGCTCCCAATGGCGGACCAATTCTCGGATCTTCATAGACACCTCATCCTCTTCCCACGGGTGGTGGGTGTTTTCGAGCTCCGGGCGATCCCCACCGCCCGGGAGTCGTCATTCGTGATGGCGGCTAAGGTTCAGACTAGCTCGCGGTAGCGTCCGGATACGCCGTTCGTCGCGCCCTTGTATCTGCATGACGCTATCGGCAATCTGGAGGACGCACACAGCTACGGAGGGAAGGCCATGGCCGAAATCGACGCGCGTCTGCGTGAGGATGTCCACCTGCTCGGCGAGCTGCTCGGCGATACGATCCGTGCCCAGCTGGGAGATGCCTTCCTCGACAAGATCGAGCGCATCCGCAAGGGGGCCAAGGCTGCACGCCAGGGCTCGGCCCAGGGCGAACGGCAGCTCAACGAGACCCTCGACGGACTCACCGACGACGAACTCCTGCCAGTGGCCCGTGCGTTCAACCAGTTCCTCAACCTGGCCAATATCGCCGAGCAGTATCACCGCATCCGTCGGCGTGCCCCGGACGAGCCGAAGCCCTTCGAAGACCGCGTGCTGGGCGATCTGCTGCAACGCCTGCGCGCCGCCGGCCACGCTCCGGAACAACTGGCCCGGCAACTGGCGCGCCTGGACATCGAACTGGTGCTGACCGCCCATCCCACCGAAGTCGCCCGCCGGACCCTGATCCGGAAATACGACGCCATGGCCGCGCAACTGGCCGCCCGGGACCACTCCGACCTCAGCGACAGCGAGCGCGAGTGCGTGCGCTTGCGTCTGTTGCGCCTGATCGCCGAGGCCTGGCACACGGAGGAGATCCGCCGCAGCCGGCCGACCCCGGTGGACGAGGCGAAGTGGGGCTTCGCGGTGATCGAGCATTCCCTCTGGCACGCGCTGCCCAAGGTGCTGCGCCACGTCGACGAGGTCCTGCATGCCGCCACCGGGCAGCGCCTGCCGCTCGGTGCCGCGCCCCTGCGTTTCGCCTCCTGGATGGGCGGCGACCGCGACGGCAATCCCAATGTCACCGCAGCCATCAGCCGCCAGGTGCTGCTGCTGGCGCGCTGGATGGCCGCCGACCTGTACTTGCGCGACGTCGAGCACCTGGCGGCCGAGTTGTCGATGCAGCAGGCCAGCGATGAACTGCGCGTGCGCGTGGGCGTGCATCCCGAACCCTATCGCGCGGTGCTCAAGCAACTGCGCGATCGCCTGCGCGCGACCCGGGCCTGGGCCGAAGCGGCGCTGGACTGCGACATCCCGCCCGGCCCCGAGGTGCTGCATGACAACAGCGAGCTGATGGAGCCCCTGGAAGTCTGCTACCACTCCCTGCACGCCTGCGGCATGGGTGTGATCGCCGACGGTGTGTTGCTCGACTGCCTGCGCCGCGCCGCCACCTTTGGCCTGTTCCTGGTACGCCTGGACATCCGCCAGGACTCCGGCCGCCACGCTGCCGCGCTGGGTGAGATCACCGATTACCTGGGGCTCGGCAACTACGCCGAGTGGAGCGAGGAAGACCGCCTGGCCTTCCTCCAGCGTGAGCTAGACAACCGCCGCCCGCTGCTGCCGCCGCACTACCGGCCATCGGCCGACACCGCCGAAGTGCTCGCCACCTGCCGGGTGGTGGCCAGCGCGCCGGCCGCCTCCCTGGGTTCTTACGTGATCTCCATGGCCGGGGCGCCTTCCGATGTGCTGGCGGTGCAACTGCTGCTCAAGGAAGCCGGGTTGCAACGGCCGATCCGCGTGGTGCCACTTTTCGAGACCCTGGCCGACCTGGACAACGCCGGCCCGGTCATCGAACGCCTGCTGGGCCTGCCCGGTTATCGCGAGAGGCTGCATGGTCCGCAGGAGGTGATGATCGGTTACTCCGACTCGGCCAAGGATGCCGGCACGGTGGCGGCCGCCTGGGCGCAGTACCGGGCCCAGGAACGCCTGGTGGAGATTTGCCGCGAGCATCAGGTGGAGCTGCTCCTGTTCCATGGCCGCGGCGGCACCGTGGGGCGCGGCGGTGGCCCCGCCCATGCGGCCATCCTGTCGCAACCGCCCGGCTCGGTGGCAGGGCGCTTCCGCACCACCGAACAGGGCGAGATGATCCGCTTCAAGTTCGGCCAGCCCGGCATCGCCGAGCAGAATCTCAACACCTACCTGGCCGCCGTGCTGGAGGCGACCCTGTCGCCGCCGCCGGAGCCGGAACCGGCCTGGCGTGCCGCCATGGACCGCCTGGCCGCCGATGGCGTGGCAGCCTACCGCGCCGTGGTGCGCGAGCATCCGCAGTTCGTCGAGTATTTCCGCCAGGCCACGCCGGAGCAGGAACTGGGCCGCCTGCCGCTGGGCAGCCGCCCGGCCAAGCGCCGCGCCGGCGGGGTGGAAAGCCTGCGGGCGATTCCGTGGATCTTCGCCTGGACCCAGATGCGCCTGATGCTGCCGGCCTGGCTGGGCTGGGAAGCGGCCCTGGGCAACGCCGGGCAACGCGGGGAAACCCCGCTGCTGGCGCGGATGCGCGAGCGCTGGCCGTTCTTCGCGACGCGCATCGACATGCTGGAGATGGTCCTGGCCAAGGCTGACGCGAATATTGCCGCGCTGTACGACGAGCGGCTGGTGCCGGAAGAGCTGAAACCATTGGGTGCGCAATTGCGCGACCTATTGTCGCATGCGCGCACTTCGGTACTGGCCCTGACCGGCCAGTCCGAGCTTCTGGCGCAGAGCCCGGAGACCCGCGAAGCGATCAGCGTGCGCAACACCTACCTGGACCCGCTGCACCTGCTCCAGACCGAGCTCCTGGCCCGTTCCAGACGCTGCGAGCAGCATGCCGAAGGCCCGCTGGAGCAGGCCCTTCTGGTCAGCGTGGCGGGTATCGCGGCGGGGTTGCGAAACACCGGTTGAGTCTGTTTTCGCCCCTACTTCCGGCGTCTTGTGCGCTATAGGGTCGCTGTGTATCTTGAACATCCTTTTGGCCCGACAGCGACGCCGAAATATCCATTCTGAGATTGGCCCCAAGAGGCGAATCCGACCGATTCAAAAACAAAACTTTGAGGAGCACATCGATGCGCGTGATTCTGCTGGGGGCCCCTGGTGCCGGCAAAGGTACTCAAGCCGGGTTCATCACCAAAAAGTTCGGCATTCCGCAAATTTCCACTGGCGACATGCTGCGCGCAGCGGTCAAGGCCGGTACCGAGCTGGGCCTGCAGGCCAAGAGCGTCATGGACGCCGGCGGCCTGGTTTCCGATGACCTGATCATCAACCTGGTCAAGGAGCGCATTGCCCAGCCCGACTGCGCCAATGGCTTCCTCTTCGACGGTTTCCCGCGCACCATCCCTCAGGCTGAAGCGCTGAAGGAAGCCGGCGTGACCATCGACCACGTGGTGGAAATCGCAGTGGACGACGAGGAAATCGTCAGCCGCATCGCCGGCCGCCGCGTACACCCGGCTTCCGGCCGCGTCTACCACACCGAGCACAACCCGCCGAAGGTTGCCGGCAAGGACGACGAAACCGGCGAAGACCTGATCCAGCGCGACGACGACAAGGAAGAGACCGTACGCAAGCGTCTGGCCGTGTACCACTCGCAGACCAAGCCGCTGGTGGACTTCTACCAGAAGCTCTCCGCCGCCGAAGGCACCCCGAAGTACAGCGCCGTTGCCGGCGTGGGCTCCGTGGACGAGATCACCGCCAAGGTGCTGGCCGCCCTCAGCTGAGACGCAGCCCGTATCTGACCAACGGCCCGCTTGCGGGCCGTTGGCGTTTATAATGCCCGCCTTTTTTCCTGCGTCTGGACCGATCGATGACCACTCTGCTGGCCCTGGATACCGCCACCGAAGCCTGCTCCGTTGCCCTGCTGCATGACGGCAAGGTACTCAGCCACTACGAGGTGATCCCGCGCCTGCATGCCCAGCGCCTGCTGCCGATGATCCAGACCCTCCTGGGTGAGGCGGGCCTGCCGCTGGCCGCGGTGGATGCCATCGCCTTCGGCCGTGGCCCCGGTGCCTTCACCGGTGTGCGCATCGCCATCGGCGTCGTCCAGGGGCTGGCGTTCGCCCTGGATCGTCCGGTGCTGCCGGTGTCCGACCTGGCCGTGCTGGCCCAACGGGCCCATCGCGAGCAGGGCGTGGACCAGGTGGCCGCCGCCATCGACGCGCGCATGGACGAGGTTTACTGGGGCTGCTACCGCCTGGAAGCCGGCGAAATGCGCCTGGCGGGCGTGGAGGCCGTGCTGCCGCCCGAACAGGCCCGGTTGCCACGCGATGCCAGCGGCAGCTGGTACGGCGCCGGCACCGGCTGGGGCACCTTTGCCGCGCGGATTCCGGTGCCGGTTTCCGGCCAGTCGCCGGACCTGCTGCCCCACGCCGAAGACCTGCTCACCCTGGCCCGCTTCGCCTGGGAGCGGGGCGAAGGCCTGCCCGCCGATCAGGCGCAGCCGGTCTACCTGCGCGACAACGTCGCCACGCCCAAGGCGCCGCAGTAGAATCGCTCCTGCCGTCCCCGTCGCGGATTGCCAACGCCGGGGCGGACGGCTAGAGTCCACCCGCATTCATTTCAAAACGCCAGCACTGCCGGGCAGTAACCGATGCGTATCGACGGCTTCACTTCTTCCTATCCGCTGGAGCGCAGCCCCCGTCAGGGCAGTGCGGTCACGCCTTTCCGCGAGATCCAGCGTGAGGAGGAAGCTCGCCGCGAGCAGCCGGGCACGCCGTCCGCGACCCAGGGCTACGAGCAGGCGCCGCAGCCTCGCCGTGTACAGGCCAGCAACGCTTCTGCCGACAGCCTCCCGCTGCGTCCCCAGGACCTGATCCAGCAGCGCAACATGAGCAACCGCGCCGCCCAGGCCGTCGCCAGCTACAGCACCACTGCCCGCATGACTGCCGAATTCGACGCCCCCGAAGTCCTCGGCCTCGACCTCTACGCCTGATGCTGCCTTATCACCTGGGCTGCCCGTCGTGGAACGAGCCGGCCTGGCGCGGCAGTTTCTATCCCGCCGACCTGCGCCCCGCCGAGACCCTTGGCCACTATTGCCAGGTGTTCAATGCCGTAGAAGGCAATACCACCTTCTACGCCCGGCCATCCGCCGAGACTCTCCAGCGCTGGGCGCAAACCATGCCGGAGGCGTTCCGCTTCTGCGCCAAGCTGCCTCGCGACATCAGCCATGAAGGCGACCTGCGCGACCAGTTCAGCGCCACCCAGGACTTTCTCCAGCTGCTCTCGCCCCTCGGGCCGCGCCTGGCGCCGCTCTGGTTGCAGCTGCCGGCCGCCTTCGGACCCAACCGGCTTGGTGAGCTGGCCTGCTGGCTGGACGAGTTCAGTCACCAGTCCATTGCGGTGGAAGTGCGCAATCCGGCCTTCTTCGACAAGGGCGACGCCGAGCGGGCGCTCAATCGCCTGCTGCACGAGCGCGGCGTGGAGCGCATCTGCCTGGATTCGCGGGCCCTGTTCAGTGTCCGATCCCGGGACCCGGCGGTGCTTCATGCACAGTCGAAGAAACCGCGCGTGCCGGTTCGGCCCACCGCCTTCAGCGCCAGCCCGCAGGTGCGCTTCATCGGCGGGCCGGACCTGGACGCCAACCAGCCGTTCCTCGAACCCTGGCTGGACAAGGTGGCCGGCTGGATCGAACAGGGCCTGACGCCCAGCGTCTTCCTGCACACCCCGGACAACCACCAGGCGGCGGCCCAGGCCTTGCGCTTCCATGCCGCCCTTTGCGAGCGCCTGCCGGGACTACCGGCTCTCGAGCTGCCGCAACCGCCTGCCGAACAGCTCGGTCTCCTGTGAACCTTGGGCTAGGCTATCGGCCTCTGTTCGCGGATTCCGGAGCCTGCCATGACCACCCAAGCGCAACGTGGCGAAGCCTTTGCCGCCGCCCAGGGCCTGTTCAGGCCGTGAACCTGCAGTGCGTCGGGTTCTGCTGGTCCTCGTGGCGCTGGTGATCCTGCTGGTGCCAGAGCGGGAACGGGCCTGGCGCCTGGAGCTGTCGCCGCGTTGGAACCCCTGGGCGCCGCTGGACGTGCGGGAAGCGCCCAACCTGGTCACCCGTTTCAAACTGTGGCGCCTGCAGGACGATCCCGAACTCTGCCGCAGCGCGCTGGCGAGCTCTGCGCTGAAGTACGCGCCACTGCCGGACAGCGCGCCCACCGCCGGCTGCCCGCTCGCCAACAGCGTGCGCATCAATGCAGCCGGTCTTGCCTTGAGCAGCAGCTTCATCGCGAGCTGCGAACTGGCGGTGGCCTTCGCGCTGTTCGAACGTCACGGCCTTCAACCAGCCGCGCAGCAAGTGTTCGGCCAGAGGGTGACGCGCCTGGATCATCTGGGCAGCTTCGCTTGCCGCAACATCGGCGGCAGCCAGCGCCGCAGCCAGCATGCTTCGGCCAATGCACTGGACATCGCCGGATTCCGACTGGCCGATGACCGGTACGTTTCGGTGGCCGGGGACTGGACGGGGGAGGGCGAGAAGGCGCGCTTCCTGCGTCTGGTGCGAGCGTCCGCCTGCGAACACTTCAGCGTCACCTTGGGGCCCGATTACAACGCGGCCCACCGCGACCACTTCCATCTGGATATGGGGGCGTTGCACATGTGCCGGTGAGCCGGGCGCGAATCTGCCCCGCAGCTCTGGCAGAATGCGCGGGTTTTTACCGGTCAGGCGATTGTGTCCATGAGTGAAGATTCCGTCAGGGTAAGGGCCGAGGCCCTGGAACCGGCCTGTGCCGAAGCGCTGGAAGCCTGGGCCGCGCGCCTGGGGCTGGCGCGCGAGGGTGAGGCGGACTTCGCCCTGCAGCTTGGCAGCGACGGCCTGCAACTGCTGCAGCTCGGCCCCGATTCGCCGGGACCTGTCCGGGTGGATTTCGTCGAGGGCGCAGTGGCCCATCGGCGCAAGTTCGGCGGCGGCAGCGGGCAGATGATCGCCAAGGCGGTGGGCGTGCAGCCCGGCGTCCGCCCAAGGGTGCTGGATGCCACGGCGGGACTGGGGCGCGATGCCTTCGTCCTGGCGACCCTGGGCTGCGACATGACCCTGATCGAACGCCAGCCGCTGATCGCTGCCCTGCTCGAAGACGGCCTGGCCCGTGCCAGCCGGGACCTGGACTGCGCCGCCATCGTCGCGCGCATGCATCTGCTGCAGGGCAATGCGATAGAGCTGATGCGTAACTGGCAGGGTGAGGCGCCCCAGGTGATCTACCTCGACCCGATGTTCCCGCACCGCGACAAGAGCGCGCTGGTGAAGAAGGAAATGCGCCTGTTCCGCCCCCTGGTGGGCGACGACCAGGATGCTCCGGCACTGCTGGAGGCGGCCCAGGCCCTGGCCAGCCACCGTGTGGTGGTGAAGCGCCCGCGCAAGGCGCCGATCATCGAGGGCGCCAGGCCGGGCTATGCGCTGGAAGGCAAATCCAGCCGGTATGACATTTATCCGAAAAAGAAACTCGGAACCTGAGGCAAGGCCAGCCGCAGGTGGCGTCCAGCCAATTTCGTGACCGGACCTGCGGAGGCTCGGTCAGGGTGCATAGGCCCTGGTGAACAGCTCCACCACTTCCCGCACATGCTGCTCGGCGTCTTCCCCTTCCGGGGCCGTGCCGCAGCCGATCAGCAGGCGGAAGTTGTGTCCGCCCTTGATCAGGCAAAAGAAATGCTCGGCGGCGTTCTGCGCGTTTTCGATGCGCAGCTTGCCGGCTTGGTTGGCCTGGGCCAGCAGCCCGGTCATTTCCTTGAGGATCTGCTGCGGCCCCGCCTCGTAGAACATCCGTGACAGCTTCGCGTCCTGGTTGGCCATGGCCACCATCACGCGGTGCAGTTCCAGGGACTCGCGGCTGTTGATCAGCTGGTGGAAGCTGCGGCCGATGTTCAGCAGCACGCTTTCGATACTGGCATCCGGCGGTAGCTCGAACAGCAGCTCCGGCAGCTGCTCCTCGCACTTGGCCTTCACCGCGGCGGAGAACAGCGTCTCCTTGTCGGTGAAATGGCTGTACACGGTCAGCTTGGACACACCGGCCTCGGCAGCGATGGCGTCCATGCTGCTGCCGTCATAGCCGTTTCGCAGGAAAAGATTCTTCGCGGCTTCGAGAATCGCCTTTCTCTTGGCCGGATCTTTCGGGCGGCCCGGGCCGCTGGTCGGAAATGAATGGTTAGACATTTCTTTCTAAATACTGGACTGGTGAGTTTGCTATTTTTACTATACCCAGCAGTATAAATATTCCCACTGCTCTTCGCGAAAGGTCATTCATCATGTTTCGCCATGCCTTGCCCCTCGCTCTGCCCCTTTCTCTCTCCCTGTTGATCGCCGCCTGCGGCAATGGGGAGCCTGTGCAACAGGTGGTGCGTCCAGCCATGGTGGTGCAGCCCGAGCCTGCGGCGGACGCGGTGGATACCTTCCCGGGTGAAGTGCGTTCGCGCTACGAGCCGGAGCTGGCCTTCCGCATTGGCGGCAAGATCGCCAAGCGCCTGGTGGAAGTGGGGCAGCGGGTGAAGAAGGACCAACCCCTGGCCGAACTGGACCCGCAGGACGTGCGCCTGCAACTGGAGGCCAGCCGGGCCCAGGTCACCGCCGCCGAGGCCAACCTCAAGCTGGTGCGTGCCGAGCGTGATCGCTACCGCACCCTGCTGGACCGCCAGATGATCAGCCGCTCCCAGTACGACAACGTGGAGAATCAGTACCGCGCGGGTGAGGCGCGGGTGAAGCAGATCAGGGCCGAGTTCAACGTCGCCAGCAACCAGGCCGCCTATACCGTGCTGCGTGCTTCCCGGGATGGCGTGATCGCCAGTCGCCGCGCGGAAGTGGGGCAGGTGGTGGCCGCCGGGCAGACGGTCTTCACCCTGGCTGCGGACGGCGAGCGCGAAGTGCTGATCAGCCTGCCGGAACATGCCATCGACCGCTTCAAGGTCGGCCAGGAGGTGGCGGTCGAGCTGTGGTCATTGCCCGGCCAGCGCTTCCCGGCGCGTATCCGTGAGCTGGCGCCGGCCGCCGATCCGCAGTCGCGCACCTTCGCTGCGCGTGTCGCCTTCGTCGATGGCAAGGTCCCGGCGGAACTGGGGCAGAGCGCCCGCGTCTTCATCCGCAGCAATGCTTCGGTTCCCCTTTCCGTACCGCTCTCGGCGCTGACCGCAGAGGCGGGCCAGCCCTATGTCTGGGTGGTGGATCCCCGGGACTCCACCCTGAAGCGCCGCCTGGTGCGCGTCGGTCCCTATGGTGAGGACCGGGTGCCGGTTCTCGAAGGCCTCGAGCCCGACGACTGGGTCGTGGCCGCCGGCGTGCAGGTGCTTCGCGAAGGCCAGCAGGTGCGGCCGGTGGACCGCGCCAATCGTTCGGTGAAGATGCTGGCCAAGGAGTAAGGCGCCGTGAACTTCAACCTTTCCGCCTGGGCGCTGAAGAACCGCCAGATCGTCCTCTACATCATGCTGCTGCTGGGCATTGTCGGGGCCATTTCCTACACCAAGCTGGGTCAGAGCGAAGACCCGCCCTTCACCTTCAAGGCCATGGTGATACGCACCAACTGGCCGGGCGCCAGTGCCGAGGAAGTGTCCCGCCAGGTCACCGAGCGCATCGAGAAGAAGCTGATGGAGACCGGCGAGTACGACAAGATCATCTCCTTCTCCCGCCCGGGCGAATCGCAGGTGACCTTCATCGCCCGCGACTCCATGCGCTCGAACGAGATTCCCGAGCTCTGGTACCAGGTCCGCAAGAAGATCGGCGACATCCGCCACACCTTGCCGCCAGGCATCCAGGGGCCGTTCTTCAACGACGAATTCGGCACCACCTTCGGCAACATCTATGCCCTGACCGGCGAAGGCTTCGACTACGCCGTGCTCAAGGACTACGCCGACCGCATCCAGCTGCAACTGCAGCGGGTCAAGGATGTGGGCAAGGTGGAGCTGCTCGGCCTGCAGGACGAGAAGATCTGGATCGAACTCTCCAACGTGAAGCTGGCGACTCTGGGGCTGCCGCTTGCCGCCGTGCAGCAGGCCCTGGAAGAGCAGAATGCCGTGGCTGCCGCCGGGTTCTTCGAGACCCCCAGCGACCGCGTGCAATTGCGGGTCTCCGGCCGCTTCGACTCGGTGAAGGAAATCCGCGATTTCCCCATCCGCGTGGGTGACCGTACTTTCCGCATCGGCGACGTCGCCGACGTACGTCGCGGTTTCAACGACCCGCCGGCGCCGCGCATGCGTTTCATGGGCGAAGACGCCATCGGCCTGGCCGTATCCATGAAGGATGGCGGCGACATCCTGGTGCTCGGCCAGGCGCTGGAGCAGGAGTTCGCCCGACTGCAGCAGAACCTGCCGGCCGGCATGCAGCTGCGCAAGGTGTCCGACCAGCCGGCGGCGGTGAAGACCGGGGTAGGGGAGTTCGTTCGTGTGCTCACCGAGGCTCTGATCATCGTGCTGCTGGTGAGCTTCTTCTCCCTGGGCCTGCGCACCGGCCTGGTGGTGGCGCTGTCCATCCCGCTGGTGCTGGCGATGACCTTCGCCACCATGTACTACCTCGGCATCGGCCTGCACAAGATTTCCCTTGGCGCGCTGGTGCTGGCGCTGGGGCTGCTGGTGGACGACGCGATCATCGCGGTGGAGATGATGGCGATCAAGATGGAGCAGGGCTACGACCGCCTCAAGGCGGCCAGCTATGCCTGGAGCAGCACGGCATTCCCGATGCTCACCGGCACCCTGATCACCGCCGCCGGTTTCCTGCCCATCGCTACCGCGCAGTCCGGTACCGGCGAGTACACCCGCTCGATCTTCCAGGTGGTGACCATCGCCCTGGTGGTGTCCTGGATCGCCGCGGTGATGTTCGTCCCCTACCTGGGCGACCGCCTGCTGCCCGATCTGGCCAGGCTGCACGCGAAGAAACATGGCGGCAGCGACAAGGGCCACGATCCGTACGGTACGCCCTTCTACCAGCGCGTCCGTGGCGTGGTGGAGTGGTGCGTGCGGCGGCGCAAGACGGTGATCCTGCTGACCCTGGCCGCGTTCATCGCCTCCATCGCGCTGTTCCGCTTCGTGCCCCAGCAGTTCTTCCCGTCCTCCGGCCGCCTGGAGCTGATGGTCGACCTCAAGCTGAGCGAGGGTTCATCACTGGCCAATACCGAGGCCGAGGTGAAGCGCCTGGAGCAGCTGCTGCGCGACCACCCGGGTGTGGATAACTACGTCGCCTACGTCGGCACCGGCTCGCCACGTTTCTACTTGCCGCTGGACCAGCAGCTGCCTGCGGCGAGCTTCGCCCAGTTCGTGGTGCTGGCCAAGACCATCGAGTCCCGCGAGGAAGTCCGCAGCTGGCTGATCCAGGTGCTGAACGATGAATTCCCCACCCTGCGCAGCCGTATCTCGCGCCTGGAGAATGGCCCGCCGGTGGGTTACCCGGTGCAGTTCCGCGTATCCGGCGAACACATCGACGAAGTCCGCTCCCTGGCCCGCAAGGTGGCCGACAAGGTGCGCGAAAACCCGCATGTGGTGAACGTGCACCTGGACTGGGAGGAGCCGAGCAAGGTGGTGCGGCTGAACATCGACCAGGACCGCGCCCGGGCGATGGGGGTGAGCACCGCCGACCTGTCGCGATTCCTGCAGAGCTCGTTGACGGGTGCGCCGGTGAGCCAGTACCGCGAAGACAATGAGCTGATCGAGATCCTCCTGCGCGGCACCGTGCGTGAACGCCAGGATCTGGCCCTGTTGCCGAGCCTGTCGGTGCCCACGGACAACGGTCGCAGCGTGCCGCTGTCGCAGATCGCCACCCTGGAATACGGGTTCGAGGAGGGCATCATCTGGCACCGCAACCGCCTGCCCACCGTCACCGTGCGTGGCGACATCTACGACAAGTCGCTGCCGGCCGGCCTGGTCAAGGACATCTTGCCGACGCTGGAGCCGATCCGCGCCGAGCTGCCGGACGGCTACCTGCTGGAAGTCGGCGGTACGGTGGAAGACTCCGCCCGTGGGCAGCGCTCGGTGAACGCCGGCATGCCGCTGTTCGTCGTGGTCGTGCTGACCCTGCTGATGCTGCAGCTCAAGAGTTTCTCGCGCTCGGCCATGGTGTTCCTCACCGCGCCCCTGGGGCTGATTGGCGTGACCCTGTTCCTCCTGGTGTTCCGCCAACCCTTCGGCTTCGTCGCGATGCTCGGCACCATCGCCCTGGCGGGGATGATCATGCGCAACTCGGTGATCCTGGTCGACCAGATCGAGCAGGACATCGCACAGGGACTGGACCGCTGGCACGCCATCATCGAGGCCACGGTGCGGCGCTTCCGCCCCATCGTGCTCACCGCGCTGGCAGCGGTGCTGGCGATGATCCCGCTGTCGCGCAGCGTGTTCTTCGGTCCCATGGCCGTGGCCATCATGGGCGGTCTGATCGTCGCCACCGCCTTGACCCTGTTGTTCCTGCCGGCACTCTACGCCGCCTGGTTCCGGGTCAAACCCGTGGAGGCGGAGCAGGCCCGGCCAGCGCTGGCTCCCGACCCGCAGCCCAGCCACTGACGAAAAAGGCCCCTTCGGGGGCCTTTTTCATGGGCGCTTCGGCCATTTCTGCCAATCTTCCGGCTGGTTCCTCCCTGGCCCTTGGCGCCGTGGGCATGCGCGCAGAGACTGGCCGGGCCTGCCTCAGCCCATGATCACAAGACGAGGTGTCCATGCAGCACGCGACCCAGGTGGCATTGCTCAAGCGAACCCTGGCCCTGGTGGAACAGGGCGAATCCGAGTGCGTCGAGTCGCCGTCGGCGCTGCCGGTGGATGTCTACCTCGACGCGCAGCGCTACCGCCGCGAACGGGACGAGATACTGCGTTGCGAGCCGTTGCTGGTGGCCCGTTCCTGCGAAATTCCCCCGGGTCACTTCATCACCCGCGAGCTGCTGGCGCCGCTGCTACTGACCCGTGACGAGCAGGGCCGACTGCGGGGCTTCCTCAACGTCTGCAAGCACCGCGGCACCCAACTGGTGAACGATGCCAGCGGGCGCAACCGGGTCTTCGTCTGTCCGTACCATGCCTGGGCCTATAATCCGGACGGGCAGCTTCGCGGCATTCCCCACGGATATGGTTTTGACGGCATCGATCGCGCTTGCCTGAACCTTGCCGAGGTGCCCGTCGCCGAGCGCTTCGGTGCCGTCTGGGCGCGCCACTCACCGGGGCCGGCGCTGGATCTGGACGCCTTCTTCGGCGAGCAGATCCTCGCCGACTTCGACAGCTTCGCCCTGGACGATCACGTGATCTTCGATCCCCGGGACATCCGCCGGCCGGTGAACTGGAAGCTGACCATCGACACCTTCCTGGAGAACTACCACGTCGCCAAGGCGCACCAGGCCACCATCGACCATCTGTTCTGGCCCAACCTGGGCCTGTTCGAGCGTTTCGGCCGGCATATCCGCAATTACTACGTGAAGCGCAACCTGCGGGAAATCCTCGACCAGCCGGAGCGGGACTGGAACCTGCGGCGTCACGGCAACCTGTTGTACTTCCTCTGGCCCAACACCCTGGTGCTGGTGGAGCCGGACCATATCGACTTCTCCACCGTGTTCCCCGACGGCCCGCTGGCGACCCGCGTGCTCGGGCATACCCTGCTGCCGGAAGCGCCGGCGACGGAAAAGGCGCAGCGCTATTTCGAGAGGAACAACGCGATTCTCTATTCGGCGCTGGAGGAAGACTTCGCCATGGCGGCGCGGGTTCAGACGGGCATCCAGGCCGGTGCCAGCGAGCGGCTCTGGCATGGCCGGTTCGAACAGGCGCTGAGGTGGTTCCATCAGGGGCTGGATGATGCGTTGGGGGATAGCAGGGTGGAGGTGTTGGAGTGGTAAGGGGCGGGCTGCCTGGCGAATGAATTCGCCCCTACAGGGCGTGCACGTGGCTCAAGGCCTGCGCGGATAGTCCCCTCTCCCGCTTGCGGGAGAGGGCCGCTATCAATGCGCTGCGACGCTCAGAGCGCGCCGAAGACCTTCTTCGCCAGGCTGGTAGCCGCGCCCGCAGGATTCTGGCGGATGCTGGCTTCCTGCTCGGCGATCATCTTGAACAGGCCGTCCAGGGCTTCTTCAGTCACGTAGCTCTCGATATTGGCGCTCTTGGCGTCCACCACGCCGAAACTCGCGGCCTGGCCGGCGAAGCTGTTGTATTGCTGGGCCAGTCCCACCTTGTCGGTGGCCTGCTTGACGATGGGCAGGAACTTCGCGCGCAGTTGCTCGCGGCTGGTTTTGTTCAGGTACTGGGTAGCGGCGTCGTCCGGGCCGCTGAGGATGCTCTTGGCATCCTGCACGGTCATTTTCTTCACCGCGTCCACCAGCAGCGCCTGGGCCTGCGGTACTGCCGCTTCGGCGGCCTTGTTCATGGTCGTTTCCAGCTGTTCCACCTGGGCGCCCATACCCATCATCTTCATGGTCCTGGCGGCCTTGCCGAGGTTGCCCGGCAGCTCGATGCGCACGTCGGGGTTACTGGAAAAGCCACCCGGCTTGCCGAGTTGCTGGACGGCCACCTTGGCGCCCTGGGTCAGGGCATCCTTCAGCCCGCCGCTGGCGTCCTGCTGGCTGAGGTCGGCGAGGGACAGGGCGAAGGCGCTGGCGGAGAGGGCGAGGCCGGCGCAGAGGGTAGCGAAGCGGATCATGGCAGCATCCTTGTGGCTGTTGAGGGGCGGTAAGCACAAAGCTCAGCGGACCGGAGCGACCCTCACGCGCTGGGGCGGCGGGTCGGAGCAATCAAGTTTAACCGAGTGCTGCCCCGGCGTTGATGAACAAAGGCAAAGTGCGACGGGCTGGGGCTGGAAAGACATCGCCCCCGATCCGGGGGCGAGTGGGGGAGGTCAGTGCTGGCTGTCGTCCAGCGCAGTGCTGGAGATGGCGTTCAGGGTGTTGTTGAATTGCACCGTTTCGTTGAAGGCCTTGACCAGGGCGCGGAAGCGGTCCTTGGCGGCGACCAGTTGCTTGAGCTTCTCGGCGAGGTCCTCGTCCTTGCGGTTCAGCGCGGCCTCGCGCTCGTCGAGGGATTCCGCCCGGCGCACCAGCGTCTCGGCCAGTTCATCGTTGCGCTGCTTTTCCAGGCGCAGGGTTTCGGCGAGCTTGGCCGTGCTGCGGTCGCGGGCTTCGACGCTTTCGGCCAGGGCCTTGAGGGCGGTGCTGCGTTCGGCCAGGGCGCGGGCATTGTCCTCGGCGCTGCGCTCCAGGTTGGAGACTTCGCGGGTCAGCCGTGCCTCCAGCAGACGCAGTTGTTCGTCCTTGTCGGCGAGGATGCGTTCCTTCTCCTGCAACAGGGCCTTGCGCTGTTCCAGGCTTTCCTGCTGCTTCACCGTTTCCAGCTTCTGCTGGGTCAGGTTCTTGGCCATGTCCGCGAGGGAGGCGAGGGTACTCTGCACGTCGCACAGCACGCTGTCGGCCTCGCTGTCGGCAAGGGTGGGAAGAGCCGGTTGCGGCTGGATCATGTGGCTTGGGTGTTCGGTCTCCACCGCCGCCGGCTCAATCAGCTGTTCAGCTGCCCGCCGGGACGGTGCAGGGACCGTAGCTGTTTCGGCTTGGTCGCCTGGCAGTTCCTCGATTTCGAGGGGCAATCCGGCTGCCGTTTCAGGTTCAGGTTCAGGTTCTGGTTCAATCTGAGGCTCTGGCTCTGGCTCTGGCTCTGGCTCTGGCTCTGGCTCGACAGCTGCCTCTGGCTCGGATTCGGGGATCGCCGGCTCCGCAACTATTTCGGCACAGGCTTCCGCTACGTCCTGTACGTCGGCCGGCTCGCGCTCGACCTCGACCTCGACCTCTTCCGCAATCGCCTCTTCAGCGGGCGCGGGCGTTTCGGCCGTGGCTTCGAGGACCGCTGGCGTGGCCAGGCTGAAATCCACGCCGAGGGCGCGGCTGTCGATAGGGGAGAGGAACGCGGCCACAGAAGTGGGTTCATCCGGCAGTGGCGGGCGGGTAGACGGCAGCGGGTCGCCGATGTTGCTGCTTTCGCGGGTGGCGATCAGCTTGCTGATGGAAGACCTGCTGATTGACAGGCTTTGGTGGTCCCTCGAGGCGGCTGGTTCATTGCCGGCGCCGGTAATTTCGCCCTTGAGTTGGACGAAGTGGAATTGCGTCTTGCTGACCATGCTCACGACTCTTCTCCCCGAGTGATTTCCCTGAGCACCTGCACGGTGTGTTGCCATTCCCGCTCGGATTCCAGGCCGGCAAGGCGATAGCCGTTGTCCTGGGGGATGGCGCTCGCTACATACACCTTGGCGGTGCCCTCGCGGCCGTCTTCGTTGAGGGTGTAAACGACGATGTTGCGATCGATCTCGGGGATGGCGAAGCTGCACAGGATGGCGGCGTTGACCACCTCTCCGGTGCCGTTCTCGACTGTGATGGTTCTCAGCAGCATGGATTGGGTTTTCCGTGTTCGGGGCTGGTGGTGCACTCGGTGATCCGAGAGGAGCAGCGCCGAATGGTACGGAGGCCGCTCGAGCGAGCCTGCCGGGAAATGCCCAGTCGGGATGTGGGAACGGTCCTAAAAGAGAAGCGCCAGGCCAGAAGGCCTGGCGAGAAGGATCAGCCAGCTTCCACTGGGGCGTCCGGCTCGGCCTCGACCTGGCGATCGAAGGCCACCTGGCGGATGGACAGGCGAATCTCCGCCGGCAGCACACGCTTGGCAGCGCCTTCGGCCAGTTCGCCAAGGAGTTCGTGGTAGCCCAGCTTGCCTGCTTCGTCCTGGCGCAGCACGCGCTGGTCCAGCAGCGTCTGGATGAAGTGGCGGAACAGGCTCTTGTCGAAGAACTCCGGAGCGTTCAGCCCGTGGAGGATCGACAGGCGCTGGGCCATGACGGTGCAGAGGTCCTCGAGTTCTTCGGCGCTCAACTGGTTCTGGCCGGCGTTGAGCAGCAGGGCGATGGCCATGTAGAAGCGCTGCAGGGTCTGGACGATGGCGCGGGCCAGCAGGGTCAGCAGCACGAACTGCCGCGAACTCGGTGCCGGACGCACATAGACGTCGTTTTCCACCTTGAGCAGGCCCTGTTCGACGAAGGCTGCCAGCCACTGGTCCACGACGCCATCCAGTTCGTTCGCGTCCCAGCGGATGAACAGCTCTGCCTGCAGATAGGGATAGAGCGCACGGGTGTAACGCAGGATCTGCTCGCGGCTCATCCGCGCGCTGCTCTGGAAGAAACAGGCCAGCAGGGCGGGCAGGGCGAACACATGGAGCACGTTGTTGCGGTAGTAGGTCATGAGGACGGCGTTCTGCTCGTCCAGATAGAGGATCCTGCCCAGCGCGTCCTTCTGCTCCGCCAGCAGGTCCATGCTCAGCACGTACTGGATCAGCGCCTGTCCGTCGCCTTCGGGCAGGGTGGCGTGGGGCGAGTAGGGCACGGCGCGGAGCAGCGCCAGGTAGAGGTCGAGCACGCGGGTCAGGGCGCGTTCGTCCAGGGCCAGGCGGGTGGTGGAGAGCAGCGCCAGGGCCACCAGGTTGACCGGGTTGATCGCCGCCGCGTCGTTGAGATGACGGGCGATGCGCTCGGCGAGCTGGTTGGTGGTGTCGTTGAGCCAGGCCGGGCGGAATTGCGGGCCCAGCTCCTGGGTGCGCCAGTCGGGCTGCTGCTGGTCGAGGAATTCGGCCAGTTTGATCGGTTCGCCGAAGTTCACCGCCACTGAACCGAACCGCAGCTTCAGGGCGCTGATGACCTTGAACAGGTCGAAGATGGATTCCTTCTTTTTGCTTGCTCCGCGCAGTTCGCCCAGGTAGGTGCGGCCTTCCAGCACGCGTTCGTAGCCGATGTACACCGGCACGAAGACGATGGGCAGGCGCGAGGAGCGCAGGAAGCTGCGCAGGGTGATGGCGAGCATGCCGGTCTTCGGATGCAGCATGCGGCCGGTGCGCGAGCGCCCGCCTTCGACGAAGTACTCCACCGGGAAGCCGCGGCTGAACAGGGTGTGCAGGTATTCGTTGAATACCGCTGTGTACAGCGGGTTGCCCTTGAAGGTGCGGCGCATGAAGAAGGCACCGCCACGGCGCAGCAGGCCGCCGATCACCGGCATGTTGAGGTTGATGCCGGCGGCGATGTGCGGCGGGGTCAGGCCGTTGCGGAACAGCAGGTAGGACAGCAGCAGATAGTCGATGTGGCTGCGGTGGCAGGGTACGTAGATGACCTCGTGGCCATGCACGATGTCCTGCACCTGCTCGATGTGATTGACCTTGATGCCCTCGTAGAGCTTGTTCCAGAACCAGGACAGCACCACTTCGAGGAAGCGGATGGCGGTATAGGCGAAGTCGGAGGCGATCTCGTTGCCGTACTTCAGCGCCTGGGTCTCGGCGGTGGCCAGGCTGACCTTCTCGCGCTCGGCTTGTTCGGCGATCGCCTGGCGCACCAGCGGGCCGCGCACCAGACCTTTCACCAGGTTGCGGCGGTGGGACAGGTCGGGGCCGATGACCGCGGTTTTCTGGTTGCGGAAGTGGACGCGCAGGATGCGGTTGACCATGCGCAGCGTGCGCTCCGGTCCCTTGTCCTGCTCCACCAGTTCGCGCAGGTGGATGGGAGCGGAGAACTGCACCCGGGTCTTGCGGCCGAGGATGAGGATGCTGACCAGCTTGCGCAGGCGGCCGGTCACTGCCCAGCTGTCGGCGAAGAGCAGCTTCCAGGGGCTGGTTTCACGGTCGGGTGACTGGCCCCAGAACACCGTCACCGGAATGATCTGCGCATCTTCCACCGCATGTTGCTGGATGGCGCCCAGCACCCGCACCAGGGTCGGTGAGGCGCCGCGCTTGTCCTGGCCGCCGAGCCAGCCCGGCTCCCGGGTCAGATAGAAGAACGCGGCCGGCTCCAGCAGGTCGCCCACCGCCACCGGCAACACCGGACGTGGCAGGCCGGCCTTGGTGCATTCCCGATCCACCACCGCCAGGTCGCTGGCCGAGGGTTGCTGCAGTACATAGAGCACCGGCTTGCTGCGGTCGAGCTTCAGGGTGAGTGCGGACTGGTTGATGGTCTCGGAGCGCACCCAGAGGTAAAGCAGGCGGCGCAGGGCACCAAAGGCGAGTCGGCGGAACGGGGAGCGGGTCATGACAGGGTGAGGCTGTGAAACGAGCGATTGCTCGGGGCGGCTAGTTTGCCGTATTCGCCGCCGGGTCGCAAAAAGCCGCGGGCCGTCGTTTTGCCCGAATTTTCCTGCAACTTTTCCCATCAGGGGCAGTCTTGCAATGCCTGCGGGGGACTCCTTATAGTCCGCCAGCGTTTTGCAAGGCCCCGGTGGCCAGCATGGCCAGGGGCTGTTCCCGAAGGGACTAGAGGCCATGATCGAGATAACAAATCTGACCAAGCGCTTTGCGCAGCACACAGCTGTGGACAATCTGTCCTTCAGCGTCGCGCCGGGGGAGGTGCTGGGGTTCCTGGGCCCCAACGGCGCAGGCAAGTCCACCACCATGAAGATGCTCACCGGCTTCCTCGCGCCGACCTCGGGCAGCGCCAGCATCTTCGGCGCCGACATCCAGACCCACACCCTCAAGGCCCAGCGCGAGATCGGCTACCTGCCGGAAGGCGCCCCCTGCTACGGCGACATGACGGTGCGCGGCTTCCTTGAGTTCATTGCCGAGGTACGCGGCTTCCGTGGTGCCGAGAAGAAGGCACGGGTGGCCCGTGCGGTGGCGCAGGTGGAGCTGGATAACGTCCTCGGCCAGTCTATCGAAACCCTCTCCAAGGGCTACAAGCGCCGCGTCGGCCTGGCCCAGGCGATTCTCCATGATCCGCGCGTGCTGATCCTCGACGAGCCCACCGATGGCCTCGACCCGAACCAGAAGCACCAGGTGCGCCAACTGATCCAGAGCCTGGCCCACGAGAAGATCGTGATCATCTCCACCCACATCCTCGAAGAGGTCGCGGCGGTCTGCACCCGCGCCCTGGTGATCGCGTCCGGCAAGGTGGTGGCCGACGGCACGCCGTTCGAGCTGGAAAGCCGCTCCCGCTACCACCAGGCGGTGACGCTGGTGGCCGACGAGCCGCTGGACATGCTGGCCCTGGCGGTGCTGCCGGGTGTGGCCGGCATCGAGGAGAACGCCATCGAAGGCGGCCTGACCATCCTGGCCAAGCCGGGCGAAGTGATCTTCCCGCAGGTGAACCAGCTGATTCACCAGCGGGGCTGGAAAGTGAGGGAGCTGGACGTGGAGCGCGGCCGTCTCGATGAGGTGTTCCGCCGACTGACCCGGGGAGAAGCGGCATGACGCAGTTGCCGGTTATTTTCAAACGCGAGCTGGCGAGCTACTTCGCCACCCCGCTGGCCTACGTGTTCATCGTGATCTTCCTGGTGCTGTCCGGGGTGTTCACCTTCTACCTGGGGGGCTTCTACGAAAGCGGCCAGGCGAGCCTCGCGCCGTTCTTCAACTTCCACCCCTGGCTCTACTTGTTCCTGGTGCCGGCCATCGCCATGCGCCTGTGGGCCGAGGAGCGCAAGTCCGGCTCCATCGAGTTGCTGATGACGCTGCCCATCACCCGCTTCGAGGCGGTCACCGGCAAGTTCCTCGCCGCCTGGGCCTTCGCCGGCCTGGCTCTGCTGCTGACCTTCCCTATGGTGATCACGGTCAACTATCTCGGCGAGCCGGATAACGGCGCCATCATCACCGGCTACATCGGCAGCTGGCTGCTGGCCGGGGCCTTCCTCGCCATCGGCTCCTGCATGTCGGCGCTGGCGAAGAACCAGGTGATCGCCTTCATCCTCGCCGTCAGCGTGTGCTTCCTGTTCATCGTCAGCGGCTTCCCGCTGGTGCTGGATGCCTTCAGCGCCTGGGCACCGCAATGGCTGCTGGACGCCGTGGCCTCGCTGAGTTTCCTGACCCGTTTTGATGCCATCAGCAAGGGCGTGATCGACCTGCGTGACCTGCTCTACTTCGTCACCCTGATCGCCGCCTGGCTGGCCGCCACCGCCGTGGTGGTCGATCTGAAGAAGGCCGACTGAACATGAAAAGACTGATGTATTCCGGCGCCGGGCTGCTGCTGATCGCCCTGGCTTTCCTGGCGTTCAACATGCTCGCCGGGCTGACCCTGACCAACGCGCGGGTCGATCTCACCGAACAGAAGCTCTACACCATCTCCGACGGGACACGGAAGATCCTTGGCGAGATCGACGAACCCATCAACCTGTATTTCTTCTACTCCGACAAGACCGCCAAGGACCTGGTGGTGCTGCGCAACTACGCGCGACGCGTGGAAGAGATGTTGAAAGCCTACGAGCGGGCTGCTGGCGGCAAGATCAAGCTGCACATCGTCGATCCCGAGCCCTTCTCCGAGGCTGAGGACAAGGCCGCCGAGTTCGGCCTGCAGGCGGTACCGCTGCAGCAGGGGGGTGACCAGGTCTACTTCGGTCTGGCCGGTACCAACAGCGTGGACGATACCCAGATCATCCCGTTCTTCCCGCTGGATCAGGAAGAGTTCCTCGAATACGAGATCAGCCGCCTGGTGCAGAGCCTGGCCAAGCCGGAACGCCCGGTGGTGGGCGTGATTTCCGGGCTGAAGCTCAATGGCGGCTTCGACATGGCGACCCGCCAGCCGACCGCGCCCTGGATGGTGATGGAAGGCATCCGCCAGCTCTTCCAGATCGAGAGCCTGAAGGGCGATATCGACCAGATTCCGGAAAAGGTCTCGGTGCTGCTGCTGGTGCATCCGAAGAACCTGCCGCAGCAGACGCAGTACGCCATTGACCAGTTCGTCCTGCGCGGAGGCAAGCTGCTGGCCTTCGTCGATCCGTGGAGCGAAGCCGACAGCGGCATGGAAATGCCGGGCGAGCCCGGGGGCGACAAGGCTTCCGACCTGAACGTCCTGTTCAAGGCCTGGGGCTTGCAGATGGTGCCGGGCAAGGTGCTGGGTGACGGTGCCAACGCCATGTCGGTGAACGTTGGCGAGGGCCGGCCGCCGGCGCGCCATGCCGCCTGGCTCAACCTGCCCAGGCACAGCCTCGACCAGTCCGACGTCAGCACCGCCGGCCTGGAGAACATCACCGTGGCCACTGCGGGCATCCTCAAGCCGCTGGAAGGTGCCAAGACCCAGTTCGTGCCGCTGATCCAGAGCTCCGAGTACGCCATGCCCTTCGACGTGCAGCGCTTCGGCATGCTCACCGACCCCGAGGAGCTGATCCGCGAACTCGAACCCACCGGCGAGCGCTATACGGTGGCGGCGCGCATCAGCGGTCCGGCGCAATCGGCGTTCCCCGATGGCATCGAGGGCCGCAAGGATGGCCTGAAATCGGCGAAGAACATCAATGTGATCGCCGTGGCCGATACCGACATCCTCAGCGATCGCATGTGGGTGCAGGTGCAGGACTTCTTCGGTCAGCGCGTACCGCAGCCCTGGGCCGACAACTCCGGCTTCGCCATCAATGCCCTGGACAACCTGGCCGGTTCCGACGCGCTGATCAGCGTGCGTTCCCGTGGCCGCTTCAGCCGTCCCTTCGACGTGGTGGAGAAACTCCAGCGTGACGCCGAGGTGAAGTTCCGCGAGCAGGAACAGGTGCTCCAGCAGCGTCTGGCCGACACCGAGCAGAAACTGGCGTCGCTGCAGCAGAACCAGGACCCGGCCAAGGCGCTGGAACTGACCCCGGAACAGCAGGCGACGCTGCAGCAGTTCATCCAGGAGAAGCTGCGCATCCGCAAGGAACTGCGCGACGTGCGCTTCCAGCTCAACGCCAGCATCGAGGACCTGGGGCGCACCCTGAAGTTCGTCAACATCGCCCTGGTGCCGCTGGTGCTGACCCTGGGCGTGCTGGTGCTGTGGTTCTGGCGTCGTCGGCGCAAGGCCTGAGGGGGGACGATATGGGACGCAAAGGCTTGATCTTTCTCGCCCTGCTGGCTGCCGGGCTGGGTGCGGCCTACTACATCAAGCAGGACAGTGCGCGGCCCCAGCCGCAGTCCGTCGCCAGCCGTGACCTGCTGCTGCCGCAACTGCAGGGCAGGCTGGACGGCGTGACGGCGCTGGACGTGCAGGTGCCCGGCCAGCCGGACGTGCGCCTGGCGCGCAAGGATGGCACCTGGGTGCTGCCGGCCAAGGCTGATTACCCGGCGGCCGGCCAACCCGTGGCCACGCTGCTGAGGGCACTGGCCGAGGCACGCAAGGTGGAAGCCAAGACCGCCAACCCCGAACTGCACGGTCGAGTAGGCCTGGCGGACAAGGGCGAGGCCGGCGAGCAGGGTTCGCGCATCAAGGTCGAACGCGGCAGCGAAGCGCCGCTGGAACTGCTGGTGGGCAAGCCGGCACAGCAGGGCAAGGGGCAACTGGTGCGCCTCTATGGCGACAACCAGGTCTGGCTGGTCGACCAGGCCATGCCGCTGCCGACGAGCGAACTCAACTGGCTGGACCGCCGGGTGGCGGCGATTCCCTTCGCCAGCGTCCGGCAGGTCGAGGTGACCTACCCGAACGGCAGCCAGCTGACCGTCTACCGGGATACCGCCGAGGAGCCGAATCTCAAGCTCAAGCAACTGCCCAAGGGCCGGAAACTGGCCTATGAGGCGGCGGCCAACGGCATGGCGACCCTCTTCGCCGGCCTGGAATTCGCCGACAACGCCCCCCTGGCGCAGGTGCAGTTCAAGGGCAAGCCGCTGCTGAGTTTCAGCCTGTCCACTTTCGACGGGGGCGAGCTGCGCGGTGAAGTCTACGGGCAGGGCGAACAGCCCTGGCTGGTGCTCAAGGATAAGCAGAAGTTCGGTGAAAAGCAGGTGCCCGGCAAACTGGATTGGGCCTATCGACTGGAGCCATTCCAATATCAGGCACTGGCCAAGAAGCTCGAGGATGTACTTGCCGCAAAGTAGTGCAAGTTATTGAAGCAAGGCGGTAAATCGGACTTTGGCCGGTCCGTTTCCGCCTTTCTTCATGCCCCATTTTGTCCCGTCCGGGAACCAGAAAAGGGCGTCCAGCCCGCATGGCGCGGCCATTCTGCACGGTCATAAAAAAGTGCTTTTCAGCGCGAACTCTTGTCGTATACTCCGGTCGCGGTCATATAAAGAACGCCATTCGAAATACCCGCTCCATGCTTGATTCGGCCGGGGTCGGATATAACAAGAAGAACGTCTTTGCCGCACCGTCGAAACCCCCAGCAAAGGGGGTACACAATAAAATTGCGAGTTGGAGAGAGCAGTAATGGCTGATCGTGAGATCGGAACCGTCAAGTGGTTCAATGACGCCAAGGGCTATGGTTTCATTCAGCGCGAAAGCGGTCCTGATGTGTTCGTTCACTACCGTGCTATCCGTGGCGAGGGTCATCGCTCTCTGCTGGAAGGCCAGAAGGTGGAGTTTTCCGTGATTCAGGGTCAGAAAGGCCTGCAGGCGGAAGACGTCGCCAAGGTCTGAGACTCAAAACAAGAGGCCCGTCAGTGACGGGCCTTTTGCTGTCTGCGGTTTCCCAATCCAATCGGGCTGCCGATCGATCAGTCGGTGCGCCAGATGATTTCCTGCTCGCCTTCCGCGTTCACCTTGATCCAGCGGTCGGCGTCTTCTTCGCCCTGCGTTTCCTGCCAGCCACCTGGCGCGCAGCGGATTTCCACGCCCAGGGCCGCAAAGGCTGCGCGTGCACAACCCAGATCATCCTCCCAGGGCGTAGCGTCGCTTTCCAGATAGAGGCTGTGCCACTTGCCAACGGCCTTGGGCAGCCAGGTGACGGGAACATCCCCGGCCAGGCACTTGAAGGTCTGGCCTTTCTGCTGCCAGGGCGTGCAGGAACCCAGCGCCGCGTTGAGCCAGGCGGTGACGGCCTCCTGGTCGGCGTCCTTGAGGTAGATCTCGATATCGGGTTGGCGCATGGGGGACTCCCTAGATTTTCTCGATCCAATCGTAGCGAATGGACACCGTCACATCGAAGGCTTCGGCCACCACCGCGGCGCGGCGTTCGGCGCTGGCGCGCCAGCCGTGCGGGGTCATCGCCAGCAGGTCCGCGCGCGCCTCGGCGTCGGCCAGGTGCAGGCGATAGCTCAGCGTTTCGCTGTGGGCCAGGCGCATGCCCGCTGGAATCTGCGCCAGGTGTTTCTCGTCGTCGTAGTCGCGGACTTCATCGTAGAGATTCTCGCGCAGCTCCAGCAGGTGCTCGCGGGTCGGCCCCATGCGCAGCAGGCCGCCACCGGGGGCCAGCAGGCGCAGCACTTCCTGCCAGTCCAGCGGGCTGAAGACGCTGGCGAGCAGGTCGCAACTGCCATCGGCCAGGGGAACCCGAGCCATGCTCGCCACCAGCCAGTGCAACTGCGGGGCGCGGCGGCAGGCGCGCTTCACCGCCTCGCGGGAGATGTCCAGGGCGTAGCCATCGCTGGCTGGCAGGGCCATGGCCAGCTGGCCGGTGTAGTAGCCCTCGCCACAGCCGATATCCAGCCAGCTTTCCGGGTCGCGTGCGGCGGCGAGTGCGGCCAGGCGGCTGGCCAGTGGGGCGTAATGGCCGCCGTCGAGGAAGCGCCGGCGTGCCTCGACCATGGTGGCGTTGTCGCCCGGATCGCGGCTCTTCTTGTGCTGCACCGGCAGCAGGTTGTAGTAGCCCTGGCGCGCGCGGTCGAAGCTGTGGTTGGCCGGGCACGCCAGGCTCTGTTCACGGGCGCTCAGCGCACCCTGGCAAAGGGGGCAGATGAGTTTCATTGGGCGAGCAGGCGGACCAGGGTCTGTTGGTAGATGTCGGTCAGCAGGTCGAGATCGCTCGCCAGTACCCGCTCGTTCACCTGGTGGATGGTGGTGTTCACCGGGCCCAGTTCGACCACCTGGGTGCCCATGGTGGCGATGAAGCGGCCATCGGAGGTGCCGCCGCTGGTGGACGGCGTGGTGTCACGGCCGGTGACGGCCTTGATGCTCGCCGCGACCGCGTCCAGCAGCTCGCCCGGTTCGGTAAGGAAGGGCAGGCCGGAAAGCGCCCATTCCAGGTGGTAGTCCAGGCCGTGCTTGTCGAGGATGGCCTCGACCCGGCGCTGCAGGCCTTCCACCGTGGATTCGGTGGAGAAGCGGAAGTTGAACACCGCCACCAGCTCGCCCGGGATCACATTGGTGGCGCCGGTGCCGGCGTTGAGGTTGGAGACCTGGAAGCTGGTCGGCGGGAAGAAGGTGTTGCCGTCGTCCCAGTGCTCGGCGGTCAGTTCCGCCAAGGCGGGTGCGGCCAGGTGGATGGGGTTCTTCGCCAGGTGCGGGTAGGCCACGTGGCCTTGCACGCCGCGCACGGTCAGCTTGCCGCCGAGGGAGCCGCGACGGCCGTTCTTCACCACGTCACCCACCAAGGAGGTGCTGGAGGGCTCGCCGACGATGCACCAGTCCAGGCGCTCGCCACGGGCGGCCAGCCGCTCCACCACGGCCTTGGTGCCATGTTGCGCCGGGCCTTCTTCGTCGCTGGTGATGAGGAAGGCGATGGCGCCCTTGTGCTGCGGGTGTTCGCTGACGAAGCGTTCAACCGCTACCAGCATGGCGGCCAGACTGCCCTTCATGTCCGCCGCGCCCCGGCCGCAGAGCATGCCCTGTTCGTCGATCAGGGCGTCGAACGGCTGGTGCTGCCAGGCCTGCACCGGACCGGTGGGCACCACGTCGGTATGGCCGGCGAAGCAGAGCACCGGGCCCTCGCCGCCACGGATGGCCCAGAAGTTTTCCACATCCTCGATGCGCATGCGCTCGATGCGGAAGCCCGCGGCCTCCAGACGGCGCATCATCAACTCCTGGCAACCTTCGTCGACCGGGGTGACCGAGGGGCGGCGAATGAGGTCGCAGGCGAGTTCGAGGGTGGGGGACAGGGCAGACATGGGAGCTCCGGAAAGCAGCGCGGGAACGCTAGGGAAGAAAAGGCGGATATCTTAAAACAAGAACGGCGGCCAATGGCCGCCGTTTGAGGGTTTCGCTCGCCTGTCAGGCGGTGGCGACCTCTTCCTGCTCCTCTTCCCGGCCCTTGGGCATGGAGGAGAGCAGCGCCATGATCAGCGCCGCCAGGTACGGCAGCGACTGTACCAGCAGCATGGCCACCCAGAACATCACGTCCGGGCTGGGCATGCCCTGTACGATGGCGATGCCGATGGCCGCGCCCCACAAGAGGAGCATCACGAACACCTCTTCGCGGGCTTCGGCCAGGGCCATCATCAGGCCGTGGTTGCTGCGCATCTTCGGCGTGCGGAAGAACGGGATGCTCTTGGTGAAAAAGCCGTAGAGCACCGCCTTGGCGATGGTGTGTGAGAGCGCGAGCCCTGCAACCGCCGCACAGAAGGCGTCCTTCAGGTTGACCCCCACCGCGCGCTGGTAGAGGAAGACGATCTTGCCCACCTTGAAGAAGAACAGCGCCAGAGGCGGGATGGCGAAGATCAGCAGCGGCGGGTCGACCCGCTGCGGCACGATGATCATGGCCGCCGACCAGAGCAGGGCACCGATGGTGAAGAAGATGTTCAGGCCATCGGCGACCCAGGGCAGCCAGCCGGCGATGAAGTGGTAGCGTTGGCCCTGCTTGAGCTTGGAGTCCTTGCCCAGGAACAGGCTGCGGGCATGCCCCTTCATGATCTGGATGGCGCCGTAGGCCCAGCGGAAGCGCTGCTTCTTGTAGTCGATGAAGGTGTCCGGCATCAGGCCGCGGCCAAAGCTCTCGTGCGCGTAGGCTGCCGCGTAGCCGCTCTTGAACACGCGAAGGCCCAGTTCGGCGTCTTCGCAGATGGTCCAGTCGGCCCACTTCAGCTCGTCCATCACGCTGCGGCGGATCATGGTCATGGTGCCGTGCTGGATGATCGCGTTGCGGTCGTTGCGGGTGACCATGCCGATGTGGAAGAAGCCCTTGTACTCGGCGTAGCAGAGCTTCTTGAAGGTGTTCTCGTTGCCGTCGCGATAGTCCTGCGGCGACTGCACCACGGCGATTTCCGGGTCGGCGAAGTGCGGCACCATGTACTTCAGCCAGTTGCGGTCGACGCAGTAGTCGGAGTCGATCACCGCCACGACTTCGGCGTCCGGTGCGGTGTACGGCAGGATGTAGTTCAGCGCGCCGCCCTTGAAGCCTTCCAGCGGGGCGACGTGGAAGAACTTGAAGCGCGGGCCCAGCTGCTCGCAGTAATCGCGCACTGGTTCCCAGACGGCCGGGTCCTTGGTGTTGTTGTCGATGATCAGGACCTCAAAGTCCGGATAGTCGAGGTTGGCCAGGGCGTCGAGGGTCTGTTTGACCATCTCCGGCGGCTCGTTGTAGCAGGGTACGTGTACCGACACTTTCGGCCGGTAGGCGGTGTCGGCCAATATCGGCAGGAACGGACGGCGGCGCTTGCGCACCCAGACCGCCTCGGCCAGTTCATGGGCTTCGGTGAGGAGCACGATGAACACGCCCAGGGCGCCGATACCCAGCAGCAGGCCCACGGTGAGGCTGAACCAGTTGCTGTACTGCTGGCTGTAGTCGTAGGCGATCCACACCAGCGCCGAGCCGCCGGCAAAGGCGACGAAGGTGAGGAAGGTGCGGCCGCGCTGGCGCAGGGCGCTACCGTCGATCAGCATCAGGGCCAGGGCCAGCAGCGCCAGGACCACCGAGGCCACGGCGAGCATGCGCCATTGCGGGATGGCGATCACCGGGCCTTCGAAGGCGAACTTGGGCTGGCGGTCGAGGTTGTAGACGCCCCAATAGGCGCCCACCGAGCCCTCGTCGCTGGCCTTCCACGGCTGGTCGAAGGCTTCGATGACGAAGTAGTTGTAGCCCTTGGCGTTGAGGGCGTTGACCAGGGTGCGCAGGTAGATGGCCTGGTCGGCCTGGGACGCGTCGGCACCGCCACGCATGCGGCCGTTGCTCGGCCAGCCCACTTCCGACAGCAGCAGCGGCTTCTTCGGGAAGGCCTTCTTCAGGTCCTTGGCGCGCTCCAGGACGAATTCGGTGGAATCCTCCATCGGCACGAATTCCCAGTAGGGCAGCACGTGGGCCGCTACCAGGTCGACGTGCTTGGCCAGTTCCGGGTACTTCAGCCAGATGTGCCACTGCTCGGAGGTGGTCACCGGCACCTTCACCGCGGCGCGGACACGGTCCAGGTAATCCACCAGGTCCTTGCGGCTGATCTCGCGACGGAACAGGGCCTCGTTACCCACCACCACGCGAACCACGCTGCGGGACGTGTTGGCGATTTCGATGGCCTTGGCGATCTCGCGCTCGTTGCGTTCCTCGTCCGGGCTGATCCACACACCCAGGGTCACCCGCAGGCCGAATTCCTCGGCCAGGCGCGGGATGTCGGCCAGGCTGCCGTCCACCGAGTAGGTGCGGATGTTGTCGGTCTGCTTGCTCAGCAGTTCGAGGTCCTGGCGGATCTGCTCGTCGGTGGGGTAGCGGTTCTGCTGCGGGTTCTGGTCCGCGCGGAACGGCGAGAAGGAATAACCGGAGATCTGTTCCGGCCAGTCCGGCGCGGTGACCGGACGGTTGTAAAGCGCCCAGATACCGGTGAACAACGCAGCAACCGCCACGAAGACCACCAGATTGAGTCCAAATTTACGCGATGGCATAGAGGTCAAGGGTTCCGAATAGAGGAACTGGGTCCCATAGGAGAACGGCCTGCTGCAGGCGGTCTTTCATACGAAACCGGGGGGGGACAGGGCCAGCGAACTGCCGGCCGGCGCGAATCCTACTCCGGCGCCCAACAGCTGTATAGATTGCAACCAGCGGGGGAGCCGGATGGCCGCCCCGCCAGAGGGTTTGTTTGCCTTTGGCGCCAGAAGTTCTCGCCATGTGGCGAAATGCCGCCCCGGATGGGGGCTCTTCAGAGCGCCCTCAATAGGATGCGCTCGCTGATCATCAGGTCAAGGTCACGCCGTTCGCTCAGGGCGGTCATGCCATGCCGCTCCAGTTGTGCCAGCACCTGGGGGATCACGTCGGCATCCAGGCCGTGTTCGGACAGGCGGGTGGGCACGCCCATGCGCTTGAAGAAATCGCGGGTGGCCTGGATGGCCGAATCGATGCGCTGATCGTCGTCACCTTCCTTCAGGCCCCAGACGCGGGAGGCGTACTGCAGCAGCTTCTCGCGCTTGACCTGGCGGCGTTCGGCCAGCAGCGCCGGTAGCACCACGGCCAGGGTCTGGGCGTGGTCGATGTGGTAGAGCGCGGTCAGTTCGTGGCCGATCATGTGGGTCGACCAGTCCTGGGGGACGCCGCAGCCGAGCAGGCCGTTCAGCGCCTGGGTGGCGCACCACATCAGGTTGGCGCGCACGGCGTAGTCATCGGGGGTGGCCAGCGCCTTGGGGCCTTCTTCGATCAGGGTCAGCAGCAGGCCTTCGGCGTAGCGGTCCTGCAGGGGGGAGTCGGCTGGGTAGGTCAGGTATTGCTCGATGGTGTGGACGAACGCATCCACCACGCCGTTGCCGATCTGCCTGGACGGCAGACTGAAGGTGGTGCGTGGGTCGAGGATGGCGAAGCGCGGGTAGAGCAGGGCGCTGGAGAAGGGCAGCTTCTCCTGGCGGGCGACGTGGGTGACCACGCCGTGGGGGTTGCTCTCCGAGCCGGTGGCGGCCAGGGTCAGCACGCAGCCGAGCGGCAGGGCTGCGGTGATCCGCTTGCCGCTGAGCAGGTCCAGCGGGTCGCCTTCGTAGCAGGTCGCGGCGGCGATGAACTTGCTGCCGTCGATTACCGAACCGCCACCGACAGCGACGATGAAGTCGCAGCGTTCGGCCTTGGCCAGCCCGGCGGCCTTGACCAGGGTATCGAACTGCGGATTGGCCTCGATGCCACCGAAACGGACCAGCTGGTAACCAGCCAGCGCTTCCTCTACCTGCTGCCAGACGCCGTTCTGGAAGATGCTGCCGCCGCCGTGGGTCACCAGGACCCGGCTGCCGGCCGGCACATCCCGCCCCAGCTTGCTGATCTGGCCTTCGCCGAAATGGATGCGGGTGGGGTTGTAGAAGGTGAAATTGCGCATGACCGGCTCCATTGTCGTTATCGGCCGACTATAGCCCTGGCGGACCGGGCCCGAAGCCATGGGCCGCCATTCAGCGGCGATGGACTTGGGCCGAAGCAGAGCGCTTCCTATAATGCGCGCCCGCCCCAAGGTTGGCGATGGGAGTGATCGGCATGAATACAGACGAGCGTTTCGGCGGCATTGCCCGGCTTTATGGCCTGGACGGGCTTGCCCGGTTGCAGGCGGCCCATGTGGCGGTGGTCGGCATCGGCGGCGTGGGCTCCTGGGCGGCAGAGGCCCTGGCCCGCTCCGGAGTGGGCGAGATCTCCCTGTTCGACCTGGACGACGTCTGCATCACCAACACCAACCGCCAGGTGCATGCCATAGAAGGCACCGTGGGCAAGGCCAAGGTGGAGGTGATGGCCGAGCGCATCCGCGCCATCAACCCGGCCTGCGTGGTCCATGCGGTGGCTGACTTCGTCACCCGTGAAACCATGGTCGAGTACATCACCCCCGAGCTGGATGCCGTGATCGACTGCATCGACAGCGTGGCGGCCAAGGCGGCGCTGATCGCCTGGTGCAAGCGGCGCAAGATCCAGATTGTCACCACGGGCGGCGCCGGTGGCCAGGTGGACCCGGCGCAGATCCAGGTCGCCGACCTGAACAAGACCTTCAATGACCCCTTGGCGGCCAAGGTGCGTTCCACCCTGCGCCGAGACTACAACTTCTCCCGTACGCCGGGGCGCACCTACAGCGTGCCCTGCGTGTTCTCGACGGAGCAGCTGCGCTACCCGAAGCCGGATGGCTCGGTCTGCCAGCAGAAGAGTTTCGTCGGCGAAGGCGTGAAGCTGGACTGCGCCGGCGGCTTCGGCGCGGTGATGATGGTGACCGCCACCTTCGGCATGGTGGCGGCGGCGCGGATTGTGGACAAGCTGGTGGCTGGTGCGCGCAGGCCGTCGGAGCGCACTGCGGGATAAGGTTCCTGGTAGCTTGGTGCCGAGGAACAAGGCCCAACGATTCCGGGCACGCCAGGCGCGCCTTGTCGGGCTTCGTAGGATCAGACCAGCGTGGCCCGCACCAACCTACGGCAGGACTACGTCCTGCTAGGCGAATGAATTGGCTATGTCTGCGTTTGTTGCTGGCAGAGATAGGAGTCTGTAGGAGCTAGCTTGCTAGCGAAAAGGGGCCATTCGCTGGCAAGCCAGCTCCTACAGGCTCAGTTCACGCATCTTCTTGAGCACGGCATTCAGGCCATTGCTGCGTGATGGTGACAGTTGCCGACCCAATCCCAGCTGATTGAACCAGTCCGCCAGGTCGATTCCCGCCAGTTCGCTGCCTTCCAGCCCGTCGACGCGGGCCAGCAGGACCGCCAGCAGGCCGCGGATCAGCCGCGCATCGCTGCCGGCGCGGAAATGCCATTGCTCACCCCGGCGCTCTGCCACCAGCCACACCTGGCTTTCGCAGCCGTGAACCCGGTTGGCATCGCTGCGTTCGGCGTCGCTCAGGGCTTCCAGCCGTTCGCCCCATTGCATCAGCAGGCGCGCGCGCTGTTCCCAGCCGCCGGCAACGGTGAATGCGTCCAGGGCTTCCCGGGCCTTGGCGGGCAGGCTCATCGCAGCATCTCCAGGGCCTTGTCCAGGGCGCCGAAGAAGCGCTCCAGGTCATTGCCGTCGTTATAAAGGCCGAGTGACACGCGAATGGCGCCCTGCAGGCCGAGGCGGTGCATCAGCGGCATGGCGCAGTGGTGGCCGGCGCGCACGGCGATGCCCTGCTCGGTAAGCAGGTGCGCGAGGTCGGCGTTGTGCACGCCTTCGACGCTGAAACTGGCCAGCGCCAGTTCGGGCTCGCCCAACAGCTGCACGCCGTCCCGTGCAGCCAGCCCGGCCAGCAGCTTGGCGTGCAGGGCCGCTTCATGGCCGGCGATGGCGGCGGCGTCCAGGCCGCCCAGGTAATCCAGCGCGGCGCCCAGGCCGATCACCGAGGCGATGGCCGGGGTGCCGGCCTCGAAGCCCAGGGGCGCGCCGTGGAAGTCGGCGTTCTGGTAGGCCGCGGTGTGGACCATCTCGCCGCCGAACTGCCAGTGCCCGAGGCGCGCCAGTGCCTCGCTGCGACCGTAGAGCACGCCGACGCCGTCCGGGCCGTAGAGCTTGTGGCTGGAGAATGCATAGAAGTCGCAGCCCATCGCCTGTACGTCGTGGCGGCCATGGACCGCGCCCTGGGCACCGTCGACCACGGTAACGGCGCCCTGGCTGCGGGCCAGGGACAGCAGTTCGCCCAGCGGCTGCCAGCGACCCAGGACATTGGACAGCTGGCTCACCGCCAGCAGGCGGGTACGCGGGCCGATCATCCGGCGCGCCTGTTCCAGGTCGATCAGGCCGCGATCATCCAGCGGCAATACCACCAGCCTGAGTTGCCGGCGCAGGGCCAGTTGCTGCCAGGGCAGCAGGTTGGCGTGGTGTTCCAGGGCGCTGATGACGATTTCGTCGCCGGCCTGGAACAGGTGTTCGAGTCCGTAGGCCAGGAGGTTGATGGCCTCCGTGGTGCCGCGGGTGAAGAGGATTTCCGCCGGGCTTGCGGCATTCAGCCACTGTGCCGCCCGCGTCCGGGTGCCTTCGAAGGCGCGGGTGGCGCGCTCGCCCGGCAGATGCTGGGCGCGATGCACATTGGCTGCGCCGCTGGTGTAGTAACCGAGAAGGGCGTCGAGCACCGCCTGGGGCTTCTGCGAGGTGGCGGCACTGTCGAGATAGGTTTGGCCCTCGGCTGCGAAGGCCGAAAGGGCAGGGAAGTCGGAGCGCCAGGGGGAGGAAAGAGACATGATGTAGCACGCAAAAATTGGAAGTGAAGCGTCGCGAGCGACGGCCAGGCAAGACGAGATCAGGCGAGGACGCGGAGTTTACGAGTGTAAATGAGCACGTCCGAGCCCGATCTCAACGCAGCATGGCCTAGCGCAGTAGCTTCAGGCCAATTTTTTAGTTGTGGGCGTGCAGCGCTTCATTCAGCTCGATCGCGGTCTTGTTGGTCTTGCACTCGACGGCGCCGTTTTGCGAGTTGCGGCGGAACAGCAGGTCGGCCTGGCCAGCCAGGTCGCGGGCCTTGACCACTTTCACCAGCTGGTTCTGGTCGTCCAGCAGCGCAACCTTGGTGCCGGCGGTGATGTACAGGCCGGCTTCGACGATGTTGCGGTCGCCCAGCGGGATGCCGATGCCGGCGTTGGCGCCGATCAGGCAGCCTTCGCCCACGGAGATGACGATGTTGCCGCCGCCGGACAGGGTGCCCATGGTGGAGCAGCCGCCGCCGAGGTCGGAGCCCTTGCCGACGAAGACGCCTGCGGAGACGCGGCCTTCGATCATGCCCGGGCCTTCGGTGCCGGCGTTGAAGTTGATGAAGCCCTCGTGCATCACGGTGGTGCCTTCACCCACGTAGGCACCCAGGCGTACACGGGCGGTGTCGGCGATGCGCACGCCGGCCGGGACCACGTAGTCGGTCATTTTCGGGAACTTGTCCACGGAGAAGACTTCCAGCAGCTCGCCCTTGAGGCGGGCTTCCAGCTGACGCTCGGCCAGTTCGGCGAGGTCGATGGCGCCCTGGCTGGTCCAGGCGACGTTCGGCAGAAGCGGGAAGATGCCGGTCAGGTTCAGGCCGTGCGGCTTGGCCAGGCGGTGCGACAGCAGGTGCAGCTTGAGGTAGGCCTCGGGGGTGGAGGTCAGCGCGGCGTCTTCGGCCAGCAGGGTGGCGACCAGCGGCTTCTGGCTTTCGGCCAGGCGGGTCAGCAGGGCGGCCTGGGCGGCGTCGATGTCCTTCAGGGCGGTGGCCAGCTGTGCCGCCTGGGCCTTGCTGATGGCGATGGCCTGGTTGCCGGCGCTGTAGCCGAGCACCGGGGCGACGGCGGCGACCAGTTGCTCGGACGGCTTGAGCAGGGGCTGGGCGTAGAAGACTTCCAGCCAGTTGCCCTGGCGGTTCTGGGTGCCGACGCCGAAGGCGATGCTGAAGAGAGCGTTGGACATGGGGATTCCTCTTGCTAAGGGGTTGGTCAGGCACCGGGCCAGGCGGTTGCGCGGCGGTGCCTGGTCGTCGATCGGGTTACTTGAACGCGGCGGCGTAGAGGTCCGGCTTGAAGCCGACCAGGGTGCGGTCACCCAGGTCAAGCACCGGACGCTTGATCATTGACGGCTGGGCCAGCATCAGGGCAATGGCCTTGTCCTGGTCCAGGTCGGCCTTCTGCGCGTCTTCCAGCTTGCGGAAGGTGGTGCCGGCACGGTTCAGGACGGTTTCCCAGCCATGCTCGGCGCACCATTTCTCCAGGCTGGCGCGATCGATGGCTGACGCCTTGTAGTCATGGAAGCTGTAGGCCACGCCCTGTTCTTCGAGCCAGGTGCGCGCCTTCTTCATGGTGTCGCAGGCCTTGATGCCGTAGAGGGTGATGCTCATGGTGTGTTTCCTTCGAATCTCACAGGCCCTTGATGAAGTCGCGGATGCGCTCGCCGGCTTCCATGCATTCGGCCAGCGGGGCCACCAGGGCCATGCGCACGCGGCCGGCGCCGGGGTTGAAGCCATCGACGGCGCGCGACAGGTAGGACCCGGGCACCACGGTGACGTGCTCGCGGGCGAACAGCTCGCGGGTGAAGGTTTCGTCGTCCACCGGGGTCTTCGGCCAGAGGTAGAAGCCGCCATCGGGACGCTGCACGTCCAGTACCGGACCAAGGATATCCAGCATGGCGTCGAATTTCTCGCGGTACATGGCGCGGTTGGCGCGCACGTGCACTTCATCCTTCCAGGCCGCGACGCTGGCCAGTTGGGTCTGCACCGGCATGGCGCAGCCGTGATAGGTGCGGTACAGCAGGAAGGACTTGAGGATGTCGGCGTCGCCGGCGACGAAACCGGAGCGCAGGCCCGGCAGGTTGGAGCGCTTGGACAGGCTGTGGAACACCACGCAGCGCGCAAAATCCGAGCGGCCCAGTTCGGCGCAGGCGGTGAGCAGGCCGGCGGGCGGGTTCTGTTCGTCGAAGTACAGCTCGCTGTAGCACTCGTCGGCGGCGATGACGAAGTCATGCTCATCGGCCAGGGCGATCAGCTTCTTCAGCGTCTCCACCGGGATCAGCGCACCCGTGGGGTTGCCCGGGGAGCAGAGGAAGAGGATCTGGCAGCGCTGCCAGACGTCCGCCGGCACGGCGTCGAAGTCCGGGTTGAAACCGTTCTCCGCCAGGCACGGCAGGTAATGGGGCTCGGCGCCGGCCAGCAGGGCCGCACCTTCGTAGATCTGATAGAACGGGTTCGGGCTTACCACCAGGCCGCTGTCGGCTCGGTTCACCACCGCCTGGGTAAAGGCGAACAGCGCCTCGCGGGTGCCGTTCACCGGCAGCACGTGGCGGGCGGCGTCGAGCCAGCCGGCGGGCACCCTGAAGCGGCCCTCGCACCACTGGGCGATGGTTTCGCGCAGGGCCGGGATGCCCAGGGTGGTGGGGTAGACCGCCAGTTGATCGAGATTCGCCGTCAGCGCTTCGGCGACGAAGGCCGGGGAGCGGTGCTTGGGCTCGCCGATGGACAGGGCGATGGCCTTTTTCCCGGCCGGCTGGGCGCCGGCGAGCAGGGCACGGAGTTTCTCGAAGGGGTAGGGCTGCAACTGGTTCAGGGCGTCATTCATGGTTGTAGGGCGTCAACAGGGAGGTCGTGGGTCAATCGGTGCAATCCGGCCAGCGGCCTTATTGCACCCTACGGGTTCAGATGCTCATCCGGGTCGGGCCCTGGCTCTTGCCGTTGGCGTCGGACAGCTGGGAGACGATGGCCTCCTGCAGTCGTCGGCAGAGCTCGGGGTCGGAGAGCGGCTGGTTGTTGGCGTCGGTGACGAAGAACACGTCTTCCACCCGCTCGCCGAGGGTGGCGATCTTGGCGTTCTGCAGCGACAGGTCGAACTCGAGGAAGATGAGCCCGATGCGCGCCAGCAGGCCGGGGCGGTCGGGGGCGGTCAGTTCGAGGATGGTCACCGGGCGCTGGGCGTCGTTGGAGATGGTCACCTGCGGCGGGAAGGCGAAGTGCTTGAGCTGGCGCGGGACGCGGCGCTGGATGATGGCCGGGTACTCGTCCGGGTTCTTCAGGGCGTCGATCAGGCCTTCGCGGATCTCGCGGATACGCGCCGGGTTGTCGCCGATCCGCCCGCCGTCGGCATCGAGCACGATGTAGGTGTCGAGGGTGAACTGGCTGGTGGAGGTGAGGATCCGCGCGTCGTGGATGTTCAGGTTCAGCTGCGACATGGCGGCCACGGTCACGGCGAAGAAGTCGTGCTGGTCCGGCGCGTAGATAAAGATTTGGGTGGCGCCCTCGAACTCGCGCTGGGCGGTTTCCTTGATCAGTACCAGCGGGTCGTTGCCGGGCGGGTGCTGGAGGATCGCCTCGGTGTGCCAGGCCACGTCGTTGGCGGTGTGGCGCAGGAAGTAGTCGTCGCCCAGCTGGCTCCAGAGCTGCTCGGCCTCGTCCTGGTCGATGCCGTTGCGCACCAGGATGTCGATGGCGGCGGTCTGGGTCTGGCGGATCTGCTCTTCGCGGTCCAGCGGGTTTTCCAGGCCGCGGCGCAGGGCGCGCTTGGTCTCGGTATAGAGCTGGCGCAGCAGGCTGGCGCGCCAGGAGTTCCACAGGCTCGGGTTGGTGGCGTTGATATCGGCCACGGTGAGCACGTAGAGGTAGTCCAGGCGGGTCTGGTCGCCCACCAGGCGTGCGAAGTCGAAGATCACCTGCGGGTCGGAGAGGTCCTTGCGCTGGGCGGTGGTGGACATCACCAGATGGTGCTGCACCAGCCAGGCCACCAGGCGCGAATCCCACACCGGCAGCTGGTGGCGGGCGCAGAAGGCCTCCGCGTCCACGGCACCCAGCTCGGAGTGGTCGCCGCCGCGGCCCTTGCCGATGTCGTGATAGAGCCCGGCGAGGTAGATCAGCTCCGGCTTGGGCAGCTTGTCGATGAGCTTGCTGGCCAGGGGGAATTTTTCCGCCAGCTCCGGCCACTTCAGCTTGCGCAGGTGCTTGATCAGGTTGAGGGTGTGGGCGTCCACCGTATAGATGTGGAACAGGTCGTGCTGCATCTGCCCGATGATCTTGCCGAACTCCGGCAGGTACAGGCCGAGGATGCCGTAGCGGTTCATCCGGCGCAGGTTGCGGTGGATACCCTGGCTGGACTTGAACAGCTCGATGAACAGGCTGGTGTTGCGGATGTCCTTGCGGAAATCGTCGTCGATCAGGTGGCGGCTGTCCCGCAGCAGGCGGATGGTGTCCGCGCGCACGCCCTTGATCTCCGGGTGCTGGGCCATCAGCACGAAGATTTCCAGCATGGCGAAGGGGGTGCGCTTGAAGACATTCGGGTGAGTCACCTCGATATAGCCGTCGCGCAGCTGGAATCGGCTGTTCAGCGGCTGCGCCTGGCCGGTCTCGCCTGCGCGCAGGATGACTTCCTCGAAGTGCTGGTTGATCAGGTCGCTGAGTTCGGAAACTCCCATCACCACCCGATAGTACTTCTGCATGAAACGCTCGATGCCGAGCTTGCTGTCGCCGTCTTCGAAGCCGAGGAGGGAGGCGATCTTGCGCTGGTGATCGAACAGCAGGCGGTCTTCGGCGCGTCCGGCCAGCATGTGCAGGGCGTAGCGTACCTTCCAGAGGAATTCCTGGCTGGAGGCCAGCATGCTGCACTCGCTTTCCACCAGGAAGCCCTGCTGCACCAGGCCGTGCAGGTTGAGGCTGCCGAACTGGCGGCGGGCGACCCAGAGGATGGTCTGGATATCACGCAGGCCGCCCGGCGAACCCTTCACGTTGGGTTCCAGGTTGTATTCGGTGTCGTTGTATTTGGCGTGGCGGGCCTTCTGTTCCTTTCGCTTGGCGACGAAGAAGTGCTTGCTCGGCCACATCTGCTCGGGGCTGGTGACCTCCAGCATGCGCTGGCGCAGATGTTCGGGGCCGGCGATGGTGCGGCTTTCCATCAGGTTGGTGACCACCGTCAGGTCGGCCTGCGCCTCTTCGGCACATTCGGCCACCGAGCGCACGCTCTGGCCCACTTCCAGGCCGATGTCCCAGAGCAGAGTGAGGAAGCCTTCGATGGGCTCGCGGAAGATTTCGTGGTCGGCGCTGTCCAGCAGGATCAGCAGGTCGATATCGGAGAAGGGGTGCAGCTCGCCGCGCCCGTAGCCGCCCACGGCCAGCAGGGCGATGTCGGCGTCCTCGCTCCAGTCGAAGCGCTCCCAGGCCGCCCGCAGGATCTGGTCGACGAACCAGGCGCGGTCTTCTACCAGGCGACGGATGTCGCGGCCGCTGGTGAAACGGTTGTCGAGTACGTCGCGGGCCTGGCGAATGGCCTTCTTGAAGGCAGCGATGGGGCTGGACTTCAAGGCCAGTTCCGCCTGGAACTGGCCGCGGTCGAACAACTCGGGATCCACCTGCGGCATGGGGCGGCGTTCCTTATATAAGGTGGGTGATCAGGACGAGGTGCGCGACAGGGTGTCGTCGCTGCGCAGGGTCAGGATTTCATAGCCGTTGGCGGTCACCAGGACGGTGTGCTCCCACTGCGCGGAAAGCTTGCGGTCCTTGGTGATGGCGGTCCAGCCGTCACCCAGCAGGCGGGTTTCCGGGCGGCCCTGGTTGATCATCGGCTCGATGGTAAAGGTCATGCCTTCCTTGAGCTCCATGCCGGTGCCGGCGCGGCCGTAGTGCAGGACCTGGGGCTCTTCGTGGAACACGGCGCCGATGCCATGGCCGCAGTATTCACGGACCACCGAATAGCCCTGCTTCTCGGCGTGCTTCTGGATCACTTCGCCGATATCGCCCAGGCGTGCGCCCGGCCTTACCAGCTGGATGCCCTTGTACATGCACTCCTGGGTCACGCGGCAGAGCTTGTCGGCCCATTCCGGCGTCTTGCCCACCAGGAACATCTTGCTGGTGTCGCCGTGGTAGCCGTCCTTGATGACGGTGACGTCGATGTTGATGATGTCGCCATCCTTCAGCGGCTTCTCGTTGGGAATGCCGTGGCATACCACGTGATTGACCGAAGTGCAGATCGATTTGGGGAAGCCCTTGTAGTTCAGGGGCGCGGGGATGGCCTGCTGCACGTTGACGATGTAGTCATGGCAGATGCGGTCCAGTTCCTCGGTTGTCACGCCGGGTTTGACATGCTCGCCGATCATCTCCAGCACTTCGGCGGCCAGGCGGCCGGCAACGCGCATTTTCTCGATTTCGGCGGGCGTCTTGATGGTGACGGTCATATTGGCTCTCGGGCGCAAACGGAAAAGGCCTGATATTAACAGCTTAAAGCCGCAAGCCATAAGCTCCAGGGAGCAAGGCAGCTGATTTGCGGCGTATCGTTGCAGTAGCTCTGCCCGGCTTTTTGTGCTATAAAACGCGCCGCTTTACGGGCGTGCTGTCCGGAAGCCTTGAACCCACACACGTATCGACACGATCTCCTGGGTGCCCGAAAGGGTTGGATATTGGGATACGTGGAGGCCTAACCCGACTTATCGAGGAATAGAAATGTCCCAAGTCAACATGCGCGATATGCTGAAGGCCGGTGTGCACTTCGGCCACCAGACCCGTTACTGGAACCCGAAAATGGGCAAGTACATTTTCGGTGCGCGTAACAAGATTCACATCATCAACCTTGAAAAGACCCTGCCGATGTTCAACGAGGCCCTGAGCTTCGTTGAGAAGCTGGCTGCGGGCAAAAACAAGGTTCTGTTCGTCGGCACCAAGCGCTCCGCTGGCAAGATCGTTCGTGAAGAAGCTGCTCGTTGTGGCTCCCCGTACGTCGATCACCGCTGGCTCGGCGGCATGCTGACCAACTACAAGACCATCCGTCAGTCCATCAAGCGCCTGCGCGAGCTGGAAACCCAGTCCCAGGACGGCACCTTCGCCAAGCTGACCAAGAAAGAAGCCCTGATGCGCACCCGCGACCTCGAGAAGCTCGAGCGCAGCCTGGGCGGTATCAAGGACATGGGCGGCCTGCCGGACGCTCTGTTCGTGATCGACGTTGACCACGAGCGCATCGCCATCACCGAAGCCAACAAGCTGGGCATCCCGGTAATCGGCGTTGTCGATACCAACAGCAGCCCTGAAGGCGTTGATTACGTCATCCCGGGTAACGACGACGCCATCCGCGCCGTTCAGCTGTACCTCTCCAGCGTTGCCGATGCTGTAATCCGCGGCCGTCAGAATGCCGTTGGCGGTGCTGACGAGTTCGTCGAAGAAGCTGCTTCCGAGGCCGCAGAAGGCTGAGTTGACAGCCATCTAGCGTTACCCGGTGCGCAAGAAGGGGGCTAGGCCCCCTTTTTGCCACCTCCGAATTGTGAATGCCCGGTCTCCGGGCTGAATGGTTGAAAACCTATTCAAGAGGATTGCGACATGGCAGAGATTACTGCAGCCCTGGTTAAAGAACTGCGCGAGCGTACCGGCCTGGGCATGATGGATTGCAAGAAGGCCCTGACCGCCGCTGATGGCGACATCGAGAAGGCCATCGACGACATGCGCGCCGCTGGCGCCATCAAGGCTGCCAAGAAGGCTGGCAACATCGCCGCCGAAGGTGCCATCGCTGTCAAAGTGGCTGACGACAACAAGGTTGCCGTCATCATCGAAGTCAACTCCCAGACTGACTTCCTGGCTCTGCAGGACGACTTCAAAGGCTTCGTTGCCGCATCCCTGGAACAGGCTTTCAACGACAAGCTGACCGACGCTGCTCCGCTGATCGAAGCTCGCGAAGAAGCTCGTCTGGCCCTGGTTGCCAAGACCGGCGAAAACGTCAACATCCGCCGTCTGACCCGCGTTGAAGGCGACGTGGTGGGTGCCTACCTGCACGGCCACCGCATCGGCGTAGTCGTGAGCCTGAAAGGCGGTAACCCGGAACTGGCCAAGGACATCGCCATGCACGTGGCTGCCAGCAACCCGCAGTTCCTGAGCCCGAACCAGGTTTCCGAAGAAGCCATCGCCAAGGAAAAGGAAATCTTCCTGGCCCTGAACGCCGACAAGATCGCCGGCAAGCCGGAAAACATCGTCGAGAACATGGTCAAGGGCCGTATCGCCAAGTTCCTGGCCGAAGCCAGCCTGGTCGAGCAGCCGTTCGTCAAGGATCCGGAAGTCAAGGTCGGTGACCTGGCCAAGAAGGCCGGCGCTGAAATCGTTTCCTTCGTTCGTTACGAAGTAGGCGAAGGTATCGAGAAGGTCGAAGTCGACTTCGCTGCCGAAGTAGCTGCCCAGGTCGCCGCTACCAAGCAATAAGACGGCTTCGGCTGTCGCCCCGCAAGAGGCTGCCCGCTCACGCGCGCGGCCTCTTCGTCAAACTGGGGAACCCATTCGGGGCGGTTCCGGCGGCGGACCCGGTAGCCGGGCACCAAGCGCCGTTTGCGCAGTCTCAGGACTCGCCAGTACACCGGGCCTCTAGGCCCATGAATTCAATAGCGCCGCAGGAGAGATACGCAATGGCTCAGCAGGTGAGTGGCCGCCAACCTCGCTATAAACGCATTCTGCTCAAACTCAGCGGTGAGGCCCTTATGGGCTCCGAGGAGTTCGGTATCGATCCGAAAGTCCTCGATCGCATGGCGCTGGAAATCGGCCAGCTGGTCGGTATTGGCGTCCAGGTCGGCCTGGTGATCGGCGGCGGCAACCTGTTTCGTGGTGCGGCCCTGAGCGCCGCCGGCATGGATCGGGTGACCGGCGACCACATGGGTATGCTGGCTACCGTGATGAACGCCCTGGCCATGCGCGATGCGCTGGAGCGTTCCAACATCCCCGCCATCGTGATGTCGGCCATTTCCATGGTTGGCGTGACCGACCACTACGACCGCCGCAAGGCCATGCGCCACCTGAGTTCCGGCGAAGTGGTGATCTTCTCCGCCGGCACCGGCAACCCGTTCTTCACCACCGATTCGGCCGCCTGCCTGCGTGCCATCGAAGTGGATGCCGACGTGGTGCTGAAAGCCACCAAGGTCGATGGCGTGTACACTGCCGACCCGTTCAAGGACCCCAATGCCGAGAAGTTCGAGCGTCTGACCTACGACGAGGTGCTCGATCGCAAGCTGGGCGTCATGGACCTCACGGCCATTTGTCTGTGCCGTGATCAGAAGATGCCGCTGCGGGTCTTCAATATGAATAAACCGGGTGCCCTGCTGAACATCGTGGTCGGCGGCGCCGAAGGAACCCTGATCGAGGAGGGCGAACAGTGATCAACGAGATCAAGCAAGAAGCGCAGGAGCGCATGAAGAAAACCCTGGAATCGCTGGATCATGCTTTCGCCAAGATCCGCACCGGGCGTGCGCACCCGAGCATCCTGGACAGCGTCATGGTCTCCTACTACGGCGCCGACACTCCGCTGCGCCAGGTGGCCAACGTGGTGGCCGAGGACTCCCGTACCCTGGCTCTGACCGTGTTCGACAAGAGCATGATCCAGGCTGTGGAAAAAGCCATCATGACCTCCGACCTTGGCCTGAACCCGGCTACCGCCGGCACCACCATTCGTGTGCCGATGCCCGCCCTGACCGAGGAAACCCGCAAGGGCTACACCAAGCAGGCGCGTGCCGAGGCCGAAAACGCCCGTGTTGCCGTGCGCAACATCCGTCGTGATGCCCTGGCGCAGCTGAAGGACCTGGTCAAGGAAAAGGAAATCAGCGAAGACGAGGAGCGTCGTGCCGCTGATGACGTCCAGAAGCTGACCGACAAGTTCGTTGGCGAAGTCGACAAGGCTCTGGAAGCCAAAGAAAAAGACCTGATGGCCGTCTGACGTCCGGAATCGCCATGGACAAGAACCAGCAAGGCGCGAACCCCGCGGTGCCACGGCATGTGGCGATTATCATGGACGGTAACAACCGTTGGGCGAAGAAGCGTCTGCTGCCTGGCATCGCCGGTCACAAGGCCGGCGTGGACGCGGTCCGGGCGGTAATCGAGGTGTGTGCCGAGGCCGGTGTCGAGGTGCTCACCCTGTTCGCCTTCTCCAGTGAGAACTGGCAGCGACCGGCCGACGAGGTGAGCGCCCTGATGGAGCTGTTCCTGGGGGCGCTGCGCCGCGAGGCCAGGCGTCTGGACCAGAACGACATCCGCCTGCGCATCATCGGCGACCGCTCGCGCTTCCATCCGGAGCTGCAGGCCGCCATGCGCGAGGCCGAGCAGTTGACCTCCACCCACCAGAAGTTCGTCCTCCAGGTCGCCGCCAACTATGGTGGCCAGTGGGACATAACCCAGGCCGCACAGCGCCTGGCGCGTGAGGTCCAGGCCGGTCACCTGCAGGTCGATGACATTTCTCCGCAGTTGCTGCAAAGCTGCCTGGTCACCGGCGACCTGCCGCTGCCCGACCTGTGCATCCGCACCGGTGGCGAGCATCGCATCAGCAACTTCCTGCTTTGGCAGCTCGCCTACGCCGAGCTGTATTTCTCCGATCTCTTCTGGCCTGACTTCAAGCACGAAGCCATGCGCAAGGCGCTGGCCGACTTCGCCAAGCGCCAGCGTCGCTTCGGCAAGACAAGCGAGCAGCTGGAAGCCGAGGCCCGAGCCAAATGCTGAAACAACGCGTCATCACCGCCCTGGTGTTGTTGCCCATCGCCCTTGCGGGCTTTTTCTGGCTGGACGGCGGCGCCTTCGCGCTGTTCATCGGTGCCGTGGTTAGCCTCGGCGGCTGGGAATGGGCACGCCTGGCGGGCTTTTCCTCGCAGCCCCTGCGCGTCGCCTACGGCCTGCTCGTGGCGGCACTGCTCTACGGACTTTATCTCGTACCCGCACTGGCGCCGCTGGTCCTGATACTCGGCGTGCTCTGGTGGGGGGCAGCGACCATCCTCGTGCTGGGTTATCCCGAAACCAGCCGCTACTGGGGCGGTACGCCGGGCAAGCTGGTCATCGGCCTGCTGATCCTGCTGCCGGCCTGGCAAGGCCTGGTGCTGTTCAAGCAATGGCCGCTGGCCAACTGGCTGATTCTCGCCGTGATGGTGCTGGTCTGGGCAGCCGACATCGGCGCCTATTTTTCCGGCAAGGCATTCGGCAAGCGCAAGCTGGCGCCCAACGTCAGTCCCGGCAAAAGCTGGGAAGGGCTGGTAGGTGGTCTGCTGGCCAGCCTGCTGATCACCGTGGGGGTCGGTTTCTACCGTGGCTGGGTGGGTTCCGAGCTGGTGCTGGCCCTGGCCGGCGCGGCCCTGGTGGTGCTGATCTCGGTGGTGGGCGACCTGACCGAAAGCATGTTCAAGCGCCAGTCTGGCATCAAGGACAGCAGTAACCTGCTGCCCGGCCATGGTGGCGTGCTGGACCGCATCGACAGTCTGACCGCCGCCATCCCGCTGTTCGCCGCGCTGCTCTGGGCGGCTGGCTGGGGTGCTCTGTGAACCAGCCGCAACGCATTACCGTGCTGGGGGCTACCGGCTCCATCGGCCTCAGCACCCTGGATGTCGTCGCGCGCCATCCTGATCGTTATCAGGCCTTCGCCCTCAGCGGCTTCAGCCGGCTGAGCGAGCTGGAGGCCCTGTGTCTGCGCCATCGCCCCGAATTCGCCGTGGTGCCGGACGCCGACTCTGCCCGTCATCTGCAAGGCAGTCTGCTTGCAGCCGGGCTTCGGACCCGCGTGCTGGTGGGGGAAGAGGGGCTTTGCGAAGTCGCTGCCCATCCGCAAGTCGACGCCGTGATGGCGGCCATCGTCGGCGCTGCCGGCCTCAAACCGACCCTGGCGGCGGTCGAGGCGGGCAAGCGCGTCCTGCTGGCCAACAAGGAAGCGCTGGTGATGTCCGGTGCCCTGTTCATGCAGGCCGTGCGCAAGAGTGGCGCCGTGTTGCTGCCTATCGACAGCGAACACAACGCGATTTTTCAGTGTCTGCCCCGGGATTACGCCCGCGGGCTGGCGCCTGTAGGCGTGCGCCGCATCCTCCTGACGGCTTCTGGCGGCCCGTTCCGCGAGATGCCGCTGGAGCAGTTGTCAGAGGTCTCGCCTGAGCAGGCCTGTGCGCATCCGAACTGGTCCATGGGGCGCAAGATTTCCGTGGATTCGGCCAGCATGATGAACAAGGGGCTGGAACTGATCGAGGCCTGCTGGCTGTTCGACGCACGCCCGGCCCAGGTGGAAGTCGTGATCCATCGGCAGAGCGTGATCCACTCGCTGGTGGACTACGTGGATGGATCGGTACTGGCCCAGCTGGGCAATCCGGACATGCGCACCCCCATCGCCCACGCACTGGCATGGCCGGAACGCATCGAATCCGGCGTTTCGCCGCTGGATCTGTTCGCTGTGGCCCGCCTGGATTTCCAGGCTCCGGACGAAGGGCGTTTCCCCTGCTTGCGCCTGGCTCGACAGGCGGCGGAGGAGGGCGGCAGCGCCCCGGCGATGCTCAATGCGGCGAACGAGGTGGCCGTTGCAGCCTTCCTGGATCGGCGCATCCGTTTCACCGAGATCGCGAGTATCATCGACGAAGTGCTGAACCGCGAAGCAGCGAATGCGGTCGAAACGCTGGACTCCGTCCTGCAAGCCGACGCCCGGGCCCGGGCCGCGGCGCAGCAGTGGCTGGTCCGTCAAGGGCGCTAGCGACCGGTCTTCAGCGGCCGCCTGCTCCGGAGGAAACCGATGAGCGCTATCTACATGATTCTTGGCACCCTGATCGCACTCGGGGTGCTGGTGACCTTCCACGAGTTCGGTCACTTCTGGGTGGCCCGTCGGTGCGGGGTCAAGGTCCTGCGATTCTCCGTCGGCTTCGGCACGCCGCTGTTCCGTTGGCATGATCGCCACGGCACGGAGTTCGTCGTCGCTGCCATTCCCCTCGGCGGCTACGTGAAGATGCTGGACGAGCGTGAGGCCGAAGTGCCCGCGGAACTGCTCGGGCAGTCCTTCAATCGCAAGCCGGTGGGGCAGCGCATCGCAATTGTCGCGGCCGGTCCCGTCGCCAACTTCCTGCTTGCGCTGTTGTTCTTCTGGGTACTGGCGATGCTCGGCAGCCAGCAGATCAGGCCGGTCATCGGCAGCATCGCCCCCGACAGCATCGCTGCTCGCGCTGGCCTCGAGGTTGGCGAGGAAATCGTTTCGGTCGATGGCAAGGCCGTCACCGGCTGGGCCCAGGTCAATCTGCAGCTGGTTCGGCGCCTGGGCGAATCCGGAACCTTGCAGGTAGGCGTCCGCGAGGCCGGCGCCACCACCGAAGAGATCCGCGAGCTGCAGCTGAGCGCCTGGCTCAAGGGCGTGGAAGAGCCTGACCCGATTGGCGCTCTGGGTATTACTCCCTGGCGCCCGGCTATCCCGCCTGTCCTCGATGAACTGGATCCGAAAGGCCCGGCCCAGGCCGCCGGCCTCAAAGTTGGCGACCGCCTGCTGGCCCTGGATGGCCAACCTCTGGACGACTGGCAGCAACTGGTCGAGCGGGTGCGCAAGCGTCCCGCCGAGCGCATCACCCTCAGCGTCGAGACTCAAGGGCAGGCGCGTGACGTCCAGGTGACCCTGGCGTCCCGTGGCGAGGGTGAGGCGCGCAGCGGCTACCTCGGTGCTGGAGTGAAAGGTGTCGACTGGCCGGCGGAAATGCTCCGGGAAGTCAGTTTCGGTCCGCTCGATGCGGTGACCGAAGCAGCGGCCAGGACCTGGTCCATGAGCCTGCTAACTCTGGATTCCCTAAAGAAAATGCTGCTTGGTGAGCTCTCGGTAAAAAACTTGAGCGGGCCGATAACCATTGCTAAAGTGGCGGGCGCTTCAGCCCAGTCCGGGGTGGGGGATTTTCTCAATTTCCTCGCCTATCTGAGCATAAGCCTGGGGGTTCTCAATCTGTTGCCAATTCCCGTCCTTGATGGGGGGCACCTGCTGTTCTATCTGATCGAATTGACGCGGGGTCGCCCATTGTCAGAGCGGGTGCAGGCTTGGGGGGTGCAGATCGGTATCAGTCTGGTTGTAGGGGTGATGTTGCTCGCCCTGGTAAATGATCTGAGCCGTCTGTAACGAGTCACTGATTTTCGAGTCTGCCGCCTTGTGCGGCAGATTCTTTATTACCGGTTGGAATAAAAAAGGACTTCATGAAACGCCTGCTGCTACCTGCGGTGCTTGCCGCACTCATGATCGCCGAGGTTCACGCCGAGTCCTTCAACATCTCCGACATTCGCGTCAACGGCCTGCAGCGGGTTTCCGCCGGCAGCGTGTTCGGCGCCCTGCCGCTCAACGTCGGCGACACCGCGGACGACCGTCGCCTGGTCGAAGCCACCCGCGCACTGTTCAAGACCGGCTTCTTCCAGGACATCCAGCTGGGTCGCGATGGCGACGTCCTGGTCATCACCGTTGTCGAGCGTCCGTCGATCTCCAGCATCGAGATCGAGGGCAACAAGGCCATCAGCACCGAAGACCTGCTCAAGGGCCTGAAGCAATCCGGCCTTTCCGAAGGCGAGATCTTCCAGCGTGCCACCCTCGAAGGTGTGCGTAACGAGCTGCAGCGCCAGTACGTCGCTCAGGGCCGTTACTCCGCCGAGATCGAGGCTGAAGTGATTCCGCAGCCGCGCAACCGTGTGGCACTGAAGATCAAGATCAACGAAGGCTCGGTCGCAGCCATCCAGCACATCAACATCGTCGGCAATACCGTCTTCCCTGACGAAGACCTGATCGACCTGTTCGAGCTGAAGACCACCAACTGGCTGTCCTTCTTCAAGAACGACGACAAGTACGCCCGCGAGAAGCTCTCCGGTGACCTGGAGCGCCTGCGTTCCTACTACCTGGACCGCGGCTACATCAACATGGATATCTCTTCCACCCAGGTATCCATCACTCCGGACAAGAAGCACGTCTACATCACCGTCAACGTCGATGAAGGCGAGAAGTACACCGTTCGCGAAGTCAAGCTCTCCGGCGACCTCAAGGTGCCCGAGGACGAAGTGAAGAAGCTGCTGCTGGTTCAGCAGGGCCAGGTGTTCTCGCGCAAGGTGATGACTACCACTTCCGAACTGATCACCCGCCGCCTGGGTAACGAGGGCTATACCTTCGCCAACGTCAACGGCGTGCCGGAAGCCCACGACGAGGACAACACCGTTTCCATCACCTTCGTGGTGGACCCGGGCAAGCGTGCCTACGTCAACCGCATCAACTTCCGCGGCAACACCAAGACCGAAGACGAAGTGCTGCGCCGCGAAATGCGCCAGATGGAAGGTGGCTGGGCCTCGACCTACCTGATCGACCAGTCCAAGACCCGTCTGGAACGCCTCGGCTTCTTCAAGGAAGTGAACGTCGAAACCCCGCAGGTGCCCGGCACCGACGACCAGGTCGACGTCAACTACACCGTGGAAGAGCAGCCGTCCGGCTCCATCACCGCGAGCGTGGGCTTCGCCCAGAGCGCCGGCCTGATCCTCGGTGGCTCCATCAGCCAGAACAACTTCCTGGGTACCGGTAACAAGGTCAGCATCGGCCTGACCCGCTCCGAGTACCAGACCCGCTACAACTTCGGCTTCGTCGATCCCTACTGGACTCCGGATGGCGTCAGTCTGGGCTATAACGCCTTCTACCGCAGCACCGACTACGACGATCTCGACACCGACGTGTCCAGCTATGCCGTGGACAGCTACGGCGCCGGCGTCAGCATCGGATATCCGATCAGCGAGACGTCGCGCCTGACCTACGGTCTGACCGTACAGCAGGACAAGATCAATACCGGTATCTACACCGTCGATGAGATTTTCGATTTCATCGAGCAGGAAGGCGACAGCTACCTGAACTTCAAGGGCTCCATCGGCTGGTCCGAATCGACCCTGAACAAGGGCGTGCTGGCCACCCGCGGCCATTCCCAGAGCCTGGTGCTGGAAAGCACCATCCCGGGTAGCGACCTGTCGTTCTACAAGCTCGACTACCGTGGCCAGCTGTTCACCCCGTTGAGCCAGAACACCGCTCTGCGCTGGCACACCGAGCTGGGCTATGGCGACAGCTATGGTTCCACCTCCGAGCTGCCGTTCTACGAGCACTACTTCGCCGGCGGCTTCAACTCCGTACGCGGCTTCGAGGACAGCAGCCTCGGCCCGCGCAGTACGCCGAGTAAAGGTACTAACCCGGGCACCGCTCTGGACCCGGACCAGGACCCGCTCCCCTTCGGTGGTAACGTGCTGATCCAGGGCGGTGTGGAATTGCTGTTCCCGATGCCGTTCGTCAAGGACCAGCGTCAGTTGCGTACCGTGCTCTTCTGGGATGTGGGTAATGTGTTCGACACCAGTTGCTCGTCCACTGCGACCAACTGCAGCAGCATCAACGCCGGTGATCTGGCCAGCTCCGTGGGTGTGGGCCTGACCTGGATCACCGCCCTGGGGCCGCTGAGTTTCAGTCTGGGCATGCCGATCAAGAAGCCGGACAATGCCGATACCCAGGTATTCCAGTTCTCCCTGGGCCAGACGTTCTAAGTGTTTCATCAAGACAACAGTATGTGTTGCAGGAGTTGCATCGTGCGTAAGTTGACTCAATTCGTTCTGGTTGCCGCTGCCATGATGGCGACTCCGGCCTTCGCGGAAATGAAGATTGCGGTATTGAACTATCAGATGGCCCTGCTGGAATCCGACGCCGCCAAGAAATACGCCGTCGACGCCGAGAAGAAGTTCGGTCCCCAGCTGAACAAGCTGAAGACCTTGGAAAGCGACGCCAAGCGCATCCAGGACCGCCTGGTGAAGGATGGCGAGAGGATGCAGCAGGCCGAGCGTGAGCGCCTGGAGCTCGAATTCAAGCAGAAGGCCCGTGACTTCCAGTTCCAGTCCAAGGAACTGAACGAAGCCAAGGCCGTTGCCGATCGCGATATGCTCAAGCAGCTCAAGCCCAAGCTGGACAAGGCTGTCGAAGAAGTGCTGAAGAAAGGCAGCTATGACCTGGTGCTGGAGCGCGGTGCAGTGGTTGACGTCAAACCGCAGTACGACATCACCCGCCAGGTCATCGAGCGCATGAACCAGCAGCGCTGATGATGGCGGCCCCGGTCTTCACACTCGGCCAACTGGCCGAACGTCTCGGCGCCACCCTGCGTGGCTCCGAGGACAAGGCTATCAGCGGCCTGGCCACCCTGCAGGAGGCCGGTCCGGGTCAGCTCACCTTCCTGGCCAACCCGCAATACCGCAAGTTCCTTGCCGATACCAAGGCCACCGCCGTGCTGCTCACTGCAGCCGACGCCGAAGGCTTTGCTGGCAATGCCCTGGTGGTGGCCAATCCCTACCTGGCCTACGCCGAGCTGTCCCACCTGTTCGATCCCAAGCCCAAGGCACAGCCGGGGATTCACCCGACTGCCGTGGTCGCGGCCGATGCCAAGGTCGATCCCAGCGCCAGCGTTGGCGCCTACGTGGTGATCGAGTCCGGTGCGCAGATCGGCGCTGGCGTGACCCTGGGTGCCCACTGCGTGGTCGGTGCCCGCACCGTCATCGGTGAGGGTGGCTGGCTGGCTCCCCGTGTGACCCTCTATCACGATGTGAAGATCGGCAAGCGCGTGGTGATCCAGTCTGGCGCCGTGATCGGCGGCGAGGGTTTCGGCTTTGCCAACGAAAAGGGTGTCTGGCAGAAAATTGCACAGATCGGTGGCGTGACCCTGGGCGACGATGTCGAAGTCGGCGCCAACACCACCATCGACCGTGGTGCTCTCTCCGATACCCTGATCGGCAACGGCGTGAAGCTGGATAACCAGATCATGATCGCGCACAACGTGCAGGTCGGTGACAACACGGCCATGGCAGGCTGCGTGGGTATTTCCGGCAGTACCAAGATCGGCCGCAACTGCATGATCGCCGGCGGCGTGGGCATGGTTGGCCACATCGAAGTGTGCGACAACGTATTCGTCACCGGCATGACCATGGTGACGCGCAATATCACCGAGCCGGGAGCCTATTCCTCCGGTACCGCGATGCAAACCGCCGCGGAATGGAAGAAGAGTGCTGCCCGGATCCGCCAGTTGGACGACATGGCGCGTCGTCTGCAGCAACTGGAAAAGCGCCTGGCGGCAGTGACCCCGGGCGGGGATGTTTCATCAGAAGCGTGATTCACGCAGCGCCGTGCATCCCCAATCCTCTGAAAAGGCTCCAGGAACATGATGGACATTAACGAGATTCGCGAATATCTGCCGCACCGCTACCCTTTCCTCCTGGTGGATCGGGTGGTGGATCTGGATGTTGAAGGCAAGCGCATTCGCGCCTACAAGAATGTCAGCATCAACGAGCCCTTCTTCAATGGGCACTTCCCGCAGCACCCGATCATGCCCGGCGTGCTGATCATCGAGGCCATGGCCCAGGCGGCCGGCATCCTCGGCTTCAAGATGCTCGACGTGAAGCCCGCCGACGGCACCCTCTATTATTTCGTGGGGTCCGACAAGCTGCGCTTTCGCCAGCCGGTGCTGCCGGGTGATCAGCTGATCCTCGAAGCCAAGTTCGTCAGCGTCAAGCGTGGTATCTGGAAGTTCGACTGCCATGCCACTGTCGATGGCAAGGAAGTCTGCTCGGCAGAGATCATCTGTGCGGAACGCAAACTATGAGTTTGATTGACCCTCGCGCCATTATCGATCCGACAGCCCGGCTGGCGGATGGCGTTCAGGTCGGCCCCTGGTCGATCATTGGACCTGATGTGGAAATCGGCGAGGGCACCGTGGTCGGACCCCATGTGGTCATCAAGGGACCGACCCGCATCGGCAAGCACAACCGCATCTTCCAGTTTTCTTCGGTGGGCGAGGACACGCCCGACCTGAAGTACAAGGGTGAACCCACCCGCCTGGTGATCGGTGACCACAATGTGATCCGCGAAGGCGTGACCATCCACCGCGGCACGGTGCAAGACCGTTCTGAAACCACCATTGGCGACCACAATCTGCTGATGGCCTATGTGCATGTTGGCCATGACAGTGTCATCGCCAACCACTGCATCCTGGTGAACAACACCGCGCTGGCCGGCCATGTGCATGTTGACGACTGGGCGATCCTCTCCGGCTATACCCTGGTTCACCAGTTCTGCCGGATCGGTGCTCACAGCTTCTCCGGCATGGGAACTGCCATCGGCAAGGATGTACCGGCCTACGTCACCGTCTTCGGCAACCCGGCCGAGGCCCGCAGCATGAACTTCGAGGGCATGCGCCGTCGCGGTTTCAGCGCGGAGGCTATCGCGGCCCTGCGTCGCGCCTACAAGGTGGTCTATCGCCAGGGGCTGACCGTGGAGCAGGCACTGGCCGAGCTGGCCGAATCCGCTGCCCAGTTCCCGGAAGTTGCCGTTTTCCGCAACTCCATCCAGTCCTCGACCCGCGGCATCACCCGCTGAGATCATGAATCGTCCCCTGCGCATCGCGCTGGTTGCCGGCGAGGCGTCCGGCGATATCCTCGGCTCTACCCTGATGCAGGCGCTCAAGGCGCGCCATCCCGACGTCCAGTTCATCGGCGTTGGCGGCCCGCGCATGCAGGCCGAAGGGCTGCAATCCTATTTCCCCATGGAGCGCCTGGCGGTCATGGGCCTGGTGGAGGTGCTCGGTCGCCTTCCGGAGCTGCTGCGTCGGCGCAAGCGGCTGATCCAGACCCTGATCGACGAACGCCCCGACGTCTTCATCGGCATCGACGCACCGGACTTCAACCTCGGGGTCGAGCTCAAGTTGCGCCGGGCCGGGATCAAGACCGTGCATTACGTCAGCCCCTCGGTCTGGGCCTGGCGGCAGAAGCGCGTGCTGAAGATCCGCGAAGGCTGCGACCTGATGCTCACGCTCTTCCCCTTCGAGGCGCGTTTCTATGAAGAGCACGGCGTGCCGGTGCGCTTCGTCGGCCATCCGCTAGCCGATGCCATTCCGCTTGAAGCGGATCGCGCCCTGGCGCGGGGGCGGCTCGACCTGCCCGAAGACTCTCCTGTGGTAGCGCTGTTGCCGGGCAGTCGGGGCGGTGAGGTCGGTAAACTCGGGGCCCTGTTCCTCGATGCCGCCGAGCGCCTGCGCTCGATCCGGCCGGGCATCCGATTCGTCCTGCCTTGCGCGAGCCCGGAGCGGCGCGAACAGGTCGAGGCAATGGTGGCTGGCCGCGACCTTCCCCTGAAACTACTGGATGGGCGCTCACACGAGGCCCTGGCCGCCTGCGACGCGGTGCTGATCGCGTCTGGCACCGCGACGCTGGAAGCGCTCCTTTACAAGCGTCCGATGGTGGTGGCCTACAAGGTGGCGCCGCTCACCTATCGGATCCTCCGGCGTCTGGTGAAGACCCCTTACGTGTCTCTCCCTAACCTGTTGGCCCAGCGCCTGCTCGTGCCTGAGTTGCTGCAGGACGCAGCGACCCCAGAGGCCCTGGCACAGACCGTCTCTCCGCTGCTGGATGACGGCGAGGTACAGACCCACGGCTTCGATGTCATTCACCGCTCGCTGCGCCAGGACGCGTCGCGTCAGGCGGCTGACGCCATCCTGCAATTAATTGGAGTGCCCTGATGCAGCTCGGTCTGGATTTCAGCCTGGTGGAAGAGCTGGTGGCCGGCGTCGACGAAGTCGGCCGTGGCCCGCTCTGTGGTCCGGTGGTGACCGCTGCGGTCATCCTCGACCCGGCGCGGCCGATCCTCGGCCTGAACGATTCGAAGAAGCTCTCGGAAGCGCGCCGCGATGCGCTGTTCGACGAAATCCGCGAGAAGGCCCTTGCCTGGTGCATCGCCCGTGCCGAGGTGGAGGAGATCGATCAGCTGAACATCCTGCATGCCACCATGCTGGCGATGCAGCGTGCGGTGGAGGGGCTCAGCGTGACGCCGAAGCTGGCGCTGATCGATGGCAACCGCTGCCCCAAGCTCAAGGTGCCCAGCGCTCCGGTGGTCAAGGGAGATAGCCAGGTACCGGCCATCGCTGCGGCTTCCATCCTGGCCAAGGTCAGCCGTGATCGGGAAATGGCCGAGCTGGATTCGATCTACCCCGGTTATGGCATCGCCGGGCACAAGGGCTATCCCACCGCCGTCCATCTGGAGGCCCTGCGCCGCCTGGGGCCGACCCCCATACACCGCCGCTCCTTTGGCCCGGTCAGGGAGCTGATCGAGGGCACTCGCTGAGTCCCTTCGTCGCTCCTGTCCGCGAGCTTGCCCCAAGCCTGTAGCTTTGTCCGAGGGCCCGGTACAATCCGGGCCCTGTCGTTTTCGCGTTTTGCATAGGACTTCCATGACCGTTTCCTTCGTCCATCTGCGTCTGCATTCCGAATACTCCCTGGTAGACGGCCTGGTGCGGGTCAAGCCACTGGTCAAGGCTGTGGCGGGAGCGGGCATGCCGGCGGTGGCGATCACCGACCAGAGCAACATGTGCTCGCTGGTGAAGTTCTACAAGGCCGCCATGGGCGGCGGCATCAAGCCCATCTGCGGCGCCGATATCTGGCTCGACAGCCCTGTCGAGGACGGCCCCCTGAGCCGCATGACCCTCCTGGTGATGAATGCCAAGGGCTATCGCAATCTCACCGAGCTGGTTTCCCGCGGCTGGTCAGAAGGCCAGAGCAACGGCCTGGTGATCATCCAGCGCGAGTGGGTGAAGGAGGCGGCCGAAGGCCTGATCGCCTTGTCCGGCGCCAAGGAAGGGGAGATCGGCATGGCCCTGCTCAGCGGTGACCAGGCCGGCGCCGAAGCCTTGCTGGCCGAGTGGCAGGCCGTGTTCCCCGACCGTTTCTACCTGGAGCTGCAGCGCACCGCACGGGTCAACGACGAAGAGCACGTCCATGCGGCGGTTGCCCTGGCCGATCGTTGCGGCGCGCCACTGGTGGCCACCAACGACGTGCGCTTCATCAAGCCCGACGACTTCGAGGCTCACGAAACCCGTGTGTGCATCGGCGAAGGCCGGGTCCTGGATGACCCGCGCCGCCCGCGCAACTATTCCGATCAGCAGTACCTCAAGTCCCCGGCGGAAATGGCCGAGCTGTTCGCCGACATCCCCGAGGCCCTGGAAAACACCGTCGAGATTGCCAAGCGCTGCAATATCGAGGTCCAGCTGGGCAAGCACTTCCTGCCCGACTTTCCCACGCCCAACGGCATGGGCATAGACGACTACCTGCGCCATGCCTCCTACGAGGGGCTGGAAGAGCGTCTGGCCGTGCTCCTGCCAAAGGACAGCACGCCTGACTACGAAGCGAAGCGGCAGGCCTACGTCGATCGCCTGGAATTCGAGCTGGGCACCATCATCCAGATGGGCTTCCCCGGTTACTTCCTGATCGTTGCGGACTTCATCCAGTGGGCCAAGAACAACGGCGTGCCGGTGGGGCCGGGGCGGGGCTCGGGTGCCGGCTCGCTAGTGGCTTATGTGCTGAAGATTACCGACCTCGACCCGCTGGCCTATGATCTGCTGTTCGAGCGATTCCTCAACCCCGAGCGGGTATCCATGCCCGACTTCGACGTCGACTTCTGCATGGACGGCCGCGACCGGGTGATCGATTACGTGGCCGACAAGTACGGGCGCAACGCGGTGAGCCAGATCATCACCTTCGGCTCCATGGCGGCCAAGGCGGTGGTGCGCGACGTCGCCCGGGTGCAGGGCAAGTCCTACGGCCTGGCTGATCGCCTGTCGAAGATGATCCCCTTCGAAGTCGGCATGACCCTGGAGGCGGCCTACAACCAGGAAGAGGCGCTGCGTGATTTCCTCAAGTCCGACGAGGAAGCCCAGGAAATCTGGGACATGGCCCTGAAGCTGGAAGGCATCACCCGGGGTACCGGCAAGCACGCCGGTGGCGTGGTGATCGCACCGACCAAGCTGACCGACTTCTCGCCGATCGCCTGTGACGAAGAGGGCGCCGGCCTGGTGACCCAGTTCGACAAGGACGACGTGGAGGCCGCCGGCCTGGTGAAGTTCGACTTCCTCGGCCTGCGTACCCTGACGATCATCAAGTGGGCCATGGAGATGATCAACCGCGAGCAGGAGAAGCAGGGCCTGCCGCCGGTGGACATCGACCGCATCCCCCTGGATGACAAGAAAACCTACGACATGCTGCAGAAGGCGGAGACCACCGCGGTCTTCCAGCTCGAATCCCGCGGCATGAAGGAGCTGATCAAGAAGCTCAAGCCGGACTGCCTGGAAGACATGATCGCTCTGGTGGCGCTGTTCCGCCCGGGGCCGCTGCAGTCGGGCATGGTGGACGACTTCATCAACCGCAAGCACGGTCGCGCGGAGCTTTCCTACCCGCACCCGGATTACCAGTACGCAGGCCTCGAGCCGGTGCTCAAGCCCACCTACGGCATCATCCTGTACCAGGAACAGGTGATGCAGATCGCCCAGGTGATGGCCGGCTACACCCTCGGCGGTGCCGACATGCTGCGCCGCGCCATGGGCAAGAAGAAGCCCGAGGAAATGGCCAAGCAGCGGGGAGGCTTCATCGAAGGCTGTTCCCGCAACGGTATCGATCCCGAGTTGTCGGGCAACATCTTCGACCTGGTGGAAAAGTTCGCCGGCTACGGTTTCAACAAGTCCCACTCCGCCGCCTATGGCTGGGTTTCCTACCAGACCGCCTGGCTCAAGGCACACTTCCCGGCGCCCTTCATGGCCGCGGTACTCACCGCGGATATGCACAACACCGACAAGGTGGTGACGCTGATCGAAGAGTGCCGGAACATGAAGCTGCGCATCGTCGCCCCGGATGTGAACAACTCCGAGTACCGCTTCACCGTGGATGATGACGGCCAGATCGTTTACGGCCTGGGTGCGATCAAGGGCGTGGGCGAGGGGCCGGTCGAGGCCATCACCGAGTGCCGTGCCGAAGGCGGACCCTTCAAGGATTTGTTCGACTTCTGCAACCGCGTCGATCTCAAGCGCATCAACAAGCGCACCCTGGAAGCCCTGATCCGCTGCGGCGCGCTGGATCGTCTCGGTCCGTTCTTCAGCAACGAGCCCAAGGCCTACCAGGCAGGTATCGACGCCAACCGCGCAGTACTGCTGGCCGCCATGGAAGAAGCCATCCAGGCCGCGGAACAGACTGCCCGCAGTCATGACAGCGGCCACATGGACCTGTTCGGCGGCCTGTTCGCCGAGCCGGAGGCGGATGTCTACGCCAATCACCGCAAGGCCAAGGAAATGTCCCTCAAGGAGCGCCTGAAGGGCGAGAAGGACACCCTGGGCCTGTACCTCACCGGCCACCCGATCGACGAATACGAGGGCGAGATCCGCCGCTTTGCGCGCCAGCGCATCGTTGAGCTGAAGCCGGCACGGGACATCCAGATCATCGCCGGCCTGATCGTCAACCTGCGGGTGATGAAGAACAAGAAGGGCGACAAGATGGGCTTCATCACCCTCGACGACCGTTCCGGACGTATCGAAGCCTCGCTGTTTGCCGATGCCTTCAACGCGGCCAGCGGCCTGTTGCAGACCGACGCCATGGTGGTGGTGGAGGGCGAGGTGAGCCACGACGACTTCTCCGGCGGCCTGCGCCTGCGCGCCAAGCGCGTGCTGAGCCTGGAGGAAGCCCGCACCGGTCTGGCGGAAAGCCTGCGGATGAAGGTGGACTTCAGCGCCCTGCAAGGCGATCGCCTGCGCTGGCTGGCCGAACTGTGCGGCCGCCATCGCGGGTCCTGCCCCCTGACCCTGGACTACAGCGGCAACGACGCAAAAGCCCTGCTGCAGTTCGGCGATGACTGGCGAATCGCACCGGCTGACGCTTTGATTCAGGCATTGCGTGACCAGTTCGGGCGCGACAACGTCTTCCTGCACTACCGCTGATGCGAACGTGCTGTCACGCCCGCACCGGCCCGATTTCGATTTGATCTCGACCCGAACGCGCCCGATCTCTTAAAGGTAGGGCGCCAAATGGAACCAGCCGCCTGGCCCCAAGCGCACGACGGAAGCCTATGAACCCGAACTTTCTGGATTTCGAACAGCCCATCGCCGATCTGCAAGCCAAGATCGAGGAGCTGCGTCTGGTCGGTAACGACAACGCCCTGAACATCACTGACGAGATCTCTCGCCTGCAGGAAAAGAGCAGCGCGCTCACCGAGAGCATCTTCGGCAACCTGTCCAGCTGGCAGATTGCCCAACTGGCACGCCACCCGCGCCGGCCCTACACCCTCGATTACATCGAGCACATCTTCACCGAGTTCGACGAACTGCACGGTGACCGTCACTTCTCCGATGACGCGGCCATCGTCGGCGGCATTGCCCGCCTGAACGACCAGCCGGTGATGGTCATCGGTCACCAGAAGGGCCGTGACGTACGCGAGAAGGTTCGCCGCAACTTCGGCATGCCGCGCCCCGAAGGCTATCGCAAGGCCTGCCGGCTGATGGAAATGGCCGAACGCTTCAAGTTGCCGATCCTCACCTTCATCGACACCCCCGGTGCCTACCCGGGCATCGACGCCGAGGAACGCGGCCAGAGCGAAGCCATCGCCTGGAACCTGCGCGTCATGGCTCGCCTGAAGACACCGATCATCGCCACCGTGATCGGTGAAGGCGGTTCCGGCGGCGCCCTGGCGATTGGCGTTTGCGACCGCCTGAACATGCTGCAGTACTCCACCTACTCGGTGATCTCGCCGGAAGGCTGTGCCTCGATCCTGTGGAAAACTGCCGAGAAGGCGCCGGATGCTGCCGAAGCCATGGGCATCACTGCCGAGCGCTTGAAGGGCCTGGGTATCGTCGACAAGGTGATCGCCGAGCCCCTGGGCGGCGCCCATCGCGATCCGGCCGCTGCCGCCGAGTCGATCCGCAAGGAACTTTCCGAGCAGCTCAGCACCCTGCAGAAACTCAGCAACGAGGATCTGCTGGCGCGTCGTTATGACCGCCTGATGAGCTACGGCGTAGCCTGATCCCGCCAGACGCTGTAAAGATCGGGCCCCGGCTTTATGCTTGGGGCCCGATTTTTTTGAGCCGCACCATGTCTCTCGAGTCCCGCCTTCTGACTGCCCTGGCCCCTTGGCGCGATGCGCCGGCCTGGCGCGTCGCCTACTCCGGCGGGCTCGACTCCAGCGTATTGCTTCATCTACTGGTGCATATCGCCCGTCGCGAAGCCCTACCTCCGATTTCCGCCATCCATATCCATCACGGCCTGCAGCCTGCGGCTGATGCCTGGCCCGGGCATTGCCAGCGGGTCTGCGACGAACTGGGAGTGCCGCTGCAAGTGCTGCGGGTGAAGGTCGACTCCGGCCCCAGCCTGGAAAGGGCTGCCCGGGATGCCCGCTACGCCGCCTTCGGCCATCAGCTGGGGGCGGGGGAAGTGCTGTTGAGCGCCCAGCATCGTGACGACCAGGCGGAAACGCTGCTCTTCCGCCTGTTGCGCGGGGCGGGCGTGCGCGGTCTGGCGGGCATGCCGGAAAGCCGCCCCCTGGGCGCGGGCGTCCTGGCCAGGCCATTCCTGCAGTTTTCCCGTTCGGAACTGGAGACCTTCGCCCGCACGGAAGGCCTCACCTGGGTGGAGGATCCGAGCAACGCCGACACTTCGCTCGCGCGGAATTTTCTCCGTCACCAGGTCTTCCCGGTGTTGCAGAGGCGCTGGCCCGGGGCTGTAGAAAGCCTCGCGCGCAGCGCCGAGCACATGGCGGAAGCGGAAAGCCTGCTGGGCGAACTGGCACGGGCCGATCTCGACAGGGCATCGGGCGTCAGCGAATTTCCCTGGCTGCCCCTGCTGTCCCTGGAGCTGCGAGCGCTCGCGTCGCTCTCGCCTGCCCGGCAGCGCAATGCACTGCGTTTCTGGCTGGCGTCACTGACGCAGTTGCCCGACAGCGACCATTGGGCCGGGTGGGAAGACCTGCGGGATGCGGCGGTCGATGCGAGGCCGGTCTGGCGTCTGGCCAGTGGCGAGCTGCAGCGTGCCGACGGACGGTTGTGGTGGTTGTCCGGCGACTGGCTCGCTGCGCCGGTTTCGAACCTCGCCTGGCCTGACCCCGCGCGGCCGCTTGAGCTGCCCGGCAACGGCCGGCTGGAAATCGACGGAGTGCCGCCTGCCGGCAGGCTCGAGGTCCGCTATCGCCAGGGCGGCGAGGTACTGGCCGTGGCGGGGCGGGGGCGTCGTGATCTCAAGCGTCTGCTCAATGAATCCCGCGTGCCGGCTTTTGTCCGCGGCCGATTGCCGCTGCTGCTGGTGGACGGCGATCTGCAGGCCATCGCCAATCTTCCCGGCCTGGATGGTCCGCCCGCGGGCAACTGGCGGCTGCGCTGGAGGCCGCCGACGAATGACCAAGGTTTGAGCTGATAGGGTCTTTCCGGTAGACTACGCTCCCGTCTTACATAGCTTCCGCTGATTCCTTCGGAGTCGGCGGTTGTTGCTTTTGAAGCAGCGCCCAGTGGCGCTCCATGGTTGAAGGCCATAGCCCTTCATCGCTTTCCCCGGCGGCTTTCCGCCTAAACGCAGACTTCTAGGGTTTTTCATGACGCGCTACATCTTCGTCACGGGTGGTGTTGTTTCTTCATTGGGGAAAGGCATCGCCTCGGCATCCTTGGCCGCCATTCTGGAAGCGCGGGGGCTGAAGGTCACCATGCTCAAGCTGGATCCGTACATCAACGTGGATCCGGGCACCATGAGCCCCTTCCAGCACGGTGAGGTCTTCGTGACCGAGGACGGCGCCGAGACCGACCTCGACCTGGGCCACTACGAGCGCTTCGTGCGCACCACCATGACCCAGAACAACAACTTCACCACCGGCCGCGTCTACGCCGATGTGCTGCGCAAGGAGCGCCGTGGTGATTATCTGGGCGCCACCATCCAGGTGATCCCGCACATCACCGACGAGATCAAGCACCGCATCATCAAGGGCGCCGCTGGTGCGGACGTGGCCCTGGTGGAAATCGGCGGTACCGTCGGTGACATCGAGTCCCAGCCCTTCCTCGAAGCCATCCGCCAGCTGCGCGTGGAAGTGGGCGCCAAGCGCGCCATGCTGATGCACCTGACCCTGGTGCCCTACATCGCCACCGCCGGTGAGACCAAGACCAAGCCGACCCAGCACTCGGTGAAGGAGCTGCGCTCCATCGGCCTGCAGCCCGACGTGCTGATCTGCCGTTCCGACCATGAGGTCGACCTGTCCTCCCGTCGCAAGATCGCGCTGTTCACCAACGTGGAAGAGCGCGCGGTGATCGCCCTGCAGGACGTCGACACCATCTACAAGATCCCCTCCGTACTGCACGCCCAGGGCCTGGACGACATCGTCGTCGAGCGCTTCGGCCTGCAATGCGGCAGCGCCGACCTCTCCGAGTGGGACCGCGTGGTGGACGCCAAGCTGAATCCCGAGAAGGAAGTCACCATCGCCATGGTCGGCAAGTACATGGAGCTGCTGGACGCTTACAAGTCGCTGATCGAAGCGATGAGCCATGCCGGCATCCAGAACCGTACCAAGGTCAACCTGCGCTACATCGACTCCGAAGACATCGAGACCCAGGGCACCGGCCTGCTCGAAGGCGTCGACGCCATCCTCGTTCCGGGCGGCTTCGGCCTGCGCGGCGTGGAAGGCAAGATCTCCACCGTGCGCTACGCCCGCGAGAACAAGATCCCCTACCTCGGCATCTGCCTCGGCATGCAGGTGGCGGTGATCGAGTACGCCCGTAACGTACTGGGCTGGTCCGACGCCAACTCCACCGAATTCGACAAGTCCAGCGGCCACCCGGTCGTGGGCCTGATCACCGAGTGGCAGGACGCCACCGGCGCTACCGAAATCCGTACCGAAGCCTCCGACCTGGGCGGCACCATGCGCCTCGGCGCCCAAGCCTGCCAGCTGGAGAACAGTTCGCGGGTACACGATTGCTATGGCAAGGACGAGATCGTCGAGCGCCATCGCCACCGCTATGAAGTGAACAACAACCTGCTGCCGCAGCTGCAGGAAGCCGGCCTGAAAGTCACCGGCCGCTCCGGCGACGGTGCGCTGGTCGAGGTGGTTGAGGTTCCGGATCACCCGTGGTTCGTGGCTTGCCAGTTCCACCCGGAATTCACCTCCACCCCGCGTGATGGCCACCCGCTGTTCAGTGGCTTCGTCAACGCCGCCCTGGCGCAGAAAGCGAAGAAGGCCTGAGCCATGGCGCAGAAGATCGTCCGCGTCGGCAACATCGATATCGCCAACGACAAGCCGTTCGTGCTGTTCGGCGGCATGAACGTGCTGGAGTCCCGCGACCTGGCACTGAAGGTCTGCGAGGAATACGTACGGGTGACCGAGAAGCTCGGCATCCCCTACGTATTCAAGGCCAGCTTCGACAAGGCCAATCGCTCCTCGATCAACTCCTTCCGTGGCCCGGGCCTGGAAGAGGGCATGAAGATATTCGAGGAAGTGAAGAAGACCTTCGGCGTGCCGGTGATCACCGACGTCCACGAGTCCTATCAGGCGGCTCCGGTGGCCGAGGTGTGCGACATCATCCAACTACCGGCCTTCCTGTCCCGCCAGACCGATCTCGTGGTCGCCATGGCCAGGACCGGTGCGGTGATCAACATCAAGAAGGCCCAGTTCCTCGCGCCCCAGGAGATGAAGCACATCCTCACCAAGTGCGAGGAGGCCGGCAATGATCGCCTTATCCTCTGCGAGCGCGGTTCGTCCTTCGGTTACAACAACCTAGTCGTGGACATGCTCGGCTTCGGCATCATGAAGCAGTTCGAGTACCCGGTATTCTTCGACGTCACCCACGCCCTGCAGATGCCGGGCGGTCGTGCCGACTCCGCTGGCGGCCGCCGTGCCCAGGTCACCGACCTGGCCAAGGCCGGCATGAGCCAAGGCCTGGCAGGCCTTTTCCTCGAGGCCCATCCGGACCCGGACAACGCCAAGTGCGATGGCCCGTGTGCCCTGCGCCTGAACAAACTCGAACCCTTCCTGTCCCAGCTCAAGCAGCTGGACGAGCTGGTCAAGAGTTTTCCGCCAATCGAGACTGCCTGAACCGGCCGTTCTCCGGTAAAGTGCCGCGTGGGCACAATCTGACCGATTGGTCAGGACATTCGCCGGGTCGGCCGACCCCGAGACCCGGCGAGTCGCCTCACTTTCTGCTGAGCGTTTTCGTCAACTTTTGGAGTGCTAATAACAATGGCAAAGATCGTCGACATCAAGGGCCGCGAGGTTCTGGACTCCCGCGGCAACCCCACCGTGGAAGCCGATGTGATCCTCGAGAACGGCATCGTAGGCAGCGCTTGCGCGCCGTCCGGTGCTTCCACCGGTTCCCGCGAGGCACTGGAACTGCGTGATGGCGACAAGAGCCGTTACCTGGGCAAGGGCGTTCTGAAGGCCGTGGCCAACATCAACGGCCCGATCCGCGACCTGCTGCTGGGCAAGGACGCTGCTGACCAGAAAGCTCTGGACCGCGCGATGATCGAGCTGGACGGTACCGAGAACAAGGCCAAGCTGGGCGCCAACGCCATCCTCGCCGTGTCCCTGGCTGCCGCCAAGGCCGCTGCGCAGGCCAAGGGCGTACCGCTCTATGCCCACATCGCCGACCTGAACGGCACCCCCGGCCAGTACTCCATGCCGGTACCGATGATGAACATCATCAACGGTGGCGAGCACGCCGATAACAACGTCGACATCCAGGAGTTCATGGTGCAGCCGGTTGGCGCCAAGAACTTCGCCGACGCCCTGCGCATGGGCGCCGAGATTTTCCACCACCTCAAAGCCGTACTGAAGGCCCGTGGCCTGAACACCGCAGTCGGTGACGAGGGTGGTTTCGCCCCGAACCTGGCTTCCAACGAAGACGCCCTGGCCGCCATCGCCGAAGCCGTTGCCAACGCCGGCTATAAGCTGGGCACCGACGTGACCCTGGCCCTGGACTGCGCTTCCAGCGAATTCTTCAAGGATGGCAAGTACGAACTGTCCGGTGAAGGCAAGGCGTTCGACGCCGCCGGTTTCGCCGACTACCTGGCCGGCCTGACCCAGCGCTATCCGATCATCTCCATCGAAGACGGCATGGACGAGTCCGACTGGGCCGGCTGGAAAGGCCTGACCGAGAAGATCGGCGCCAAGGTTCAACTGGTCGGTGACGACCTGTTCGTGACCAACACCAAGATCCTCAAGGAAGGCATCGAGAAGAGCATCGCCAACTCGATCCTGATCAAGTTCAACCAGATCGGCTCCCTGACCGAAACCCTGGAAGCGATCCAGATGGCCAAGGCTGCCGGCTACACCGCGGTGATCTCCCACCGTTCCGGCGAGACCGAGGACAGCACCATCGCCGACCTGGCTGTAGGCACCGCCGCCGGCCAGATCAAGACCGGCTCCCTGTGCCGTTCCGACCGCGTATCCAAGTACAACCAGCTGCTGCGTATCGAAGAGCAGCTGGGCGAGAAGGCTCCGTACCGCGGTCGTGCCGAGTTTCGCGGCTAAGAGACTGGCTACGATCGGCTGCGCGTCGAAATAACTGCGTTGAGAATGGCTTCGGGCTTGCTCATTTACAGCTTGTAAACTCCGCGCCCTCAGCCATTCTCGCCTTGTTTTTCTCTAGCTCGTTCGATCGTGAGCAAGTCTCAGCGGATCCACGTTGAAATCAGGCGCTGAATGCACCTTTACTTCATGTAAACTTCGCAGCCATACCTGATTTCTCCTGGCCGGTCGTCTCCCGCCGCGCGGCAGCGACGTAATCCGTTCAGGAATGGTAAAAGGGCAGCGCAAGCTGCCCTTTTCGCATGGATACTCCCTGGCAAAATGACTCGCCCTAACACTTACTGGTTGTTCGTTGTCCTGATCCTGCTGCTGGCTGGCCTGCAGTATCGCCTGTGGGTGGGCGACGGCAGCCTGGCGCAAGTCCAGGACCTGCAACGGCAGATCGCCGAGCAGCAAGGCGAGAACGAGCGCCTGCTGGAGCGCAACCGTATCCTCGAAGCGGAAGTGATGGAGCTGAAAAAGGGGATGGAAACCGTCGAGGAACGTGCCCGTCACGAACTGGGCATGGTCAAGGAAGGCGAAACCCTCTACCAGATTGCCGAATGAACCAGGCCGATATTCCCTTCTTCTGGGCGGTGATCCCCGCCGCCGGCGTCGGTGCCCGCATGCGCGCCGACCGTCCCAAGCAGTACCTTGAGCTCGCCGGGCGCACCATCCTCGAGCACAGCCTCGATTGTTTCCTCGACCATCCGCAACTCAAGGGGCTGGTGATCAGCCTTTCGGTGGATGACCCCTACTGGCCGGCGCTGCCCTGTGCCAATGACGAGCGCATCATCCGCGCCGACGGTGGCAAGGAGCGTGCGGACTCAGTACTCAGTGCCCTGCTGCGCCTGGCCGAACACGGTGCCCGAGCGCACGACTGGGTGCTGGTGCACGATGCGGCGCGGCCGAACTTGTCGCGATTCGACCTCGACCTGTTGCTGGCCGAACTGTCCGATGACCCGGTGGGCGGCCTGCTGGCCGTTCCCGCACGGGATACCTTGAAGCGCGTCGGCGCAGACGGGCGTGTGGCGGAAACCGTCGATCGCAGCCTGATCTGGCAGGCCTACACGCCACAGATGTTCCGCTTCGGCGCACTGCACCGCGCATTGGCCGATGCCTTGGTGGCGGGTGTCGCCATCACCGACGAAGCCTCCGCCATGGAATGGGCCGGCAATGCCCCCAGGCTGGTGGAAGGCCGCGCCGACAACCTCAAGATCACTCGCCCTGAAGACCTCGACTGGCTGCGTCAGCGTTGGTCGACGCGCAGCTGAGCTGCTGCGTACTCCGGCCGCTGGGCCAGCCCTTCCTTCAACAGATCCACCAGCTGCCGCACCTTGGGTGAGAGGTGCCGTTGCTGTGGATAAAGTGCCCAGACCGCGGTGTTCGGCGGGCGGTGCTGTTCCAGCAATGACACCAGGGCGCCGCTCTGCAGGTGCTCCAGCACGTAGTAATCCGGCAGCTGGCACAGGCCGAAACCCCGCAGGGCGGCATCCAGCACTGCCTGGCCGCTGTTGCAGCGCCAGTTTCCCTGAACGCGGATGGAGTGCTCGCGTCCCTGCTGCAAGAAGTCCCAGTGGTCCGAGCTGCCGACCAGGCAGTTGTGCCGGGCCAGTTCCGAAAGGCTGTGGGGGCGGCCATAGCGTTCCAGGTAGGCGGGCGCCGCGCACAGGTACATGACCCGTGGCGCCAATCGCGTCGCCACCAATCGCGAGTCCTGCAGGCGACCCAGGCGTATCGCCATGTCGAGGCCTTCATGCACCAGGTCCAGGGTGCGGTTGCTCAGTTCGATCTCTACCCGCAACTGCGGGTGTCGCGCCATGAACTCATTCACCAGCGGCACGATGAAGCGCTCGCCATAGGCCACCGCGCAGGTCATGCGCAGCAGGCCCTTGGGCTCGCTGGTGAGATCGCTGACCGCGCGCAGCGCTTCCTCGCGGGCGTCCATCAGGCGCTGGCAATGCTGCAGGAAGGTCTGCCCGGCTTCGGTAAGCGCCACCTTGCGCGTGCTGCGATAGAACAGGCGCGTCTGCAGGCGCTCTTCAAGCCGGGCGATCTGTCGGCTGACGTGGGACGAAGAGATGCCCAGACGCTCCGCCGCAGCCGTGAACTGGCCTGTCTCTGCAACCGCAACGAACTCGTCCAGGCCTTCCCAGCGACTCATGGATTATCCCTCCATAGCAAGAATGTTTTGCTTTGCCATGGATTATTTACCATTGGCGGCTCCACTACACTCCCTGGCCATCTCAATCAGCTGGAGTATGACCATGATCAAGTCCCGTGCCGCTGTGGCCTTCGCGCCCAACCAGCCGCTGCAGATCGTCGAAGTGGACGTTGCACCGCCCAAGGCTGGCGAGGTCCTGGTGCGGATCGTGGCCACCGGCGTCTGCCATACCGATGCCTACACCCTGTCCGGCGCGGATTCCGAGGGCGTGTTCCCCTGCATCCTCGGCCACGAGGGCGGCGGCATCGTCGAGGCAGTGGGCGAGGGCGTAACCTCCCTGCAGGTGGGCGACCACGTGATCCCGCTGTACACCGCAGAATGTGGCGAGTGCAAATTCTGCAAGTCCGGCAAGACCAACCTCTGCCAGGCGGTGCGCGCCACCCAGGGCAAGGGCCTGATGCCCGATGGCACTACCCGCTTCAGCTACAACGGCCAGCCGATCTACCACTATATGGGCTGCTCGACCTTCTCCGAGTACACCGTGCTGCCGGAAATCTCCCTGGCGAAGATTCCGAAGGACGCACCGCTGGAAAAAGTCTGCCTGCTGGGTTGCGGCGTGACCACCGGCATCGGCGCCGTGCTGAACACCGCCAAGGTGGAAGAGGGCGCTACCGTGGCCATCTTCGGCCTGGGCGGCATCGGCCTGGCGGCGATCATCGGGGCGAAGATGGCGAAGGCTTCGCGCATCATCGCCGTCGACATCAATCCGGAGAAGTTCACCGTGGCCCGCGAGCTGGGCGCCACCGACTTCGTCAATCCGAAGGAACACAGCAAGCCCATCCAGGACGTCATCGTCGAGATGACCGATGGCGGCGTCGACTACAGCTTCGAGTGCGTCGGCAACGTCGACCTGATGCGTGCCGCGCTCGAGTGCTGCCACAAAGGCTGGGGCGAATCCGTGATCATCGGTGTGGCGCCGGCGGGTGCCGAGATCAAGACCCGTCCGTTCCAGCTGGTGACCGGCCGCGTCTGGCGCGGTTCGGCCTTCGGCGGCGTGAAGGGCCGCACCGAGCTGCCGAGCTACGTGGAGAAGGCGCAGAAAGGCGAGATTCCGCTGGACACCTTCATCACTCACACCATGGGTCTGGAAGACATCAACAAGGCCTTCGACTTGATGCACGAAGGCAAGAGCATTCGCTCGGTCGTCCACTTTTGATCTGGTTGCCAGCCCGGAACCGTTTCGTCCGGTGCCGGGCCGGCTCAGGGGAGAACGCTCCATGACCCTCGAAATCGTTTCCAGCAACAAGAGCTTCGGCGGTTGGCACAAGCGCTATCGCCACCGCTCCACCAGTCTCAACTGCGACATGGTGTTCGCCGTGTACCTGCCACCCCAGGCGGAGCAGGGTGCGAAGCTGCCAGTGCTCTACTGGCTGTCGGGGCTGACCTGCACCGACGAGAACTTCATGCAGAAAGCCGGTGCGCAGCGCCTGGCGGCGGAACTCGGACTGATCATCGTCGCTCCGGACACCAGCCCCCGTGGCGCCGAAGTGCCCGGCGACCCGGACAATGCCTGGGACTTCGGCCTGGGCGCGGGTTTCTACCTGAACGCCACCCAGGAGCCCTACGCGCGCCACTACCGTATGTACGACTATGTGGTGCACGAATTACCGGCGCTGATCGAGGCCAACTTCCCGGTCTCCGGCAAGCGCGGCATCAGCGGTCACTCCATGGGCGGCCACGGCGCGCTGGTGTGCGCCTTGCGCAACCCGGGGCGTTATCAGTCGCTGTCGGCATTCGCGCCGATCAGCAACCCGATGGCTTGTCCCTGGGGCGAAAAGGCCTTCAGCCGCTACCTGGGTGATGATCGTGCCCGTTGGCGTGAATGGGATGCGAGCGTGCTGCTCGCCGAGGCCAGCGAACGCTTGCCGATCCTGGTGGACCAGGGCGACCGCGATGACTTCCTCGCCACCCAGCTCAAGCCCGAAGCGCTGCAAGCTGCGGCCAAGGCAGCGGGGCATCCGCTGACCCTGCGCCTGCAGCCGGGCTACGACCACAGCTACTACTTCATCGCCAGTTTCATCGGCGACCACCTGAAGCATCACGCCGAGGCCCTGAAGGGTTAAAGCAGGTAGAATCACGCCCTGACTTTTCAGGGCGTTCTTCTTTATGCGAATTGGCCACGGCTACGACGTACACCGCTTCGGCGAAGGCGACTTCATCACCCTGGGCGGCGTGCGCATTCCCCATAAGTTCGGACTGGTTGCCCACTCCGATGGCGACGTGCTTCTGCATGCGTTATCCGATGCCTTGCTGGGCGCTGCCGCGCTGGGCGACATCGGCAAGCACTTCCCGGATACCGACCCGCAGTTCAAGGGCGCCAACAGCCGTGCTTTGTTGCGCCATGTGGTGTCCCTGGTGAAGGCCAAGGGCTGGAAGGTCGGCAATGTCGACGGGACCATCGTTGCCCAGGCGCCGAAGATGGCACCGCACATCGAGACCATGCGCGCGAACATCGCCGCTGACCTGGAGGTTGAACCGGACCAGGTCAACGTCAAGGCGACCACCACCGAAAAGCTCGGTTTCACCGGCCGCGAGGAGGGGATCGCCGTGCATGCGGTGGCCCTGCTGCTGCCCACATGACCGAACTGGAACTGCTGGGCCCGCGTGCCCATGGCGAAGCCCTCGGACACGCGCAACTGAAGGCCGTGGCGGAGGACTTCCAGGTCGACGAGGTTCTGGATATCCCGCTGGAAGGCGAGGGCGAGCACCTCTGGCTCTGGGTGGAAAAGCGCGAGCTGAACACCGAGGAGGCCGCGCGGCGCATTGCCCGTGCGGCCGGTGTGCCGTTGAAGGTGGTCAGCTATGCCGGCCTCAAGGATCGCCAGGCACTGACCCGTCAATGGTTCAGCCTGCACTTGCCGGGCAAGGCCGATCCGGACCTGTCTGCCGCCGAGAATGCCAGCCTGCGAATCCTCAAGAGCGTCCGCCACAAGCGCAAGCTGCAGCGTGGCGCCCATTCCGCCAACGGCTTCACCCTGCGCCTGACCCGCCTGGTCGCCGACCGGGGCGCGCTGGACGCACGCCTGAAGCGGCTGGCCGAGGCCGGGGTACCCAACTACTTCGGCCTGCAGCGTTTCGGCCATGGCGGCGGCAACCTGGTCGAAGCCCGCCACTTCGCTGAACGCAAGGAGCTGCCGGTACAGCGCAATGTGCGTTCGCGCCTGCTCTCCGCCGGACGCAGTTTCCTCTTCAACCGGGTGCTGGCCGAGCGCATCGCTGCCGGTACCTGGAACCAGGCCCAGGTCGGTGATCTGCTGGCCTTCACCGACAGCCGCAGCTTCTTCATGGCCGGTGAGACCGAGTGCAATGACCCGCGCCTCGCCCTGCTCGACCTGCACCCGACCGGCCCGCTCTGGGGCGAGGGAGATTCACCCGCCCAGGGACACGCCCATGCGCTGGAAGCGGCGGTAACCGCGGGCGAGAAGGCACTTTGCCACTGGCTGGCAGAAGCGGGAATGGCGCACGAACGGCGCATCCTGCGCCTCCCCATCGGCGATCTGACGTGGCATTATCCCGAGCCTGACGTTCTGCAACTGGAATTCGTCCTGCCGGCTGGATGCTTCGCCACCGCAGTGGTGCGTGAGCTCGTCGATCTGCTGCCGGCAGGGCAGACGGAAAACCCATGCGCATTCTGATTTCCAACGACGACGGGGTGAACGCACCCGGTCTCGCCGCTCTGCATGGTGCGCTCAAGGATTACGCCGATTGCGTGGTCATCGCACCGGACCAGGACAAGAGTGGTGCCAGCAGTTCCCTGACCCTGGACCGCCCGCTTCACCCCAGCACGCTGGAGAACGGATTCATCAGCCTCAACGGCACGCCGACCGATTGCGTCCATCTCGGACTCAACGGCCTGCTCGAGGAGCTGCCGGATATGGTGGTGTCGGGCATCAACCTCGGCGCCAACCTGGGGGACGACGTGCTCTATTCGGGCACCGTGGCCGCCGCCCTGGAAGGGCGCTTCCTCGGCTTGCCGGCGTTCGCCTTTTCGCTGTTGTCGCGCCAGGCGGACAACCTGCCCGCGGCTGCCTACATCGCACACCGACTGGTGGCCGCCCATGATCGGCTCGACCTGCCTCCGCGCACCGTGCTCAATGTGAACATTCCCAACCTGCCGCTGGAACGCATCCGGGGAATCCAGCTGACCCGTCTCGGCCATCGCGCGCGCGCGGCCGCTCCGGTGAAGGTGGTCAATCCACGGGGCAAGGAGGGATACTGGATATCCGCGGCCGGTGACGCCGAAGACGGCGGTCCGGGCACGGATTTCCATGCGGTGATGCAGGGCTATGTGTCCATCACGCCTCTGCAGCTCGATCGGACTTTCAACGAGGCCTTCCAGGGTCTCGACAGCTGGTTGGAGGGCCTGCTCTGATGTCCCGGGAACAGGACGACCTGATGCGCCACGGGATCGGCATGACCTCCCAGCGCACCCGTGAGCGCCTTATCCAGCGCCTGTACGAAGAAGGGCTGTCCAACGCCCGCGTGCTTGAAACCATTCGCCGGACACCGCGCCACTTGTTCGTCGATGAGGCACTCGCCCATCGCGCCTACGAAGACACCGCACTGCCGATCGGGCACAACCAGACCATTTCCCAACCCTACATGGTTGCGCGGATGACCGAGTTGCTGCTGACCGCGGGGCCGCTGGACAAGGTGCTGGAGATCGGTACCGGCTCGGGCTACCAGACCGCGATCCTTGCGCAGCTGGTCGAGCGGGTGTTTTCCGTGGAGCGCATCCAGGTCCTGCAGGACAAGGCCAAGGAGCGCCTGGCGGAACTCAACCTGCGCAACGTGGTGTTCCGCTGGGGCGATGGTTGGGAAGGCTGGCCGGCGCTGGCGCCCTACAACGGCATCATTGTCACGGCTGCCGCTGCGGATGTGCCCCAGGCCCTGCTGGACCAGTTGGCCCCGGGAGGGCGCCTGGTGATTCCGGTGGGCGCCGGTGACGTCCAGCAACTGATGCTGATCATTCGCGAAGAACAGGGCTTCACCCGCCACGTGCTCGATGCGGTGCGATTCGTTCCGTTACTGAGCGGGCCCCTGGCCTGATCCGCAAGCGGGGAACCCGGATCGCGGGCAACTTTCTGATGCACCGCCAAGTCGTCCACCTGCTGCACTTTGTGCGGCAGGCGGCTGGCTCGTCCGGATATTTCCGGCACAATAAATGACACCTTGGAATGTTGGTAAAGGGGACTAGAGTGAGCCTGATGGCCATTCGGCAGTGGATTCGCATGGGGAATGGGCTCACCTGGTTGCCCGCGGTCGCCGCGGGCATCCTGCTGGCCGGCTGTTCCAGCACTCAGAAGGGCAATGTCAACGTGGTCGACCGCAATTACTCGGGATCGACCTCCGCGCAGCAACGGAAACCCGTCACCAGTGGCCAGTACCGCGTCCAGCGTGGCGATACCCTCTATTCCATCGCATTCCGCTTCGGTTGGGACTGGAAAGCCCTCGCCGCGCGCAATGGCATCCCTGCACCCTACGTGATTCGTCCAGGCCAGATCATCCGTTTCGATGGAAAGCCGAGCAAGGCGCGTCCGACTGCGGTTGCCGCCGCCCCTGTGGTGACCAATCCAAGGACTGGAAGCACTATTTCGACCCGCCCGCCTGTGCAGACGCAACAACCGGCCGTCCGCCCTCAAACGCCGGCGCCGAAACCGGTGGTGAGCGCGCCAGCAACTCCGTCGAACACGTCTATTTCGCGCTCTGCAGCCGGTTGGGTGTGGCCCGCAAACGGCCCTCTGATCGGGCGTTTTTCGTCAAACGGCAGTTTGAATAAAGGGATTGATATCGCTGGGGAATTAGGCCAGCCTGTCTTGGCTGCGTCAGACGGATCAGTTGTTTATGCCGGAAGTGGATTACGGGGCTACGGCGAATTGGTCATCATCAAACACAGCGATACCTACGTAAGCGCCTATGGTCATAACCGCAGGTTGCTAGTGCGGGAGGGACAGCAGGTCAAGGTCGGGCAGACAATTGCCGAGATGGGCTCAACGGGAACTGACCGGGTGAAGCTTCATTTTGAAATTCGCCGTCAAGGTAAACCTGTAGATCCGCTGCAATACCTGCCACGTCGTTGATCCGTTTTCCAGCCCGTTCCACCACGTGGTAAGGACGGGCTCAGGCGGCGCCAGGGATATGAGGCTTCGCCGGGGCTTGTTGTCGAACTCAGCAAGGGACAACAACAATGGCACTCAATAAAGAAGCGCCGGAGTTTGACGTCGATGACGAACTGCTCATTCTTGAGCCAGGCGTCATTCTGGATGAAGCGTTGAGCGAGGAGAACGACGCGCCTCTGCCCACCGTGAAATCCCGGCATTCGAGCTCACCCAAGCAGCACAAGTACATCGACTATAGTCGCGCACTTGACGCGACCCAGCTTTACCTCAACGAAATCGGCTTTTCCCCCCTGCTAACCCCGGAAGAAGAAGTGCACTTCGCGCGCCTCGCGCAGCGCGGTGATCCTGCCGGGCGCAAGCGTATGATCGAAAGCAACCTCCGCCTTGTGGTGAAGATCGCGCGACGCTACGTCAACCGCGGCCTGTCGCTGCTCGACCTGATCGAGGAGGGTAACCTCGGCCTGATTCGCGCGGTTGAAAAGTTCGATCCCGAGCGGGGCTTCCGATTCTCTACCTATGCGACCTGGTGGATCCGTCAGACCATTGAACGGGCCATCATGAACCAGACCCGGACCATCCGCCTGCCGATCCATGTGGTCAAGGAGCTCAACGTCTACCTGCGGGCTGCACGTGAATTGACCCACAAGCTGGATCACGAGCCCTCGCCTGAAGAAATCGCCAACCTGCTGGAAAAGCCGGTGGACGAGGTCAAGCGCATGCTCGGTCTCAACGAGCGGGTGACTTCGGTGGATGTTTCCCTTGGCCCGGATTCCGACAAGACCTTGCTGGACACCCTGACCGACGATCGTCCCACCGACCCCTGCGAGCTGTTGCAGGATGACGACCTCTCGCAAAGCATCGATCAGTGGCTGTCCGAACTGACCGACAAGCAGCGTGAAGTCGTGGTGCGTAGATTCGGCCTGCGTGGCCATGAGAGTTGCACACTCGAGGAAGTGGGCCAGGAGATCGGCCTGACCCGCGAACGGGTACGGCAGATCCAGGTCGAAGCGCTGAAGCGTCTTCGGGAAATCCTGGAGAAGAATGGCTTGTCCAGCGATGCGCTGTTCCAGTAGCTGTTGAAAGATTCGAATAAGCCCGGCCCTGGCCGGGTTTTTTCATGGGTGCGCCAGGCATGGCGCGTAGCGCCGTGACTGGCGCTGTTCGGTTCACTGTGGTGGTGAACTGGACGACTTGGAGGTGGAAGTCCTCTGCACGCCCGGCAAGGGGAAGTGCTAGCGGAAGGC